>DATKNZ010000329.1:0-12025 GCA_035541055.1 Candidatus Acidiferrum sp. | reverse complement strand
CACCAACGGCAGCACGCTGACGATAGGTGGCGGGGGCTGCCTGGGCGTCAGCGCCGGCGCGACGAACTATGCCGGCAACATCACCAACTATGGCATCTTCAACTACGCCAGCTCAGCCGCGCAGACCCTGTCGGGACTTGTCTCCGGCAACGGCACCCTGGCCGCAAGCGGCCCGGGCAAGCTGACGCTACGCAGCGCCAATACCTACACCGGCCCAACAGTGATCACTAACAACGGCACGTTGGTCCTGGCCAGCGGTGGCTCGATCAACAGCACGCCCTCCATCGCCATTGCGGCGGGCTCTACTTTCGACACCTCCGCCTATTCGACTTATTCTCTCGTCGGCGGCATCACCTTGAACGCCAGCGGCACCGGTACTGCCGCCGGTTCCACGGCCGCTGCCATCCAGGGCGCTACCACGGCGACCATTACCCTGAATGGGCCGCTCGCCCTGACCTATACCCCCACCAGCTTCAGCGGTGACGCCACCCACCCGGCCCTGTTCATCTCGGGCATCTCACAAGGCCAGTTGGTCCTGGTCAACAATGCGTTCACTGTCAATAACGCGGGTGCTTCCCCTCTGGGCGCAGGCACATACAGCTTGATCCAGGTCGCTGCCGGGGGAACCATCAGCGCGGGCGCCCCCACGGTTACCGTCACCGGGCACGGACTGGCGGCGGGCGCGACAGCTTCAATCGCCATCACCGGCAACAGTGTGAATCTGGTTGTCTCCGGCGGCGCCTCGGTGCCAGGCATCAACAGCATTACGCTCTCCGGCACCAACTTCATCTTCAGCGGTACCAACGGCCCGAATAGCGGCACTTACTACGTCCTGGCCACAACGAACGTAACGCTGCCTCTGTCCAACTGGCCCGTTATTGAGACGAATAGCTTCAGCCCCACCGGGACGTTCATCGTCACCAATGCTGTTGGCGCGACCCCGTGGCAGTTCTTCAGCCTGCGGGTCGTGCCTTAGAGCATCTGCGTGCGAGGGGGCGCAGGCTCCAGTCGTCGCTACGCGCTAGCGGGGCGTCGGCGACGAAGGCCCCGTGGGCTAAAGCCGCACGCCTGCCTTCAGAGCGCCGCTCCGCGGGAGCCGAATTGCTGCCGTAGCACGAACTCCGTCGCACAGTTGGCGCCAGGCGGCCCCGCGGCTTTAGCCTTTAACACTTTGACCAAGCCCCATCAGGCACTTATACTCCGCTCTCTTATATGAAGATCCTAGTGTGTGACCCGGTGTCTCCAAAGGGCATCGCCCTGCTGCAGCAGCGGCCCGAGTTCGAGGTCGTCGTGCTGCCAAAACGGCTGGCGGAAGCGGAATTGCTGCCGATGGTCAATGATGTCGCCGCGATGGTCGTGCGGTCCGAGACGAAGGTGACGTGCAAGGTGATCGAGGCGGCGCCTCAGCTCCGGGTCGTAGGCCGCGCGGGTGTGGGCGTGGACAATGTGGACGTCGAAGCCGCCACGCAGCACGGCGTCGTGGTGATGAACACGCCCGGCGGCAATACGGTCTCCACGGCAGAGCTGAGCTTTGCCATGATCCTGAACCTGGCGCGGAAAGTGCCGCAGGCCTTTGCTTCGATGACCGCCGGCAAGTGGGACCGCAAGCAGTTCCAAGGTGCGGAACTGGCAGGCAAGACCCTGGGGGTGCTCGGGTCTGGCCGGATCGGCAGCGAAGTGGCGAAGCGGGCATTGGCGTTCGGGATGAAGGTGCTGGCGTATGACCCCTTCCTGAGCGAGGCCCGGGCGAAGGCGCTGGGCATCAAACTGGTGGGCGAGCTGGACGAGCTGTACCGCAATGCGGACTTCATCACGGTGCACATGCCCGTTACGGAGCAGACCCGCGGGATGTTGAACGCCGCGGCGTTCGCGCGAATGAAGCCGAAAGTCTGCCTGGTGAACTGCGCCCGCGGCGAGATCATCGTCGAGAATGATCTGCTGACAGCGCTGGATTCGGGCAAAGTGGCCGCCGTCGCGCTGGACGTCTATGCAACTGAGCCCCTGCCGCCCGAGCACCCGTTCCGCAAGCACCCGGCCATTACGCTCACCCCGCATCTTGGGGCGAGCACCAACGAGGCCCAGGAGAAATGTGGCATCGAAGTGGCGGAGGTCATCGCGGGCTACCTGCTCACCGGCGAGGTGCGCAACGCGGTCAACCTGCCCTACCTGGACGCGAAGACCTACGAACAGATCAAGCCCTACCTGGCTTTGGGCGAGAAACTGGGGCGCCTGCTGGCCCAACTGGCGCCGCCCCACGCCGACCGGCTGCATATCACTTTCGGTGGGAAGGCGCAGGAGCTGCCCAACATTGACCCGGTGACCCGCGCCATCCTGCTGGGGTTCCTGTCGCGCGCTTCGGTGAAGGACCTGAACAATGTAAACGTGCGCAGTATCGCTTCCACGCTGGGGCTGACCGTCGAGGAGAAGCGGTCGAACGAGCCTGTGACGTTCAACGAGTGGCTGCACGTGCAGGTGTTCCGCGGCGACGAGAAGCTGATCTCGGCGGGCGGCACGTTCTTTGGCTCGCCGGACAACCCGCGCATCGTGCGCCTGTTCAGCCAGCCGACCGAGATCGTCCCGTCCGGCGTGGTGCTGCTGCTGATCAACAAGGACCGGCCCGGCATCGTCGGCTACCTGGGCACGCTCCTGGGGCGGCACAAGGTTAATATTGCCAGCATGAGCCTCACCCGAGACACTGAGGGCGGTCAGGCCCTCACGGTTCTTAACCTCGACAGCGTCCCTCCGCCCGAGGTGATGAAGGAGATTAAGAAGGACCGTGACATCAGCAATGTCCACGTCGTTGAACTATAAACCGAATGGAAAGCGCACGCAGTTGTCTATGAGGAATATGATTAAGACTATCGCGCCGCTCGCCGCCCTGGCCGTGCTTTGCACCGCCAGCGGGGAGCCGGCCCAAACCAACAGCACCAGCGCCCTGAAAAAGCCCGCCGCCGCCTCGAGCGACTTGTTTGCCGACCTGGTCATCGCGCGCGGCAAAGGCTTTGAAATCAAGCGCAGCCAGTTGGACGAAGACGTGATCCGCGCCAAGTCCCAGCTCTCCGCCTCGAGACGGCCGGTGACCAGCGAGGAAAGCGCCCTGTTGGAGCAGCAAATCCTCGATCAACTGATCAATGTGCAGCTTCTCTTATCCCGAGCCACGGACGCGGACAAGGCGGCCGGCAAAGCCGCGGCCGAGAAGCGCTTTGCTGATGTCAAAACGCGCCTGGGCTCCGATGAAGCCCTCAAGCGGCAGTTGACGCTCATGGGCGCCACGCAGGACGAGGTCTTGCAAAAGTGGACCGAGGCGCTGACGGCCGAGGCCGCGCTCAAACGCGCGCTCAAGATCAACATCACCGACGCCGATGCGCGCAAGTATTATGACGAGAACCCGGCGAAGTTCGAGATGCCCGAGATGGTTCGCGCCAGCCATATCCTCCTGACCACGCGCGATCCCGCCACCGGGATGGAGCTCTCCGAGGACAGGAAGGCCGCCAAATACAAGCAGATGCAGGACCTGCTCAAGCGCGCCCGGGCGGGGGAGGATTTCGCCACCCTGGCCAAGGAGTATTCCGAAGACCCGGGCTCCAAGGAAAAGGGCGGGGAGTATAAGTTCCCCCGCGGCCAGATGGTGCCGGAGTTTGAGGCGGCGGCGTTCTCCTTGAAGACGAACCAGGTCAGCGACATCGTGACGACCTCCTACGGCTACCATATCATCAAGCTCAGCGAGAAGATTCCGGCCCAGAAGGTTGATTTCGCGAAGGCGGAATCCGACATCAAGGACGGGCTGACGGCCCAGGCGATGCAGAAGCAGTTCCCCACTTACATCAAGGAAGTGCGCAAAGAGGCGGGCGTCGAGATCCTCGATGAGAAGCTGAAGATGAAGGAGACGCCCGAGACGGCAGAGTTACCCGGGGGCGCCTCGCCGCTTGCCCCTGCCACTAAGCCGGTCAGCAAGTGAGCGGCTGAAGCTTGGGCGCGCGCTGGAATGTTTTGTTGGCCCTCGCGGCAATTGCCGGCGTGGTGCTTGTTGGCCTGGTGTGGCTGCGGCCGGTCCGCCAGCCGCCCCGGGAGATAGCTTCCGCACCCGCAGCCGACGAGCCGCAAGGCACGGCCGAGACCAATCCGCCGCCGCACCCTCGGCTCCAGCGGGCCGAGGTCGTTTCCAGCTCCGCGGTTTCCGCCGAGCCGGCCCCGGCCGCAGCGGCTCCCTCCGCGCTCCTGACCAATTGGGAGGACATGCTCGATCAGACTTTGACTGCCGACACGCCCACCGACGCGAAGGCCCGTCAGATGCTGGACATGTTCCCGCGCCTCCCCGCCGATGGGCAGATCGAGGTCGCCAAGCATCTGTGCAACCTCGTCAGCGATCAGGATTACGCAAGGCTGGCGCAGTTCCTGGCCGATCCTCATCTCCCGCAGGACGCGCTGGACACGCTGATGGCCGACGCCCTGAACCGGCCTAACAGCCTGAAACTGCCTGCCCTGCTCGAGGTCGCCCGCACGCCGGAACACCCCAAGGCCGGCGAGGCAAAGGAGGTCCTCGGGTTCCTGCTCGAGGCCGACTACGGCGACGATTGGGCCAAGTGGCAGGACAAGGTCCAGGACTGGCTTAAAGACAACCCCGACTAAGCGACACATGAACCATCCGCCCCAAAACAACAACGCTATCCCCTACCTCGACTTGCCCGCCCAAATGCGCGGCATCCGCCCGGACATTGACGCCGCCATCGCCCGCACGCTGGACAACTGCTCCTTTTGCCTCGGACCCGACGTGGCGCAGTTCGAGAAGGACTTCGCCCGCTTCTGCGGCGCGGAGCACTGCGTGGGCTTCAACAGCGGCACGTCGGCCCTGCACATCGCGATGCTGCTGCTCAACGTGGGCCCGGGCGATGAGGTCATCTCCACGCCGTTCACGTTCGTCGCGACGAGTTGGGCCATTTCCTATGTGGGCGCCCGGCCTGTCTATGTGGATATTGACGACGCCACATTCAACTTGAACCCGGAACTGGTCGAACGTGCCATTACCCCGCGCACCAAGGCCGTGCTCCCGGTCCACCTTTACGGGCATCCCTTCGCGGTCGAGCCGATCCAGGCCGTCTGCCTCAAGCACAACCTGCCGCTTGTGGAAGACGCCGCGCAGGCCCACGGCGCCACGTACAAGAAGAAGGTCATCGGCGCCTTCGGCGCCATGTCCTGCTTCAGCTTCTACCCGGGCAAGAACCTGGGCGCCTACGGCGAAGGCGGCGCATTGGTCACCCGCAACGCCGCGTACGCCGCGCGCGCCCGATCCTTGCGCGAACACGGCTCCACCAAGCGCTATTACCACGACGAGGTGGGCTTCAATTACCGCATGGAAGGCATCCAGGGCGCCGTCCTCGGCGTGAAGCTCAAGCACCTCGACGCCTGGACGCGCGAGCGCCGGCGGGTGGCCCACCGCTACCACGAGCTGCTGGCCGACACCCCGCTGCAACTGCCGCGCGAAGCCCCGGGCGCCGAGAGCGCGTATCACCTATACGTCGTGCGCCATCCGCGCCGGGACGAGCTGAAGAAGCACCTGGAGGCCAACCACGTGGGGTGTGCCCTCCACTACCCGGTGCCCCTGCATCTCCAGAAGTGCTACGCCTCCCTCGGCTACAGGCCAGGCAGTTTCCCCATCGCCGAGAAGGCCGCGCGCGAGTGCCTGAGCCTGCCGATCTATCCCGAGATGACCGATGCCCAGATCCAGCGGGTCGCCGAGGTCATCAGAAGCTTCTTCTGAGCCCGCCCGTCAATCCGCCACCGGCACCACCAGCTTCTCCATGATATAGTCTTTGCGCTCCGGCGTGTTCTTGCCCATGTAGAAGCCCAGGATGCCCGCCGCGTCCTGCTTGGGCGCGTACTCCACCTGGCTCAGGCGCATTTCCTTGCCGATAAACTGCTTGAACTCCGTCGGGTTGATCTCGCCCAGCCCCTTGAAGCGCGTGATCTCGCAGCTCTTGCCCAGCCTGGCCGCGGCCGCGTCGCGCTCCGCCTCGGAATAGCAGTAAACCGTCTGCTGCTTGTCCCGGGCCCGGAACAGCGGCGTCTCCAGCACGAACAAGTGCCCGTCGTGCACGAGCTGGTCGAAGAAGCGGAAGAAGTAGGTGATCAGCAGGTTGCGGATATGCAGCCCGTCCACGTCGGCGTCAGTGGCCAGGACCACCTTCTCGTAGCGCAGCCCCTCGAGGTTGTCCTCGATGTCTAGGCTCCGCATGAGGTTATACATCTCGTCGTTCTTATACACGATATCGCGCTTGAGGTCCCACACGTTGAGCGGCTTGCCCTTGAGCACGAAGATCGCCTGATTGTTCACGTCGCGGCAGCTCACGATCGAGCCGGCGGCTGATTGGCCTTCCGTGATGAAGATCATCGTGCCTTTTCCCTTGCCCTTGGCCTTGTTGAAGTGCTCCTTGCAATCCTTGAGCTGCGGGATGCGGATAGTGATGGCCTTCGCCCGCTCCCGCGCCAGCTTCTTCACTTCCTGCAGCTCCTTGCGGAGCTGGCGCGTGTCCTGCACCTTCGCCACGATCTTCTCCGCAATCTCCTTGTTGCGGTTGCAGAATTGCAGCAGCTCCTCCCGCACACGATTCACCAGCTCCGTGCGGATCTCCGTGTTGCCCAGCTTGTTCTTGGTCTGCGACTCGAACACCGGGTCTTTCAGGCGAATGGAGACCGCGCCCACCATGCTCTCGCGCACGTCGTCCCCGTCGAACTTCTCCTGCCCGTACTCGTTCACCGCCTTGAGCAGGCCCTCGCGGAACGCGCTCAAATGCGTCCCCCCGTCCGAGGTATATTGCCCGTTCACGAACGAGTAGAACGTCTCCCCGTACCGGCTGTTGCTGTGCGTGAAGCAGAACTCCAGCGTCTTCTCGGCGTAATGCAGCGGCGGGTAGATCGGCTCGCTGCCGTCCGCCTGCAAGTCCTCCATCACCAGGTCGAGCAGGCCGTTGCGCGATTGGAAGGTCTGCCCGTTGTAAATGAGCTTCAGCCCCGTGTTCAGGTAGCTGTAATGCCGCAGCCGCCGCTCGATGTGCTCCGGGTGGAACTCGAATGACTGGAAAATACCGGGGTCGGGCTCAAACCGGATCAGCGTGCCGTCCGGCTCGTTCGCGGCCTTGCCCTTCTTCTCGTGCCTGATCTTGCCCAGCTTGAATGCCGCCTCGACGAACTCGCCCTCCCGGAAGCTGCGCACCAGGAACTCCTTCGACAGCGCGTTCACCGCCTTGGTGCCCACGCCGTTCAGGCCCACGCTGAACTGGAACACGTCGTCGTTATACTTGGCACCCGTGTTGATCTTCGACACGCAATCCACGACCTTGCCCAGCGGGATGCCCCGACCAAAGTCGCGCACCGTCACCGCCTTGTCCTGCACGTCAATCTTCACCTCCCGCCCGTGGCCCATGATGTATTCATCAATGGCGTTGTCTATGACCTCCTTGAGCAGGATGTAGCACCCATCGTCATAATGCGACCCGTCGCCAATGCGCCCGATGTACATGCCCGTCCGCAGCCGGATGTGCTCCAGCGAGGAAAGCGTCTTAATCTTGCTCTCGTCGTAAACGTTCTTCTTGTTCTCCGCCATAGTCGAATGCAGCTTCTGCAAATATCAGGACTCGAGCGCCCCTTGCCAACAAGCAAATGCGCCCCGCCCCTGACCCCACAGGGCGCGTTCAAGAGCCGTAGCCGCCGACGTGTAGGCGGCGCATCCTTCTCGGGAGACCGCAAATCCGCGCCGACTGCACGCCAGCGGTTACGGTCCTGCGGCTAAAGTGTAAGCCTCTGAAACCACGCCACTTGAGGAAAGGACCGCTCCTATAACAGGCTTCCCGGCACCGGCAATGGCCCCCTGCCCACGGACGCCAGTTCCAAGCCGAAGAACTGGCGCGATTCCTGTGATACCCCGGTGTATCTCCCATGTGGTCCGGGCCCCATGGGAGATACACCGGGGCCGCGCCGTAATCTGGCCGTGGCGACACCGCGCAGGCTTATGTGTAACCTGCTGGAGCAAAGAGAGTTGGGTGATGGCGCCTTAACGAAGCGCCATTCGGCACTGCCCCCGCCCGCTACGACCTGAGCGCCCCAGGCGGCGCGCAGCGTGTTCAGGACTCGACATCTTGGCCGGGACGCCCGATGAGTCGGCGGCCAAAGCGCACGGCGTGCGCGGTTTCAACTGCCAGTCCACGTCGCGAGCACCCGCGTGGGGATAGTCCGAACCACGTGCAGGAACTCAAACACTGCTTCGCGTGCTCTCCACCCTCGTGGGATAGTCCGTCCGGCCAAGGCAGGAGCTCACGCTACGCAGGATGCTACACGGGCCTCAGTGCCCGTCCCACTGGAATGCGCGGCCGGCGGGCAGCTTGACCGGGCGGGTGGTGTTGCCATACCGCAGCGCGCAGGGTTCGCCCGCGAGGCTGCGGATATTGGCGGAGGTCAGTTTCCCCTCGTGCCAGGCGAGGTCCACTTCAAAGCCGCCGCGGGCGCGGAGGCCTTTGACGCTGCCGGTCGGCCAGGCTTGCGGCAGGGCAGGGAGCAGTTCGAGCTGGCCAGCATGCGATTGCAGCAGCATCTCGGCGATGCCGGCGGTGCCGCCGAAGTTACCGTCTATCTGGAAAGGCGGGTGGGCGTCGAACAGGTTCGGATAGGTGCGGCCCGGGGACAACAGCGAGCGCAGAATAGCGTAGGCGTGATCGCCGTCCTGGAGCCGCGCCCAGAGGTTCAAGCGCCAGGCCAGGCCCCAGCCGGTGGCATTGTCGCCACGGATTTCGAGCGATTTACGCACCGCCGCGGCCAGCTCGGGCGTGCCGCGCAGCGTGATGTCGTTCCCGGGGTAGAACCCATACAGGTGCGAGACGTGGCGGTGATGGCGCTCGGGGGCTTGCATGTCCCAATCTTCGAGCCATTCCTGGAGCTGGCCGGCCTCGCCGACCTGGTTCGGCGCCAGGCGCGCCCGCGCCGCGGCGAGTTGGGCGCGGAAACCCTTGTCCACGCCGAGGACCTCCGCGGCCTGGATCGTGTTGGCAAAGAGGTCGCGCAGGATTTGCATGTCCATGGTCGGCCCGGCGCAAATGCTGGTGCCGAAAGGGTGCTTGTTCTCCGGCGACATCGAAGGGCAGGTGACCAGCCATCCGTGCCTGGGCTCTTCCACCAGCGTGTCGAGGAAGAATTGGGCCGCGCCTTTCATGGCGGGATAGGACTTCGCCAGAAACCGCCGGTCGCCGGTGAACCGGTAATGCTCCCAGAGGTCGAGGCACAGCCAGGCGCCGCCGGTCGGCCAGAAGCCGTGGACGGCGCCGTCCACCGGGCCGGTGGCTCGCCACAAGTCGGTGTTATGGTGGGCGACCCAGCCCCGGGCGCCGTACTGGACCTTGGCCATGCGCGCGCCGGTGTGCGTGAGGTCATCAATCATCGCGAACAGGGGCTGATGGCACTCGCCGAGATTGCAGGCCTCAGCGGGCCAGTAGTTCATCTCGGTGTTGATATTGATGGTGTATTTGCTCTCCCAGGGGGGTGACATGCTTTCATTCCACAGGCCCTGCAAATTGGCGGGCTGGCCCCCGGGCCGGGAGCAGGAGATGAGCAGGTAGCGGCCGAATTGGAAGTAGAGCGCGGCCAGTTGGGGATCGTTGCCGGAATCGAAGTTCTTGATGCGCTCATCGGTGGGCAACCGGGCGGCGTCGCTGGTGCCGAGGTCCAATTGCACCCGGCGGAAGAGGCGCTGGTGCTCGGCAACATGCGCGGCGAGCAGCCGGGCAAACGGCTTCTTGCGGGCCGCGCGAAGCCGCCGGAGAACCGCCTTCTCCGGGTTCCCGCTGACGTGGTGGTAATTGCGGTAGCTCGTGGCAGCGGCGATCAGCAGCGTGGCCGAGTCCGCTCCGGTGACGGAGAGGGAGCCTGGCGCCTCGGCCAGCCTGCCACCCTCGAGTACCACGCGGGCGGCGGCCACGAACTTGAGCGCGCCGGGGGTGCCGTGCTGTGGCGGGTTCACGCCTCTCAACCAGAGCGTGTGGTCGGCTACCGACACGGTATTGCTCTGCGGGGAACGGAATGTGCAGCCGAACGATACCTTGCCCGGGCGGTCAGCCGTGAGGCGCATGACGATCACCTGGTCCACGGGGCTGGCGAAGACTTCCCTGGTGAACGTGACGCCGTCGGCGGTATAGCGGGTTGTGGCGACGGCTGTGTCCAGGTTCAGATCGCGCCGGTAATTCTCGACCTGCCTGGTTTCGGGCAAGTCCAGCACGAGGTCGCCCACCGGTTGATAGGGCATCTCGCGCAATGGCCGGGCCATCATGTTGGCCTGGATGAACTTCTCGGCTTCCCGGTAGCGCCCGGCGAAGACCAGGCGCCGGGCTTCGGGCAAAGCCGCGAGGGCGTTCGTGTTCGAGGGGTCATAGGGGCCCGCGGCCCAGAGGGTATCCTCGTTGAGCTGGAGGCGCTCGCGCTCGATGCCGCCGAAGACCATCGCGCCGAGGCGCCCATTGCCGATAGCGAGAGCCTCGACCCACTGGGCCGCCGGGCGGCGATACCACAGGCTCAGCGGCTCGGCAGGCGGACTGGCTTCACCAACGAATTGCCCGGTGTAATGCGGGTTCAGGGTGGCCGGAGCTTCGGCGGCGCGAGCCTGGAGGAGGGAAGCGATGGCAAACGCGGCGACGGTGGCGTGGAGGTGGATATTCATGCCGATGTCGGCGGGGTTCTATAAGGCGGGGGCGGACATCTGTCCAGCGCTTGTGAGCAGAGAGGTCAATGGGTTCAACACCCCATTGGAGAAGTCCTTATGCTCTGTCATAAAATCTCTCATCTCTTTCGGTAGCGGGCTTTTCATCAACGCAGTCCTGGCGTTCGTTGCGCATAAGCCAACGGGCAACCGCCTGCGAATGAATTGCCCGATGTCTGGAAAGAGACAGCCTGCCGAGTCCGGCGGGCAGCAACAGAACAAACAAACAAGCCAACAAACATCCACGACAAGAAGGAGAATGATATGCCAAACAACGTAGATTTGACCATGCGGCTGCCGCGCGGCGCAATCCCTTCGCCCCGGCACGAACTGGCGGCAGCGATGCCGCATGTTCCCGACCCGAAAGTATCGGTCCCCGCCAGCTTTCTGAAGTGGCCGGTTCAGATGTCGTCCTGGAACAACTACATCTACGGTGATTGCGTCTCCGCCGAGGAAGCCTTCGCCAAAGCCGACGCCGCGCCCCAGACCTTCATCCCAGAGCCGACGGTGGTCGCCTGGGCCTCGGCGCACGGCTATCTCAATGGCGCTACCCTCACGTCCGTGATGACGACGATGCAGACGCAGGGCTTCCCGCTCAACGGCAAGACCTACGACGATGGCCCCTACAACTCGGTCAACTGGACCAACCCCGCGATTCTGAAGAGCGCCATCTACAGCCGCGGGCCGGTGAAACTCGGCGTCGGGGCGGAAGACTTCCAATCAAATGCCAATGGCGCGGTCACGCCGGGGACCAGCGGTTGGGGGATGTTCAACTACCCCAAGAACCTCTCGGAGGACCATTGCGTAAGCCTATGCGGCTACGGGCCCCTGGCGGGATTGGTCGCCCAGTTCAAGAGGCACAAGGTCAAACCCAACCTGCCGAAGGGCATGCCCAGGGGCCTCTGCTACGCCATGTTCACCTGGAACTCCATCGGGATCATTGATGAGCAGTCCATGCTGAACATGACCTACGAGGCCTGGGTTCGTAAGCCGGTCACGATCATCAAATAAGCCGCGCAGGCTCAAGCCTGCCTCGCAAACGGGGTTGCGGCGGCGTGCCGTCGCGACTCAGCGGCGCTTCCAGCCTCGCTGCTTGCGCGCATTCCCAAGGGGCTGCTCCATTACCCCTCCGGTACCCCTCCACACCCCCACCGTAGGTTCAAATTTCAACCTACGGTGTGGGTATGGAGGGGTACTGGAGGGGTAATGGAGGGGATACGGAATGGAAAGTCCGCGCTCCGGGCTAAAGGCTCGCCCGACGGTAGTGGCCAGACGCTCCCGCCCTTTGAA
>DATKNZ010000328.1:0-3716 GCA_035541055.1 Candidatus Acidiferrum sp. | reverse complement strand
GCGTCGGCGTTATGATACAGCAGCAGGCCAATGAGAATGAGCGCCGCGAGCGACGCCGCTTTGGCGGAGGTGAAGATATTCTGGATCACCTTGCCCAGCCGCAGCCCGCGCGTGTTGAGGAACGTCAGCAGCACGATGAGGAGGATGGCGACCAATTGCTGGACTGAGAGGCTCAGCGCGTAGCTGCCCGAGATGTTAATCGGCGGGATAATCCAGGCCGTGGGAGAAATGGCAGGCGCCAGCACGCCCAGGTAGCGGGCGAAGGCTACCGCCACCGCCGCAATCGTGCCGGTCTGGATAACCAGGAACAGGGTCCACCCGTAAAGAAACCCCCAGAGCGGGCTGTAGGCCTCGCGCAGGTACACATACTGCCCGCCGGCGTGCGGCATCATCGCAGCCAATTCCCCGTAGCTCAGCGCGGCGGTCACCGTCAGTAACCCCGAGATCAGCCATACGACCAGCAGCCATCCCGCCGAGCCCACCTGCCGCGCAATATCGGCTGACACAATGAAGATCCCCGACCCGATCATCGAGCCCGCCACGATCATCGTGGAATCCAGGAGGCCCAGGCCGCGGATGAAGCCCGGCTCAGCGGCGGAATCCTGCTTTTGGATCGTGATGGGTAGCTCTTGGCTCATCCTCAGTTTTTTAATCGCATTGTCTTCCTATGCGGCTATGCCAAAAGCCATAGGCGAAGTAGAACACCAACCCCAGCGCCAGCCAGATGACGAAGCGCCACCAGGTGAGCGGCGGCAGTTGCGACATCAAATAGCCACAGGAGGCGATCGCCGCCAGCGGCACCCACGGCACCAGCGGCGTTCGAAACGGTCGCGGGTGGCCGGGGTCGGTCCGGCGCAGCACCACGATCCCCGCCGCCACCAGCACGAAGGCAAAGAGCGTGCCGATATTGCATAGTTCCACAACCTCGTTGATGTTCGTCACCGCCGCGAACACCGCCACGAACACCCCGGTGAGGATGGTGGTCACGTGCGGCGTGCGGTAGCGCGGATGCACCTTGGCCGCCCAGGGCGGCAGCAGGCCGTCGCGCGCCATCGAGAAGAAGATGCGCGGCTGGCCCAGTTGAAACACCAGCAGCACCGAGGTCGTGGCAAACACGGCGCCAAAGGAGATAATGCCGGCAGTCCAATTCATCCCCCGGCCCGAAAAGGCCTTGGCCAGCGGGTCCGCCACGCCGCTGAACTGGTCCCACTTCACCATCCCCGTGAGCACCAGCGCCACGGCGATATAAATAATGGTGCAAACCACCAGGCTCCCCATGATCCCAATGGGCACGTCCCGCTTGGGATTGCGCGTCTCCTCCGCCGCCGTCGAGACGGCGTCAAAACCGATATACGCGAAGAAGATGATCGCCGCCGCGCTGGATATGCCGGCAAACCCGTTCGGCGCGAAGGGCGTCCAGTTGGCCGGCTTCACATAGAACGCGCCCACGACCACGAAGAACGCGATGATCACCAGCTTCAGGATCACCATTGCCGAGTTGAACCCGGCGCTTTCCTTGATGCCGCGCACGAGAATCCAGGTGATGAGCGCCACGATCAGCACCGCAGGGAGGTTGAAGATGATCGGCAGCCCGATCAGGCGCGGCGCGTGAGCCCAGGCCTGCCCGCCGCGCGACACCACGTCTCCCAGCGTGGCCGGGTCCACACCGCCGGCCCTGGCTTTGGCGATATCGTGCACCGCCTGCAGCGCGGTGCGGTAGTCCGTGCCCAGCCACGACGGCCAGGCCAGCTTGAACCCGGCCAGCAGGCTTTGGAAGTAATCCGACCAGGAGATCGCCACCGCCACGTTGCCCACCGCGTATTCCAGGATCAGGTCCCAGCCGATGATCCAGGCAATCAACTCACCCAGTGTGGCATAGGCGTAGGTGTAGGCTGAGCCCGACACCGGCACCATCGAGGCAAACTCCGAGTAGCACAGCGCCGCGAACCCGCACGCAATGGCCACCAGCACAAAGGACAGCACCAGCGCCGGCCCGGCCCCGAGGTGTCCGCTCGCCCCTGCTTCGGCGGCAGCCCCCGCGGCGGCGGTGCCCACCGTCGAGAAAATGCCGGCGCCAATAATGGCCCCCACGCCGAGCAGTGTGAGCTGCACCGGGCCCAACGCCCGCTTGAGTTGGTGCTCCGGCGCGACCGTCTCCCCCACCAGGCGGTCCAGGCCCTTCCGACGAAAAAGGCTGCCTAGTAGAGAAGTCCGGTGCTCCGCGCTCATTCTTTCCGGCTGGTTGGCTGCGGCATCCGATCCCTCCTCTTCTCCTCGGCCCGCGTCCCTGTCAGAGATACTTCTGCAGGAGCGGCTGCAGCTCCTTGCGCGTCCGGGCCGGCCAAAGCTTCCTATCGGTCATGATCGCGCTCTGCAGCGCGCTATGGGCGGGCCAATTCGGCTCAGGCGGTATCTGCGGGAGCACTCTCGCAATGATCGCCTGGGCAGTGGCCGCGTTGCGGTTCAGGTTCGCTATCACCATCTCCACCGTCACATGCGCCTCGTCCTCCTTCCAGCAATCGTAGTCCGTGATCATTGCCATCGTCGCGTAAGCGATCTCCGCCTCGCGCGAGCACTTGGCCTCGCCCAGGTTGGTCATGCCCACGACGTCGTAGCCGAGCTTGCGGTTCGTGAACGACTCCGCGCGCGTGCTGAAGGCCGGCCCCTCCATGTTCACGTATGTGCCGCCGTCGTGCACGCGCGCCTTCACAGCGCGCGCGGCTTTGAGCAGTAGTTGGCGCAGTTCCTCGGAGACCGGGTGCGCGAATGCCACGTGGGCCACTATGCCGCGCCCGAAGAACGTGTGCGCCGAGGATTGCTTGGTCCGGTCCACAAACTGGTCAGGCAGCACGATATCGCACGGCCTGTATGGCGCCTGCAACGAGCCCACAGCACTGACGCTGATGATCCACGACACGCCCAGCTTCTTCATCCCCCAGATATTGGCCCGGTGGTTCAGCTCGCTGGGCAGGATGCGGTGTCCGCGCCCGTGCCGCGGGAGGAACACCACCTCGCGCCCCGCCAGCCGCCCCGTCAGGAAGCTGTCCGAGGGCGGCCCGAACGGCGTCTTGAGACTCACCCACTTCTGGTTCGTAAATCCTTCGATATGATAGAGCCCACTGCCGCCGATGATCCCGATCCGGTGCTGCGTCATGCGCAGTCTTATAGCGGGAACAAGTGCAAATGAAAGTGGAATCATGGCCGGCGGGGGTAGGGTCGGGTCCCGGTCGCCCCCCCTGGCCGGCGGTCGCTTAAAGCCGCCAAGCCTCCTGGGGTGCGGCAGCCCCCTGCCGCTGGCGATGGCGACCCGCCCGGGTGCCTGTTCCTGATGCGCGACCGCGAGCCCGGGTCGCGCCTCCCGGACATCAGATTGGCAAGTGGCTGATGCTGCGGCGCCTACAAACCCATAGCCGCCGCCACGGCACCGTATCCGCTCCGGGGCTTCCCCGTATCCCCTCCCTTCCCTCCCCGTAGAACCTCTAACTTCAAGTTAGAGGTTCTACGGGGAGGTAACGGTGTGCATAGGGAGGCGTTAGCCAGGGGATTGGGCGCGGCGGGCGCCGCAGCGGGGGCCGGGGGCACCTTGCGACCCTCCTCGGTTTGGTAGGGACGCCTCGCCGAGGCGTCCGTTTCGGGCGCACCCGGACGCCTCTGCGAGCTGCAGCGCGACCTGGTCGAAGGCCATGGCCCGAGTGCAGAGGACCCGGCGCTGGCCG
>DATKNZ010000327.1:0-10762 GCA_035541055.1 Candidatus Acidiferrum sp. | reverse complement strand
GGGCCTTGTTAAGCGGCGTGATCTGCCAGCTTCTGGGCGGGCGCAGGCAGGGTGAAGGGGCGGCTACCTTCACCCGACGGAGTTCCAGCATCTTCCCCCCGGCATGAGTGAGGTGACGCGCATGTTGACGGCGATTGAGCGAGGTGAAGCCCGCGCCGCGGAGGAATTGTTGCCGCTGGTCTATGACGAACTGCGCCAGCTTGCGGCCCAGAAACTCTCCGAAGAGAAGCCGGGGCAGACGCTGCAGCCCACCGCGTTGGTCCACGAGGCCTGGCTGCGACTCGCCCGTCAGGAGGAGCGCCAGTGGGCCGACCGCAAACATTTCTTCTTCGCCGCCGCGGTCGCGATGCGCCGGATTCTGGTGGAGAGCGCCCGCCGCAAGGCGCGGCTCAAGCGTGGTGGCCTCATGGAACGGATTGAGTTTCCGGAGACGGGGCTCCCTGGCCCGGCCAAATCGGAGGAAGTGCTGGCTCTGGACGAGGCGCTTGCGCGCTTTGCCCTGGAAGAACCCGAAGCGGCGCGCCTGGTCGAGTTGCGTTTTTTCGTGGGCCTGAGTCACCAGGAAGCCGCTGGCGTTCTGGGGATCTCCCGGCGTGTTGCCGACGGGCTCTGGGCGTATGCCCGGGCCTGGCTTCTGGCGGAAATGCGCCATGAACCGGGAAAGACGAAGCTGCCGCGAACCAGCGGGACCACCGGGTGACAGAGAGCTACACGGGGAGAGGATTTGTTCATGGATGGCGGTGCAAACCGACGCAGGACGCCGCTTTAATAGATGATGAGCGAGAACAAAGAAGCGCGGGACCTGTTCCTGGCCGTGCTGGCCCTGACCAGCGCGGAAGAACAAAACCGTTACCTGGACCTGGCGTGCCGGGACAAGCCGGAGTTGCGTCAGCGGGTGGAAATACTGCTCCGCGAGCATCAGCGGGCCGGCAGCTTTCTGGACGAGCCGGCCCGACCGTCTCCAAGGCCGACTGTCGTCCTGAATTCACCAGTGACGGAGAAAGCCGGCGACCGTATCGGGCGCTATAAGCTGCTGCAGCAAATCGGCGAAGGCGGCTGCGGGGTGGTCTATATGGCCGAGCAGCAGGAGCCGATCCGGCGCCGGGTCGCCCTTAAGGTCATCAAGCTGGGCATGGACACCAAGCAGGTCATCGCCCGGTTCGAGGCCGAGCGGCAGGCCCTGGCGCTGATGGACCATCCCAACATCGCCAAGGTCCTGGATGCGGGGGCGACGGATACAGGCCGGCCTTACTTTGTGATGGAACTGGTCCGCGGGGTGCGAATTACCGATTACTGCGACCAGAACCACCTGTCCACCGAGCAGCGGCTCAAGCTCTTTGTCCAGGTCTGTCACGCGGTTCAGCACGCGCATCAGAAGGGGGTCATTCACCGGGACATCAAGCCCTCGAACATCCCGGTCATGCTGGCCGATGACGTGCCGGTGCCCAAGATGATCGATTTCGGGATTGCCAAGGCGATTGGCCAAAAGCTCACCGACAAGACAGTCTATACCCGTTTTGAGCAGTTCATCGGCACCCCGGCCTACATGAGTCCGGAGCAGGCGGGCATGAGCGGACTGGACGTGGACACGCGCAGCGACATCTACAGCCTTGGGGTCTTGCTCTACGAACTGCTGACAGGCCGGACGCCCTTTCAATCCAAAGAGCTGGCGCAGGCCGGGTTGGACGAAATGCTCCGCTGCATCCGGGAGGAGGAACCGCCGAAGCCTTCGACGCGGCTGAGCCGGCTGGAGCAAAAGGAGCAAACGACCACAGCCCAGCGGCGGGCCACTGAGGCGCCCAAGCTGATCCGGTCGTTGCGAGGCGACCTGGATTGGATCGTGATGAAGTGCCTGGAGAAGAACCGGACGAGGCGCTACGAAACGGCGAATGAAGTGGCCCGGGACATCGAGTACCATTTGAACCACCAGCCGGTGAGCGCGGCGGCGCCGACGCTCGGCTACCGGGCGGCAAAATACGTTCGCCGCCATCGCCGGGTGCTGGCGACGGCGGGGGCATTTGCCGTCCTGCTGATTATGGGGACAACGCTCAGTGTGTGGCAGGCCCGGCGGGCGGGGCAGGCGGAGAAGGAACGGGCAAGCCTGCGCAAGGTGCGGTGGGCGCTGGAAATAGTGCTGCCACAGATCGAGCGATCGCTCGAGAAGGATGATTACACCGCCGCCTTCAAGCTGGTTGAGCAGGCGCGGCCCTTCATTGGAGACGATCCCCGGTTCCAAGCATTATCCGCACGGGCCGTGAGCGTGATCTCGATTGAGAGCACACCTGCGGGCGCACAGGTATTTCTCAGGGATTATCGGGACGTCAACGCGAAATGGGATCTTGTCGGCCGCACACCTCTTGAGAAAGTAAGGGTTCCCAGCTTCCTCCACCGGTGGAGGATCACGTTAGAGGGTTACGAAACGGTCGAGGGAGCGCGCATGTTGTATGACACAACCCTCACCAACTTTAATGAGGACATCCGGGTCACATTGGACAAACTGGGCGTCCTTCCGCCGGGGATGGTCCGGATTCAGGGAGGGAACTTCAAGCCCTATTTGCAGGGGCTGGACGGGGCCAAGCTGAAGGAGATCGCGCTCTCGGACTACCTTTTGGACCGCTACGAAGTCAGCAACCGCCGGTTCAAGGAATTCGTCGAGGCCGGCGGCTACCAGAAACCGGAATACTGGCGGCATAAGTTTGTCAAGGACGGCCGGGAACTGACCTGGGCGGAGGCGATGAAGCTATTCGTGGACCAGACTGGCCGGCTCGGCCCTGCCACCTGGGAAAGGGGGGACTTCCCGAAAGGCCAGGAAGAGTATCCGGTCTGCGGCGTCAGTTGGTATGAGGCAGCCGCCTACGCGCAATGGGCAGGCAAGAGCCTGCCCACGCTCCATCATTGGAATTTCGCGGCTGTGACTCTCCTGGATGCTGACCTGAGCACATCGGACTTCCTGGCTGACGTCGTTATGCAGAGCAATTTTGGCAGGCAGGGCCCGGCCCCGGCAGGGAAGTATCAGGGCGTGACCCCGCGCGGCGTTTATGATCTGGCCGGGAACGCCAAGGAATGGTGTCTGAACGAGACCACGGATGGTCTGCGGCTCAGCCTCGGAGGCGGTTGGAACGATGAGACCTACATGTTCGTGACCGCGGAGCGCTACCCCCCGTTCCGGCGCGCGGTCGATTTCGGGTTCCGCTGCATGAAACTCCTGACCGAGGACGCGGGGTTCCAGCAAGCAGCCGGCCCGGTTGCACCCCAGGTTGATTCGAAGCCGCGGGTTCAGAAGCCGTGTTCTGATGAGGTGTTCGAAGTGTATAAAAAGCTCTATTCGTACAATAAAAGCACCAACTTGCACGCCAAGGTCGAGTGGAAGGTGGACGTGAGTCTCTACACCCGGTTGGAGTGGGTGTCCTTCGATGCTGCCTACGGCGGGGAGCGTATGACGGCGGCGCTCCTCATTCCGCGCCTTGGCAAGCCACCGTTCCAAACGTTGATCCATTTTCCGAGCGGGGCTGCGTTTTATTGCCCCGCCACCAACGGGTACTTCGGGTACGACAGATGCACCCAGGCGGGTCGGGCGTGGGTCTTGCCCTCGCTCCATGACACTTACCACCGCCAGCCCCCTGGCGGCCACTGCAACCTGAGCCCTCTCGAGCACAGCATCTGCTGGTTCAAGGATGTCATGCGGACGATTGACTACCTGGAGACTCGGCCCGAGTTCGATGTCAGCAAATTAGCTTACGAAGGTGCGTCTTGGGGTGCCACGTATGCGCCGGTCCTTCCGGCCTTGGAGCCCCGATTCAAAGCGGTGGTAATGATGGGTGGAGCACTGGACTGCTCGCTGGCGCCTGAGTTCAGCCACTTCAATTTCGGGCCCCGGGTCAAAACCCCCTTCCTGATTCAAAATGGGCGGTACGATCCCATCGCGAAGGTCGCCTCAACGGGGCCGCTGCTAGACCTCTTGGGGACTGCGGCGCAAGACAAGCAATACAAGCTCTATGACATCGGCCATTCGCTCTGGAACTTAAGCGAAAACACGAGGGATGAGATGGCCTTTCTGGACAAGTACCTCGGCACCAACATCACGGCAAAGTGAAACCTGCTGACAACCAGGAAAAAGCCCTCTTCCAACAGGCTCTCGAAAGGGGCTGAGCGCAACGCCTTCCTCAACGGAGCTTGCGTGGGAAACCAAGCTTGGCGCGCCGGGCTGGAAGCGCTCCTCCAGGCCCATGAAAGCCCCGACTCATTCATCGAATCGCCCGTGGCGCCTGCAGGCAATGCGACTGTGTTTTTCCCGGCTGAGGCAGGTCCGGGCACCGTGATTGGCCGCTACAAGATCCTCGAGAATGGCTGATGAAGATCTACCCGGGGAGAGGATTTCTTCACGCAGGCCGGTGCAAACCGACGCAGGACGGCGCTTTAATAGATGATGAGCGAGAACAAAGAAGCGCGGGACGTATTCCTGGCGAGGAAGCATTCCTGGCTCGAAGGGGCCCGAGGTGCCTCATCAGAGGTAGAACCGCACATCCGAAAAAGGCAACGATGAAAAACTCAATTAGTCTGGCAGGCATCACGCTGCTGCTGGCAGTTTCAAGCCTCTCCGCTGCCATGCACTTTGTATCACTGGAGAGCACGAACCCGACGCCGCCCTACACCGACTGGGCAACGGCAGCCACGAATATTCAAGACGCCGTGAACGTGGCGGCGACAAATGATGTGGTCGTGGTCACGAACGGGGTGTATCCCGGCGGCGTGGCCGTGACCAACCCGCTGGCGCTGCAAAGCGTCAACGGCCCGCAGGTCACGGCCATTGACGGCCACGGCGCGACTCGTTGTGCTTTCCTGACCGATGGCGCGAGCCTGACTGGGTTCACGTTGACGAATGGATATGCAGGTTCCTGGCGTAGCGGCGGCGGCGGCGGGATCTGTTGCCCGACCAGCGCCTTTCTGACCAACTGTGTGATTGTGGGCAACTCAGCGATGTGGGGCGGCGGGGCAGGTGGTGGAACGCTCTACAACTGCATCCTCGCCGACAACTTCGCCGTAACGGGTGCAACTCCCGTTGGGGGCGGGGGAGGCCTGGGCGGCGGAGCCTATGGAAGCACCCTCTACAACTGCACGCTGGCCGGCAACTCGGCTTCGTATCGGGGCGGCGGGGCGGCTTCCAGCGCGCTCTACAACTGCGCAGTGGCTCGTAATTCGGCGACCTATGGCGGAGGCGTGGCTTCGTGCAGCCTCCTCAACTGCACGCTGACCGGAAACGCGGCGCCTGCCTATTATGGAGGCCCTAGCGACGGTGGTGGGGCCTACGCTAGCACGCTTTACAACTGCATCGCTTATTTTAACACGGCGTCATTTGCTGACGCGAATTACGACGGTTCCTGCACTCTCAACTACTGCTGCACCACGCCGCTGCCAACCAACGGGGTGTGGAATATCAGTGTGGACCCGCAACTGGCCAGCGCCAGCCACCTGAGCGCCGATTCGCCCTGTCGCGGGGCGGGCAACGCCGCCTATGGGTTCGGCACGGATATTGATGGCGAGGCTTGGGGCAATCCGCCCTCAATGGGCTGCGACGAGTATCACGCGGGTGCCGTTACGGGGCCGTTAACGGTGGGTGTCGCAGCCAATTACACCAAGGTGACCGTGGGTTATCCAGTAATATTAACGGCGTCGATTGAAGGGAGAACCACCGACAGCGTATGGGATTTCGGGGATGGTGACGTGGCCATCAACGAACCCTATATCGCGCACTCGTGGACACAGCCAGGGGACTACTTGGTCGCCCTATGGGCGTTTAACGAAAGCCATGAGGGCGGGGTCAGCGCGAGCTTGACCATCCATGTGATGGCGGGGTTAGAGTATGTCGCCACGACTAGCACCAATCCCCAGCCGCCCTACCTTTCGTGGAGCACGGCGGCCAGGAATATTCCAGACGCCCTAAATGCGTGGTATCCGGGAGCTTCGGTACTGGTCAGCAATGGCGTGTATGCGGGGGGGCTGGCAATAACTAACCCGCTGGCGGTGCTGAGTGTCAATGGCCCGCAGTTCACGGTCATAGACGGAGGTGGCACCAATCAGTGCGTTTCGCTTTCCGACGGCGCGAGCCTGACAGGTTTCACTGTGACAAACGGATACTCTGACGTGTGGGGCGGCGGGGTGTCGTGCACATCCACGAATGTCTTTCTCACCAACTGCATGATTGTGGGCAACTATGATTACGGGGCCGGAGGCGGGGCGTATGGAGGCACGCTGTACAACTGCACGCTGACCGGCAATTCGGCTTGCAATTGCAGCGGCGGGGCGGATTCCAGCACCCTCTACAACTGCACGCTGACGGGCAACTCGGCTTACGGGGGGAATGGCTACGGCGGCGGGGCAGGTGGTTGCACCCTCTACAACTGCACGCTGACGGGCAATTCGGCTTACGGGGACGGGGACGGGAACGGGGACGGGAACGGCTACGGTGGCGGGGCGGAGAATTCAACACTTTACAATTGCACGCTGACCGGTAACTCATCTTCATTCGGCGGCGGGGCCTATGGCGGTGCGGTCTACAACTGCACGCTGACCGGCAACTCGGCTTTGAATAGCGGTGGCGGGGCGGCTTCCAGCACCCTCTACAACTGCACGCTGACGGGCAACCTGGCTGGCAGTGGCGGAGGGGTAGGCAAATACCCGCCGGGCTTTCCAAACACATGCTACAACTGCATCGTTTATTTTAACACAGCGTCAGACGGAGCGAATTACGACTCGAATAGCACACTTAATTACTGCTGCACCGCCCCGCTACCCACCGGCGGCGGCAACATCTCGGTTCCACCGCAGTTCGTCGATTATGCCCACGGCAACCTGCGTCTGCAACCCAGCTCCCCCTGCATGAACGCCGGGAATAACGCTTACGTGACCACCGCCACAGACCTCGACGGGCGCACGCGCATTGTCGGTGGCAGGGTGGATATCGGGGCCTACGAATTCCAGCCGGGAGCCCCGGGCGCATTCATCGCCTGGCTCCAGCAATACGGCGTGCCCACCGACGGCTCGATAGATCATGCCGATCTGGACGGCACCGGATTCACCGTCTATCAGGATTGGATTGCCGGCTTGAATCCCACCAACCCGCTCTCGGTTTTGCGCATGGTCTCGGTGGTCCCGCAAGGCACGAATGTGGCCGTGACCTGGCAGAGCGTTGCCGGGATCAATTATTTCCTGGAATGTAGCACCAACCTGTCTGGCTCACCGTGCTTCTGGTGTGTCGCCACCAACCTGCCTGGTCAGCCCAACCTCACCACCTTCGTCCACACCAACGCTGGCGGGCCCGGGCCGCGCTTCTATCGCGTCGGCGTTGCCCCTCCTTGAGCAGCGGGCGGACGTGAACGAAGGAAAACCAGTGAACTCCCATACCCTTCTCGACTTTAAATAGTAAACATAACTGAATCGCCATCCTGTTTGGCACACGAAAGCTACTCATACTATGAAGACCAATCATCTCAAAACCGCTACCTTCATCGGTGCGTGGTTTGGCTACCTTGCCCCGTGGGCGGCGCTCGCCCAGCCCATCATCACCACTCAGCCGACGAATCACTTTGCGAACACGGCTAGCTCCTTTAACTTCTACGTTGGTGCCAGCGGGACGGCGCCGTTGAGCTACCAATGGCTGTTCAACGGCGCGTCCATCGCCGGCGCGACCCTTAGCTCTCTCCCTGTGTTCAGTCCACAGCCATCCCAGTGGGGTTACTATTCGGTCATCGTCTCGAATGCCTCCGGATCCGTTACCAGCCAGGTGGCCGAGCTCGAAATCTTTAGCGCCGCGCCGCACAGCTTGAGTGGCATCCAAGCCCAACCTGACGGTTCCATGAATTTGAGTTTTGCGGGGGAGATGACGGCGGCGCTCGGGCCGTACTACGATCTGTATCCGCTAGAATGCTCGTCGAACCTGGTCGATTGGGCACCGCTGGCAATGTTGCAGCGCTCGAATGCGGCGCTGGACACGCTGCGCTTCTCAGATACCAACGCGCCCAATTTCAGCCAGCGCTTCTACCGGACGCCGACCAATCAGTTGGCCACACCGGACCCGGCGCCGACGGGTCCTTACGCCGTTGGGACCTTTTCGATGGTGATGATTGACCCGTCCCGCACCAACGCCGTTGGGGAAACCAACTATCAGTTCATGACGACATTTTGGTATCCCACAGTTCCGCAGGCCGGGCTCCTGCCGGCCAAATATGTGGAACCCCAAGTTGCTCTCGGTCAGAGCTATTACAATGTGACGGCTTATGGTGGAGGGAACTTCAGCAGCCAGGTCGCAGGCTTCTTCTCCCATTCGTTGTCCAACGCGCCGCTCGCGACCAACTTGACCAAGTATCCGGTCCTGGTCTATGGCCCGATAGGGCGTGGTCATCGTCGGGATAACACGGACAAGGCGGAAGACCTGGCTAGTTGGGGCTACGTCGTGGTTGGAGTGGACGCCATAGACACCTATGTCAGCGTGTTTCCGAGTGGGACGGTTCTGACCGGCCAAGTGTTGAATGTTACTTCCATGGCTTCCCTCTCCTCAGAACTTGAAGCTCGGGTGCGCGACCAGCAGTTTGTATTGGATCAACTGGAGGCCCTGGACGCGGGTGACCCGCGCCTGGGTGGCCGGCTGGATTTAGACAAGATAGGCGCGTTCGGTACGGGATTCGGTGCCTCGGCGGCGGCCCAACTCTGTCTGCGCGACCCTCGCTGCAAAGCCGGGGTTGCGTTTGATGTTGTCTGGTTCATCGAAACCAATGTACTGACGCAGGCGCTCGGAATTCCATTTCTGTTTCTTGACACTGACCGAGGCCCCAACCCGGACCCGGTCTGGCAGTATCCTGACGGCCGCCCGGACGACCGTTTGGACGTCTTTGCTGAGCAGGTGACCAACGCCTGCTGGGCGAAGGTGGCCTCGACAATTCACGGCAGCTTGTGCGACATACCCCTCATTGTTGATTCCGCGTCATTCGCCGCCGGCTGGGGGGGCGTACCGATGAGCGGTCAGTTCCTGCCGCCGGCCCGCGCCAGCCAACTCGTTCGGGGCTACCTCCTCTCCTTTTTCAACAAGTTCTTGAAAGATCAGGACGATCATTTGCTCGACGGCCCCTCGGCAGCCTACCCCGAAGTGATGCAATTCCTCAGTACGTCTAGCGCGTCCGGAGCGCCCAAATATCCATGCGCGGGGGTCGTCCAAGGCAGCGACGGCAGTCTGTACGGCACAACCGCCTATGGCGGAGCAGGCGGGAACGGCGCTGTGTTCCAGGTAACGACCGGCGGCGTGTTGACAGTGTTAGTTTCGTTCAACGGCACCAATGGCAGCCATCCCGGAGGAACGCTGCTACGAGGCAGCGACGGCAATTTCTACGGTACGACCGCCTACGGCGGGACCAATGGAAACAATGGCACCGTCTTTCAAGTGACCCCCGCCGGAGTGCTGACGACGCTCGTGTCGTTTAGCGGGTGCGATGGCAAGCACCCGGTCGCGGGTTTGGCGCAGGGCAACGACGGCGATTTGTACGGCACGACCATCCTGGGGGGCGCGCAAGGCCTCGGTACCGCGTTCAAAATAACCACGGGAGGGCTATTGACGTTGTTGGTTTCGTTCAACGGAACCAACGGGAGCGCTCCCTTTGCCGCCCTCGTGCAAGGGAGCGACGGCAACTTCTATGGTTCAACGGAGGACAACAATGTCACAAGTGCGGGTCGAGCGTTTAGAATGACTCCTTCGGGAGTGCTCACAACGCTGGCTTTCTTCACGGGCGCCAACGGTTTGAGCCCGTCTGCCGGAATCGTACTGGGTACCAATGGCTACTCGTACGGCACAACGGAATTTGGTGGAAATCTGAGCCTCAACGGTGGAAATGGCTTTGGCACGGTATTCAGAATGACCTCCGCCGGCGCGCTCACGACGTTGGCTTCGTTTAGCGGAGTGCTCAACGGGAGCGCTCCTTTTGCCGCCCTCGTGCAAGGGAGCGAGGGCAATTTCTACGGCACAACGGCCGGCGGTGGCGCATTCGGCTGTGGCACGGTGTTCAAAATGACCCCGGCTGGGGCGTTGACGACGCTGGTCCATTTCAATGGCGTCAATGGCAACAGTCCGCAGGCACCATTGATCCAGGGCACCGATGGCAATTTCTACGGCACAACCACCTATGGCGGGCCAAACGGCGGCGGCACCGTGTTCCAAGTCACGACGAACGGCGTGCTAACGACGCTGGTCGCCTTCGGCCCACGGTGAAACTCTGCTCTTTATAAAAGCTACTGGGACCTATGAAAACAAGAATGCATATCCTCATCCTCGCAGGTGCTTGCCTTGGCTTGGAGAGGGTCAGACCGTAGAAATGCCCGGGGCCGGAAAAACCCCGCAGCGGCAAAAGCGGTTTGCGGCCCAAATGGCAGAAGCCTGGGAATCAGGCGCCCCGAGACGCAGGCTGGGACACGGTGGTAGTCCGGGGCGAGGTAGAACGGCTGGGCCTGGCGGAAGGTGCCGGCAACCAGCGACCAGGGGCCAAGACGGTTGCTGCCTGTCATTCCAAGACCACTGCGTACAGGACCAAGGAGAACGCCGCACAATGGCACCTTTCCCACCTGCCACAGTGCCTTCAGGGCGCGTTCAAAATTCTTCTTGCTTGTGAGTCATGCCGGAGGGATAAACGAGCAGGATAATCAATCGCCTCCACGAGCCGCTGGCTCGCTTCGCTTTCAGCCAACGACCCGCGTGCGGATAATGGGCCTTGTTAAGCGGCGT
>DATKNZ010000326.1:0-4360 GCA_035541055.1 Candidatus Acidiferrum sp. | reverse complement strand
CTAAGGCGCTGTAGCTCCGCGAATTTCATTAACACCCCGCTTCAGCGGGGTGGAGGAGGGGCCCACGCCCGGCAACCGCTTTAGCGGTTTATCGCGTGCGGGTAAGCCGCTAAAGCGGCTGTGGCGCCGTTGCACCCACTTCCACCCCGCTGAAGCGGGGTGTTAATGAGATCAGCCGCGCCGGTGCGCAGAAAGTGAGATGCGCCCACGCGCCCGTCCTCGGGCGCAGCAACGCCAGAGTAGCTGGGCGCGCTGCCGGCACCGGGCGCTGCTGCGCCCGAGAACGGGTGCGCTCCGATGCGCAGTGCCCCGGCCCGGATAATGGTGGCCTGCGACAATGTGCGCGTGGTAGAACAAGCCCCGGTGAAGAAGCGCCTTAAGCACATCCTGGCCGCTTTGGCATTGGCGCTGGCGCTCACGGCGGGGGTCCTCTGGGCAATGACGCGCGCCCTGAACGAACACCCGCCCCGCTACCAGGGCCATCCGCTGGAGTACTGGCTCAACCAGGCGCGGACCCAGGATGCAGGCGCCAGCAATCATGCCTGCCTCGTAATCCAGGCCACCGTCGTCCCGCAACTGATTGACACCTTGCTGCACGATCACACCGATTCGGCTTTCAAGCGGGAGCTGGCGGCGCGTTTGAGCGCGCTGCCCGGGGTCCAGGTTTATTGCAGCACGGCGGCCGGCCGGCGCACGGCGGCGGCAGAGCGGCTGGGAGAAATTGGCCCGCCGGCCGGCGCCGCCATTCCGGCCCTGCTGCAGGTCCTCGAGGGCGCGGACCGCCCCTCACGTCCCAGTGCCGCTTTGGCGCTGGGCCGAATCCAACGTGAGCCGCAGACCGTCATTCCCAGGCTGGCCGCCCTGCTCGGCGATTCACAGGACGGCGTGCCGGAGATGGCGGCGACGGCCCTGGGCCTTTGGGGCAGCAGGGCCAAGGCCGCTGTGCCGAAGCTCCTCCCGCTGCTGAAGGCGCCGGACAGGGAACTGCAAGCAGCCGCCGCCACGGCGCTGAAGCAAATTTGCCCCGAAGCCGCCCAGAGCGCCGGACTACGCTGACTTGCGGCTTGCCGGCCCCGTGCCGGGAAAGGCGGAAACGAACGAGGCATCCGCACCCGCGGATGCCTCGTCGTGTAAAGGCTGAGGGCTGTGCGTCAGCCCGCGGCTCCCGCTACATGTGCCGCAGCCGATAGAACTGCGCCCCGCCGCTCTGCGGGTAAACGATCTGGAATATGTCGCTGACCGGGTCCTGCGTAATGGTCGCCGCCGGCGACACGTCCGTGTAGGTCCCGTTGACCGTGCCGCAGCTTTGCAGCGCCACGGAACCGTCCGGGCTGGTGAATTGGAGCACCACATTCGGCCCGCTCAGCGCAAAGCTCGTGATCTGCAGCGTCGAAAGCCGCACCACCTGCACGTTCGAGTAGAACGCCGCGGCATCGAGGTCTCCGCGTGAGTCGTACGGATCCTCGTAACCCAGCATCAACGTGCCCTGCTGCAACAGCGAATTCGTATTGGCGTATTGGAAGATTACCGTCTTGTTGATGCTCAAGGTGACGGTATTCTTGATTTGCTTTATTTCCACGTCCGCCCAATTGGCGTTGTTGGTCGGCACGACGGCCCAACTGGCGTTGGCCGGCAGGCCTGAAATGGGGTTGGTGGTAATCCCCACGGTCGTGAATATCTGCGGGTCTTTGAAGACGTTGGGGAACGAGGTGGAGCCGAACAGCGCGGCGTTGGGGTGCGCCCAGCCCGTATTCGGAATCGTGTTGGCAATGCCAGTGAAGGGAATGTAATCCCCCTGGGCCGAGCCGCCCGGGTCGGCGTCCAACCAGTACCAGACACCGTCGCTGGTCCACGGCCCGCCCACGATCGGGGTCGAGCCTCCCCACCAGTTGGTTTCCATGCCGTCGTGGTCAATGCCGAACAGGGCGCCTTCGGTTGCCGTGCTACCACCTACCGCGCCGCTCTCGCCGCCTTGGGCCAGGTACATCTGGAAGCGGACGGCATAATCGCCGCTGAAGCTCACGTTCGTGGGGTATAAGTTAACTGCCCCGCTGACGCCGTGGACCTTGTTGTAGGTGACGCGCAGCGAGTTGGCCAGCCCGGTGGGCGGCAGCGGAATGTGCCCGTAACCGTTGGGATCGTTGACCAGGTCATAACCCCAGTCCACGGTGAAATCGCCGCCGAGGACTGGGTCGGTTCCGTCCCGGTTCACCGCGGTGAGGTTCCACGAGCCGGAGCCGTCGGAGTTGTTTTGGTCAAGGCTGCTGGTCAGCGGATCGGACCAGAGCACTGGGGCCGCCGGGTACTTGTCATCCAGGATGATGAGCGTCTGCGAGTTCTGTCCCGGCGTGTTCGTGTAGGTGCTGCCGTTGGCGCCCAGGGTAACTACGACCGATTTGTTGCCCGCCCAGGCCGCCTCCGGCGGATTGAGGGGCCGGAAGACATTGAAGTTCGTGGTGATGGTCCCCGCCGGCATTGTCGGCGCACTATAGAGCGCGTAATCGGTGCCCTGGACCGCCGTGCCGCCGAAGGTCAGAGTCGAGATGGGCAGCGAGACGTTCGTATTGCCCAGGCGCGTGATGGTGAGCGACGTGTAGTCGTTCGTGTAACGCTTGTAGGCAGTGGAGGCGGCAGCCGAAAGCACAAGCTGCGGCTCCGCCGTGTTCTGGATCAGAATCGTAGCCTGGAGTGGAGCCACGGCGCTGTAGTTGGTGCCGCCCGATAGCGAGAGCGTTACCGAAGTAGTCGGGCGCGCGATACCGTCGTTCACTGGCGTGATCGTGATATTCGTCGTGCTCTGGCCGACAGCGAACGTCACATTGGTCCCGTCGGGGCCGGCGCCGGACACTGTGTATGTGCTGTTGCTGGCGGTGCCGCTGAACGAGAACGTCGCATAGAGTGGGGAGGTGAGCTGGCCAGCCCTCGTGAGGGTGAAGACGCCTGGTACGGGCGTCGGGTTGCCCTGCGAGGCGTTCGGGGTCGTCGCGGTCACGGACACGGTAGTGGACGGCAGGACGATCCAGAAGCTGCCGTTATTGGCGCTGGCGTCGTTGCTGGTGACGCACGTCGTGGTAAAGCCGAGCGAGTAGCAGCGGAGGCTGTCGCTATTTCCTTCAACCGTGTAAAGGTTCTCCGCCAGGTCAAAGGCAACGCTCCGGTTGATGACGCCCGGGGCTGTGTACTTGGCAATCGTGCTGGGATCGGGAATGCCGTTGGTCAGCTTGACGAGCACAAAGTTGGCTGCGGCACTGTTGCCGGCGGCCAAGTACTGGCCGTCCGGGGATATGGCGACGCCCGCGAGGTTGATCGTCTGAGCGATAAAGCAGTCGTTCGTGCCATAAGTCCCGACGCCTCCCTGGCCCGGCGCGGAGGAGGCCCAAAGCAGGTTTCCGGTGGAATCGTAAACCAAAAGGTCCGTATTCCCCTGCGCTTGGCCACCCGCGTTGCTACGAGGAGCTGTCGCGTAGATATACCCATTGGTGGGATTGAGGTACAGGTCGCAAGCCAGGCCATCGAAGTTCCCCACACCTGCCCAGGGGTTAGCTACCAATACGGTAGGCACGGCGGTCCAAACCGTGGAGCTATCGATCGGTCCGCCCCCAATGTTGTACTGCAGCAGGCTGGGATATTGCCCACCCGGAGCCTGGTAGTTCCACATGAAGCACGTGAGGACGAGATTGTTTTGGCCGAGTGAGCCTGTGACAAAAGGCTTACTTTGCGCGCCGCCGGCATTGACTGAATTCGCGGCCGTACCATAAGTGAACATCTCGATGGGAGTTGTCAGGTCCGGGTCCATCATCCAGACGGGTTCGCCGGCGGTTGTGCTTGTGGCGCTGTTCATTCCAGCGCTGTCACCCACATAAACCGTATCATCCGGTCCCACGTACGCCCGCCAGGGTGAGTAGGTCGTGCTGCTGCCCCACCATTGGGAGCCTGAGCTTGGGAAGTTGGCTTGGGGAGGGCTCCCAGTATTGCCGTATCCCAGGGTGTCAGAGAAGTCGGCGTTTATGACATACAACCCTCTATCCACGTGCCGGACGAATGTCCCGGCACTCGCATTGACCACGTAAATGCGCCCGAAATTGTGCCCTTTGGGGTTCTGGTTGACGGCCACGCCGCGTGGGCCGAAATAGGCACAATTAGTGCCTCCCGGCGTGCCACCCGCGCCAACTGGAGTTGGGCTGATTTGGTTCGGCAGGCCAGACCCCGCCTTGCTGACGTAGATCACGTAGGCATTGGTCCCGGGTCCCAGCGTGAAGCTGTGGACGCCCGGTGCCAAAGGTCCCAGGTTATTGGTGGAATGATTATCGGGGAAGGAGAGCCCGACGTTATCCGCGGCCTCGTTCAGGATGAACGAGAT
>DATKNZ010000325.1:0-4811 GCA_035541055.1 Candidatus Acidiferrum sp. | reverse complement strand
TTGCAGCACCACCTTCTCAAAGCGCGAGCGCTGCTCCGGGCTCATGTGCCGGCGCAGCACTTCGTAGGCGCACGCCAGGTCGAAAAGCACCGTGCTGTCGCCCTCGCGGTGATAGGTGAGCAACACGTTCATGACCGGGTTTGGGTCTTTCTTCGTCTTAAGCCCCTCGATGGTATCGGCATAGAGCATCAGGATCTCGACTCCCCGCCGCGCGTAGGCGGCGGGCGGGTTCGGGTCCACCGCGGCCATGACGCCGAGGCCTTCGGCGATGCCGCCGGCCATTTCATAGAACAGGCAGACCCAGCCGTCGTAAAGCGTGCCATGGTAGCGGTCGCCGGCGCCATAGACGCCGGAGTCCACGCCAGGCGCGTAGTGCTTGCCGCACGAGGGGCAGACAAAGGACTCGCATTGGAAGGGATCAAAGACCAGCCGGGAACGGTCGGCCGGGCAGGAGAAGTTATGGTACACGTTTCCTCGCTGCCGGGGGAAGACCGCGCGCAGCTTTTCCGAAGGCACTTGCACCCAGCGTTCCACTTCGGCGCGCCTGGCTTCATACACGCGGCGGGCCCTGGCTTGGGTGCTCAGCTTCGAGCGGATTTCATCGAGGGTGTTGCTGGTGACCAGGCCGGCCGGGTGTTCCCAGCGAATGGGGTCCCGGTCGGGCGGGGTAGCCGGGAGAGCGGGTTCGGAAGCCGCAGAAGCTATGGAAGCCAGGGCCAGCAGCGCCCCGCATTGCAGAAGTTCGCAAGCCATGCCGCACCGTACCCACGCGGTCAGCGTGCGTCAAAGAGGGAAAGGATGATGCGCGAGCATGCGCTCCAGACCGGGAGGTTGCCGTGCCGGACGGCTTTAAGAGCGTGTTTCAAAAATCCAAGCGCGGGCGGGCGAGCGTCCCCGCGAGCCCAAAAGCCATTAGAACAGCGGAAAGTTGGGCCTTGCGGGGACGCTCGCCCTCCCAAACGGCGATTCCCGCCTCTGTGCACTATGGCTTCTGGGATGTCCCCTGCCTGTAAACGCCGTTTTGGTGCCTTTCCTCACCTTTATGAACCGGACCTCCTCCCCTACCCCTCCAGTACCCCTCCATACCCACAAGATAGATAACTTTGTTATCTATCTTGTGGGTATGGAGGGGTACTGGAGGGGTAGGGGAGGTGTCAGGGCGGGCGCATTTGCTGCAAAAGCCGCCTTTTCGCGGAAACCGGGGTGATCGGATCTGGATTTGCTGGCGGGGGAGCGCTGCACGTGGTTCGCAGCGGCCTGAGCGGGTTCCGGGACAGTCGTGCCGGATTTGAGAGCAGACGCGGGCTGATTCGCGGCCGGTGCCGTGGCTGGTGGCTGGAGCTTACGTCCCTGCTCCAGGAGGGCGAACAGACCCAGCCCGAAGAGGGCCAGGACCAGCGGATATAGCAAAAGCCGCTTGTTCATCTGTGACCCAAGACTGATACACCGGGTTGGAAGGATTCACCATTTTGGGCCGCCGCCCGGCGGTGCCGGGGAACGGCTCGGAGGTGCGGGTCTGCCATTTCGGCTTTGCGGCCACGTGCCAGTGAATGCCTTTCTCCAGGACGCCCTGGGACGGATGGCGCTGAATGGAGCGGGGCTATCGGAACTGGAGCCTGCCCGTGCCAGTCATTGTGTGTATTTCAAACGGTAGAATCTTTCGGGGAAATTGGTGGCTTGAGGGTCGGTGAATTGCCAGAAGCCTGTCAGATCAAACACGTTGGTGGCGACGGGCAGCCACGGGTCGGGAGAACCCAAATCCGTTTTGCTTTCCAGGATATACGTGGCGCCCGGTGACCCGCCGAGGTTAAGCGTCATGCTGCCGTCCGGATTGGCCCCGATGCCGGCGATAGTCGGAGGCAGCACGACAGTCAGGGTCGCCACGCTGCTGGTGGTCGAGCCGTAAGCGTTGGCGACGACCAGCGCGTAATCCCCCGCGCTGTTCGTTGAGACACTGGTCAGCATAAGATTCGTCGTAGTGGCGCCTGAAATGCCCGGACCGTTCGCAAGACTGGTGCTGTTATACGTCCATTGATAACTGAGTGTTGGGGTGCCGCTAGCCGTGGCATTGAACAGGGCCGTGCCGCCGGCCAGAACGGTGAGGTTGGTCGGCTGGCCGATAATCGAGGGCTCAAAGACCGCCACGACGCTGACGTCATCGAGTCCAAAAGCCTCCTGGTCATTTTGTGCGCCAAACTGCAGTGTCGTGTTGGTGTCGGTGGCTGTGACTACATAAGAGTGCTTCCCCCAGGCCAGGACCGGCGGGTTGTTGAGAAGAAGAATGCGGTTGGTGCCTGTGCTGTTGGTGTTCCAATTAACCAGGAACTGCTCCCCGGATCCGCTCACCGGGTTATCCAGCCAGAATGTCAGCAGGTATTTTCGGCCAGGAACGGTGGGAAGTGTCTGCGACAGCGTGGCCAGACTGGTGTCTCCCAGGAATACGCCGAACGCTCCGGAATGCACGAACGGAACGCACCAATTATTACCGTTGCCCGCGTAATTCGGGTTCACCACCCCGTTGTAAAGCAGGAAAGGGCTGCCGCCGTTGCCCGCCAGCGTCCAGTCGGAGAAGTCGCCCGTCTCAAACCCGCCGTTTTGCACGATCATTGCCGAGAGTATGCCCGTGACCGATTGCACATACTGGCTGGTCAGATTCGTGATGAGGACGATGTTGGTGTAAACGCCGTCCATCAAGGTCGTCGCGGCAGCGCTGGTTCCGAAGGTCACGTTGGTTTGCGCGCCGGGCGCCAGGCTGCCCGACGCGGGCGACACATTGAACCAGGCGGAAGTGTTGAGGATTCCCCAGGGCACGCATCCCCCGGAGGCATTCGTCAGGATGAAACCCTGTGGGTCCGGGCTGAACGGCCCACCGGAGGGGCCGTGGAAAAGGAGCTTTTGCGGCAGGACCACGAGGGGGTCGCTCACGGCGAGGGTGAAGAAGCGGGAATGGCCCACGCCGCTCGTGAGATTCGAATACCAGACAGTCGCCGAGTAGGTTCCGGCTGCCAGATTGCTGGCTACCGTATTCAAACTGACGGTTACGGCATCGCCCGCGCCGGCGGCGAGCGTGCCGCCGCCGCTGGAGGCATTGAGCCAGGCAGAGGTGTTGATCAGGGTCCAGTCGAGTGAAGCCGCCCCGGCATTGGTCAGAGAATAGGCCTGGCACTGGACGTTGAACGTTCCGTCAGGGAACCGCAGGGCGTCGAAGCCGGCGTTGGAGACCACGGTCAGCGGATCAGGGCTCACCAGGGCGTTAATCAAATTGGTTCCGTTCGGCGTGCCCAGGCCGGTGCACAGGTCATACCCAGGCACCGCGTAATAGGCATTGGGGCTGGCCGGCCAGGTGTTGCTTCCCGTTACGACGTCGTGGAAACAGGTGTTATAAATGGACTCGTTGCCGATTTCATAAATGGCGGGGTTAATGAAGCCGGCGGGCGGCAGACCGTTGGTCGCAGCCTGCTGATTCACCAGGGCCATGAAGCCCGCCCAGAGCGGGGCGGCGCAGCTTGTGCCCCCAAAGGCGCTGCCCGAGCCGTTGCCATATTTTACATAAACGTTGAGGGCCGTGAGGGCCACGTCCGGAATGTCTCGCGCGGTGGTGGAACCGCCATTGATCAGGAATGAATTAACGCCCTGCTGCCAGGAGGGAATGGAATAGGTGGGGCTGATGCCTCCGCCCGTGCCGCCATATTGTCCTCTGGTTGGATCATTTGGGTCAGTGCTTGTGTCCAAACCCGAGTTCCAGGCCGTTTCCGAAGCCCACGAGCCGCCGGGAGCAGCCGTGGTCAGGACGGTGCCACCGACCTGGGTAACGCTCGGGCTGTCAGCGGGAAAGAAGACGGGACCGATAAAGGCTTCCATATCGCCGCTGGCGTTGAAAAAGGACTGGCCTTGCGCGGCCATCTGTTGAAAAACCTGCTCGGCTCCGGGAGTGGGTTCGCCATACCATGAGCAACTGATTTGCGCGGCCAGGTTGTCGTTGGCTATCCGGTTGAGAATGTCCAGCCAGGGATAGCTATCCGGGGCCTCATAAACCAGCACGTTGGCCAGGTTGGTCGCCATGGAAATGACCATCTCAATGTCCAAGGAAACCTCGCCGCTCTCACCTCCCGGGGTGCTGATGCCCCCATCCACCGCGATATTCGTCAAGTTAGCCCGTGGCAGTCCGGCGAGGCTTACGTATGAGGTAATGTCGTTGGCATAGTAGCCATCGAATTCCACCAAAGCCACGCTCTGTCCGGTCCCGTCCAGTTGAGTGCCTGGAACATAGGCGGCGCGGAAGTCCTTCCCGAGATACGCCCCGCCTGGACCGCTGCCGGTTGCTGACCCTGCCCCGGCCAATTGGCTCGCCGTCATCGGACGGAGGCCCGCCGGGTGCGGCAGCAAATAATTGTCCATGCCGCAGATGCCCGAAATGCGAACGCCCAGGCTGGCATCCACTAACGGCTCGGCATCGGGCGCATAAAACGTCCGCGGCTCCGTGGGGTGCTGATAGAGATACATTTTGACGTGAAACACGTTCTCGATGTCCGCCACGGAGCCGGCCACGTCCAGCACCACGCGGTTCGAATGCTTGGCCGTAATCCTCAACCCATTCTTCTCGGCAAAGTGGATGACCGCTTGGTAATCCGATTCAGCCGGACCGAATTGTGCGGTGAATTGTTCCGGCGTCAGATAATGGCGGAAGCGGGGACTGGCCGGGCTATAGAGGTCCTGCAACAGTTGCGACAACTCATTGGTATTGCGTAGTGAAAGGCACATGGCCAGGTGTAACTGGTTGGTGGCAGGCAGCCGGCCCAGCGGGCGTAGGT
>DATKNZ010000324.1:0-22615 GCA_035541055.1 Candidatus Acidiferrum sp. | reverse complement strand
TCAGCCAGGTGTTCGACCTCGCCCAATACTTCGGCCTCGATCCCTACCAGCAATTCTGGTTCAGTACCACCGACCCGACTATCGAGGCCACGCAGCACCACGTCGAGGGCATCGTCGCGAATATGGACGACTACCTTCGGATCAGGCCGCAGTTGTTCCCGCGGCACGACGCGGCGATTGCCGGGATGGCCGCCTGGGCCGAACGGCAGCGGCGCGGCGAAGCCGTCGTGTGGTGCACGCTGGAAGGCTTCTTCTGGTTCCCCCGCACCCTCATGGGCTTCGAGAAGCTCATGTTCGCCTTCGTGGACCAGCCCGAGCTGCTGCACCGGATCAACAGCGACCTGCTGGAGTTCAATCTCGGCCTTCTCGACCAAATCCTGGGGGTCTGCGTCCCCACGTTCATGACCATCGCCGAGGACATGTCCTACAACCACGGCCCCATGATCTCGAAGGAAACCTTCGACGCCTTCATCGCCCCATACTATCGCCGACTCATACCCCGGCTGCGGGAAAGGGGCATCCTGCCGTTCATTGACACTGATGGCGACGTCACCCTACTGGTGCCCTGGTTCGGGGAACTGGGCGTGGACGGCTTTCTGCCGCTGGAGCGCCAGGCGGGCGTGGACGGGATGCAGTTGCGCTGGCGCTATCCCCGGCTGCGCATGATCGGCCACTTCGACAAGATGACCATGAACAAGGGCGAGGCTGCCATGCAGAGCGAGTTCGAGCGCCTGGCGCCGCTCATGAAGACCGGCGGGTTTATCCCGAGCGTGGACCACCAGACCCCGCCGGGTGTATCGCTCGACGAATACCGCACCTACCTGCGGCTGCTCAAGACCAGCATGGCCGCCGTGCATCCATAGCGGGAGGGCGAGCGTCCCCGCGAGCCCCGACTTCTCCTCGATCCCTGAACCGGAGGAACATCCAACATCCAATAAGCGTTGCAGGGTCAGCCACTGGATAGTGGATTTTCGATCCCCCAGGCCTACGGCCCGAAAGAGGGGGGTTCGACGATAGGCTGCATCATGTAATCCCCCGGCGTGCTGAACCGGTCCGCGTCATTCCACGGCCGTGGGCTCGTATCGTCCGGGGTCAGCGAAGCGCAACCGCAGACAGCGAGGACCAGCAGCATCGCGAGCCAATCTCCGTAGCGACGAGTGAACGCATCTTTCATGGACTGCTCCTTACCGGATCAGCGACCGCAGGTGCTTGATCGAGCGCTCCGCCTGCTCGATCGTGCCGCATTCCACGGACAGGACGATGTCGCGCGGGCACGCCTTCCGTATGATGCGGATGACCTTCGCCCAATCAATGACGCCGTCTCCGCAGGCGCACCCGACAGGCGTGCCGGTGACCTTGCCGCGCTCGGCGCCGCCCTGCTGGACCGAGATGTCCTTGGCGTGCAGGTGCACCAGGCGCCTGGCCACGCGCTGGAGCCATTCGTAAGGGTCGTGCCCGCACAGGAAGGCGTTGCCGGTATCGAAGTTGATGCCGATGCTGGGGCTTTTGACCAGGCGCTGAATGCGGTCCAGGCCGTCGGGGTGCTTGCTGTATTGCTGATGGCACTCCAGGCCGATGAGAATGCCCCGGGGCTCGGCCACCCTCGCGGCTTCCATCAGAGTGTAGCGCATCAGCACAAAATCCTCCTCCTCGCTGGTCCAGGCGGCCTTGGGCCCCTCGTCCGTGTTGACGACCGGCGCCCCGGCTTCTGCCGCGAACCGGATGGCCTGCTTCAGGTATTCCGTGCCGATCTCCGGCTTGGTGAGCGGGGTGTGCGAGGACAGGCCTGAGAGCCTGACGCCCGCCTTCCGGCAAGCGCGCCGCACCCGCAGCGGGTCGTCCAGCATCGAGACGCTGTGGAAGTAGCCAGCCTCGCTGAGCAGCTCGCGGCCCCAATGGACCATAGGCTCGACGTGCGTGTAGCCCAGCGCCGCCGCCTTCTCGACGGCCCACTCGAAGGGCTTGTCATGGTGACGAACGAACTCAAGGTTGATGCCAATATGTATCTTGCTCATAGGATTAGGGGATGCCGAGGTGGCGCCGGCTAAAGCACCGGTTCATCTGCGCTCTTTCTCCCAAACGTCCGCCCGGTGGTTCAGGAACGGCTTGCCTTGGTGACGGGAATAGACCGTCACCAGGTAGCTCAGGGCGAACTTCTGGCCCGCCGCGTACTCCAGCGGCTGCTTGAGCCCTTGCGTCGCGGACAGATAGGCGAATGGCTCCAGCATCGTGAAGAACTGCGCGTCGCCCCGTGGGTTGTCCGCCCGCCCGAACATGGCCACCATCACTGGCCGGCCATTCATCAGGCCGGCGGCGCTAGTCCACCGCGCGGGAATCACGTTCTGCGTGCTCATGGTGGTATAGGGCTTCCCGCCGGAGTTCTGGAAGACGGCGACCTGGTTGAAGGACTCGGGGAGGCGCACACCCAGGCCGTCATAGTCAGGACCGGAAACGGTGAGCTTGTTCACCTGCGGGCCGACCTCGAAGTCTCCATCCCAGCGCAAGGCAACCTCCTGGTTGGTCTCGTCCACGCGCAAGGTCAGCGAGCGCTGTTCAATCAGCAGGGCCGCCTCGCGCGAATCGGCTGCCGCGTGGCTCGTCGGGGGCAGCCAGTAGATCACCTCCATAAAATGCGCCGTCGGCACGCGATTCGTGTCCACCAGCGCGTATTGGAGCGGCAGTTCGATGTGCTTCTCCACACCCGGGGCACCCTTCTCCTCCCAGAAATTGATCCCATTGAGCCACACGGCATACATCAGGCCATGGTGATGCGGATGGTCCGGCGGCGCATCACGAGTGACGTTCTCGCCGCGGAGCGTGTACAGCTCGCGCACGTACGGCTTGAGCTGGCTCGACGCGAACGCGTACACGAGAAGCTTGCGGCCCTTGTACCGGATTTCGAGCGTGCCTTGGGCAATATCCGAATTAACGGCAATGGGACACGGAGGCGGCGCTGCAAAGCTCACGCACGACTGAACCAACAGCAGCGCCGCGACGCACCTGCCGAGGCAACGCAACTTGGTAGGGACGCCTCGCCGAGGCGTCCGGGTTGCGTCTCCGCGGCTTCCGTGCTGGGGTGCGGGCGGTGGAGGACGCCTCGGCGAGGCGTCCCTGCCAGGTTGGAGATTGCTGCTCATGGCGAGGAATTGGGCGGCGGGGTGACAAAGAGCTGCGGTGCACTGGCCCCAGGCGTTGTGGGCAGCCCGGCCGCCCAGGCGCAGCCGCGGCGAAACAGCTCCTGCACGCCGGGAACGCTGATGGCCTTTGTATCATGCCCCAGCGTGGACACAAAGGCCCGCCCCTTCCCGTAATGCGAGATGAAGGCCATAGGATAGAACTTACCATCCACCTTGGACCGCGCCTGCGCCAGCACCTCGATGGGATGATCGCCCGTGAGGCAGGTGTAAAGCTCGTCCGTCGTTTCAAAATCGGTCATGCCGCGCAGGATCGAGGCGTCGGGATTGACCAACTCGACCCGGAACAGGCCGAGCGGATCGTGCTGGCGAACACCGGGCCCCGGGCCGGCCCAAACGCGCCCGGCAATCTGTGCGAATTCCGGCCACTCCCCATGCCAGGCCCCGCACGCGAAATGCACCAGCGCCAAGCCTTTGCCGCCGTCCACGAACCGGCGCAGGTTCTCCCGGGCCCGCTCCCCCGGCCCCGGCTGCTGCCAGTTCTGGAAGTGCAGGAGCACCAGGTCGTATTTGCCCAAAGCCGCGGAATCGAGAAAGACCGGGTCTTCCACTGTGAACACCTCCAGGCGCGGATCCTGCCGCAGTGCCGTCGCCAGCGCCGGCGCCGTTTCGCGCCAATGATGCCCAGGGTAGTCCACCCCGGTAACAAGCAGCACGCGGGCCTTCGCTTTCGTTGGCATCGGCTCCGCGCCAACACAGGCCACGGCTGCGAGCATCAGCACGGCCAGAGAAACCAGAAACCAGGCCGGACTGGGAACATCCAACATCCAACATCCAACAACCAACATCCAATGCCTGCCCCCGTGGCGCTCATTGGATGTTGGTTGTTGGATGTTGGATGTTGGATGTTCCCAAGGCTCACAAAAAGACCAGCAATGCGCAAAAGCAGCAGAGCACTGCCGCACTCCAGAACATTGTCGTGCCATCGCAGTCCCCCTCAGATCATCTTCGTCCTGCCCGGCGACGGCACAGGATAGCTCCCATCAGGACCGGGCTTGCTGGGCGGCTCCATCCCATCGTGGCAGTCATCGGGCCTGGGCGGGTAATAGAAATCAGATGCCATGACCTGCTCCCACGACACCTCCTTCCCTGTATAGCAGGAGAGCTGGCCCATGACACCGATCATCGTGCTGCGGGCCATATAGTCGCCGCAGTTGATGGGATTGCCCGAGCGGATGCCGGCGAACAGCTTGTTGTGCTCGATCTGGTAGGGGTCGCACTGCCCTTGCCAGCGCCAGTTGGTCTCGCCCCAGATCCGGCAGTGCAGCAGCGAGGCCTTGCCCTTGGTGCCCGAGATGAGGCTGGAGTCCTCATCATAGCAGCCGGCGGTCGTGCGGCAGAACGCATACACGCGCACGCCCTTGTCAAACTCATACACCACCGAATGGTGGTCGAACACGTCGCCATAGATGGGCTCGGTCATCGTGGAACGGCCTGCCAGTCCGTGGCACTTGATAGGCACAACATTGCCAAGCACCCAGCTCGAGCGATCCAGGTTGTGCACCAGCGACTGGGGCACGTCATCGCCAGACAGCCAACGAAAGTGATATTGCGTGCTGGCCTGCCATTCCAGCTCGCTGTATTTCGGGTTGCGCTCCGTGACCCCGTAGGGCGGGCGCAGAAAATTCTCCTCGATGGTGACGATGCTGCCGATGGCGCCGTCCTGAATGCGCTGGATCGTCTCGATGTAGCCCTCATGGAACCGGCTTTGCAGGCCCGACACGACGCACAGCTTCTTCTCTTTGGCCAGGTCGCACGCCTGCTGCATGAGCTTCACCCCGTAAGGGTCAATACCGTGGGGCTTCTCGACGAAGACGTGCTTGCCCGCCCGAATCGCTTCCATGGCATGGAAGGGATGAAACTTCGCCGCGTTGGCGATTACTACCACATCCGAAGCCTCGATGACGTGCTTGTAGGCATCGAAGCCGGTGAAGCAGTGCGCCTCGTCCACCGTGACCTGGTCGCCCTTGGCCTGCTTCACCGCATCGCGTGCCTTCTCGATCCGCTCGCGCAGGATGTCGCACATGGCGACCAACCGCGCGCCCGGGTCGGCGCTGAGCGCCTGGGCGGCGGCGCCGGTGTTCCGGCCGCCGCAGCCGATCATGCCGACCTTGATGATGTCGCTCCCGGCCGCGTGGGCGCCTTGCGCAACGGTTGCCGCCGCTGCGGCTACTGAACCCGTGCCGGCGGCTGAGTTGGCCTTAGGGGCGCGGCACCCGACACCCAAGGCCGTTGCGGAGGCAGCCACCGCGGAGGTCTTGAGAAAGTCGCGGCGGGTGAGAGGCGAAGGCATGGGAGGCTGGTCGTTCATAAACTTAATCCTCGGAGAATGGTGCGGCAGGGCAGAACGTTGTAAAGCACGTAATGGGATGCTTCATGCAAACCGACAGACCTGAATTTAACGCAGAGACGCAGAGGCCACAGAGAGACGCAGAGAAAGAAGAAACCAGCACTTCTTCTCTGCGTCTCTCTGCGGTCTCTGTGTCTCTGCGTTGAAGAAGGCTTATCGTACTGCCAAGGTGTCCGGCCTTACTTCTCCACCCACTCGATGATGGAGATGACGGCATTCGAGCCCTGGCGCGCATTGACCGCTTTCATCAGCACCTTGCCATCGGCAGTCTTGTCGGCGCCCACTTTGTGCTCCAGCCACTTTCCGTCCTGAAAGTTCTCGATAGTTCCAAGGTCCTCCCCGGCCACGCTCACCGTCTCCTTGCGCCCGCCCTCAAAGTTGTCGGGATCAATGACGTACACTCGCACCAACCCGGAGGCGCCCTTGGGCACCGTCAATTCGATCTCCGTCTCATCGTTCCCGGCCCGCGTGTGATACACCGGGAGGCCCCAGCCGCTATATGTAAAGCCCTTCTTCGCCGTGGCGCCGTAGCCCTTCTCGGCAAAAATCACTTCCTTGCCCGGGCGGCCACAGAGCATTTCGAGCTTCACGCCGCGCGCCTTCAGTTGCTCGGGAGAAGGCAGCGTCTCCTTATCGGGCCACAGCGGCTCCTCCGGCGCAGGCGCGCGGTCCACGGCGGAGGGCATGGCGGGCAGCGGCGCGTGCGGCTCCGTCTGATACCAATAAACCGTCGTCGAGAACTGCAGCGTCGTTCCGGGCTTCGAGAAGTCGCGCCGGAAGGAGGGGTCCTCGTTTACGCCGAAGCCGATCATCACTCGCAAAGACTTCTCGAAGCTGATGGCATCCTGCGTGAAGAACCGGTATGCCGCCGCGCCCTTCATGAAGGGGAAATAGCCCGTCAACGGAAACAGGTTCTCGCTTTCAGGGAAACCCCAACTGAAGCCGAAAGAATCCTCCAGCCCCTGGTATTCAACCGAGGCCACCGACTCGCCATCAATGTAGAACTTCTCGTTCTCGTCCACCGGGTAGCCATCGCGTCCGGGGCTGCGCACGCTGACGTTCCACCCCACGAGCTTTCCCCTGCCCTTCGCCTCGAGCGCCAGGTAATCCCGTTTGCCCAGCAGCAGGCCCTCCTGGCGCCAGCTTGCATGGAAATAGCCCGTGTCGGCGGACACCTTCTTCACCGTTCGGTAATTCACGTAGCTGTAGCAGGGCATGATCCTCCACAGCTCGTCCCCCGGCGGCACCGGGCCGTCATAGAGCAGCTCGATCTTGCCCGACTTGCGGAAGGGCATCGGGAAATAGGCGTTGAAACCGCGCCGCTTGTTAACGAGTGCCGTGTTGACTGACTGCCTCAGGCCGGCGGGATCGCAGAAGAAGTCCACCAGCGGCGCCTCCACGCTCGGCGAGGCTTCCCCATCCCAGTACATGCGCAGCAGCAGGTCGCGATTAAGCTTGAGCGTCACCGGCATCGCGAAATGCACCATGGTGATGACGGCGGGGCCCTTGAGATCGGCGACCACCACGTGCTTGGACGAGTTGAAGCGCGCGGTGAGCGGCGTCTCGATCCAGAGGGCGTTTTCGGCGCGCGTGCGCCCGGGCGTCAGCGTGGCCAGGTCCTGCAAGCCGGGGGCCTGGCCCAGGGCCCAGTTGCCGCAGAGAGCAGCGGAAAGGAACAATGCGTTGAGAAGGCAGGGGTGGTTAGGTTTGGGCAGACGTCTCATGCGGCGGATTCAACCGCAGGCTTGCGTCACGCGCAAATACAAAACGTAAATCATTATTTAACCGCAAAGAACTCAGAGAGCGCAGAGATGAAAGGCCCTTGCGCTCTGTGTGGTCAAATCAGTTCTTCTGGTGCGTCCACACTTGCTAACGGGCTGCGGTTCTGCAATGGTTCTCCGCGACAACGGATCACATCTCATGAACACCACCTCGCTCAAGACGGTCACCAAGAACGTTAAACCCCTCGCCGAAGCCGCTCTCGCCGAAACCGGCGGCCTGCTCCGCCTGGCGCCCAATTGGGTGCCGCGCTCGTTCCTGCAGCCCGGCAAACGCCTTAAGCTGCACCCCGACGACCTCTACGCCTACGGCCTGAACCGCGGCGGCATTGACGAGCGATGGTTCGCCTCCACCACTCCCGCGGCCAACGAGAACCGCACCCCCGACGAAGGCCTGAGCTATGTCGTCCACGGCAAGCAGCGCTTCACCTTGCAGCAGGCCGTCGCCGAATGCGGCGAAACGCTCCTGGGCAAGCGCCTCTGGAGCAAGTACGGCAAGTGGCCCGTCTATTCCAAGTTCTTCGACAACATGGGGCCCATCCCGCACCACATGCACCAGAATGCCAAGCAGGCCAAACTCGTCGGCCAGGAAGGCAAGCCCGAGTCCTACTACTTCCCGCCTCAGCACAACAACGTGGGCAACAATTTCCCCTTCACCTTCTTCGGCCTCGAACCCGGCACCACCAAAGCCCAGGTGCGCCGCTGCCTCGAAGACTGGAACAAGGGCGACAATGGCATCCTCGATCTGTCCAAGGCCTACCGCCTCAAGCCCGGCACCGGGTGGTTGGTCGGCCCCTGCCTCCTCCACGCCCCCGGCTCGCTTTGCACCTACGAGCCGCAGTGGGGCTCCGACGTCTTCGGCATGTACCAATCGCTGGTCGAAGGCCGCGAAGTGCCCTGGTCCCTGCTCGTCAAAGACGTGCCCAAGCAATACCACCGCGACCTCGACTACCTCGTGGACCAGCTCGACTGGGAAACCAACGTGGACCCGCAGTTCAAGGAAAACCACTACCTCGAACCCGTCCCCGTCGCCAACACCAGCAAGGAAGGCTACATGGACCGCTGGATCGTCTATGGCAAGGTGGACGGCGCCCAATTCGTCTCGGCCAAGGAGCTTACCGTTGACCCCGGCGCAACTTGCACCATCAAAGACAAAGGCGCCTACGGCCTCATCTGCGTGCAAGGCGTCGGCAGGATTAACCGCCAGCCCCTCAACAGCCCCAAACTCATCCGCTTCACCGAGCTGACCGAGGACGAATACTTCTGCACCGAAGACGGGGCGAAAGCCGGCGTCACTTTCGAGAACACCAGCGAGAACGAGCCGCTCGTCTGCCTGCGCTACTTCGGCCCCGAGGTGAACCCCGATGCGCCGGCGATGGGCGCCTACCGGAAACAACCCAGGAATTAAGCAGGCACACGGAGCGCGGAGGTTCCTGGCCGCGGCGGTTGGTCCTGCCCTTCTGGCGGAAACTGGTTGAAGAACCGCAAAGGAGGGAGGATGTGTATAGATATGTGGAGGATCCTGGCAATGCTGATCGTGCCGGCCTTGGCGGTAGTGCTGCTGCAGGCAGGCTGTGCAACCAACGCGGTTTCAGAACATAAAGAGAGCCTGCTCGTAAACGCCGGCTTCCGGGCCGTCCCAGCCGTCACCCCCAAACAGCGATCTCTGCTTCGCACCCTGCCGCCAGATACGGTCTCGACCGTCGTGTCCAACGGGAAGGTGTACTTCGTGTTCCCCGGCAAGTCGGGCGACCTCCTGTATGTCGGGAACCAGCCCCAATACCTGAATTACGAGCTGCAAGCGGCGAAGCAGGGTTACGGGACGGGAGAGTGGAACGCGGAGTGGGGAAACTGGGACCCGCAATAAACGCGCCACGTGGCAGGATGATCCCGGCTGTAGAGCCAACCGGCAGGAGCTGATTACCCAATCCCAAGCTCAGGCTGCTGGCGCTCCTCTCCGTTGCCTCCCCGTAGGCACGCCGTAGCATCAGCGGATGCTACGGCGAGGATACGGGGTGGTTGCGGGGGGCATGGGGGCAGATGGAGGTTCCTCCATCCTTCCAGTGGACTGGGGCGTGGCGGCTGAAATCCGAAACCCGAAGGCCAGAGCCCGAAAGAAGGCCGAAATCCGAAGTCCGAACCCGCCTGGCCGCCATCCAAGCACTTGGCCAGCAGGGAGGCCGCCGTTGGCGCCGAAGCGCAAAAACGAAGCACTTCCAAGCACCTGGTCTCCTCAAGTGCCATGGGCTGGCAGTCTTCGGGTTTCGGGCTTCGGCCTTCTTTCGGCCTTCGGATTTCGGCCTTCGGGCTTGGCTGCCGGATTCCGCTGAAAACGTCGAAGGGCCCAGACGGAGAGGATGGCAGCCCGTGTCGGTCTTCGGGCTCATGGGTTCGGCCTTGCGGCGTGCGGGATCGGCTTGTGGCCTTACGGCCGCCTCAGGTTCCGGAGCCCGGCTGGTCGTAGGTGATGAAGTGGGTCTTGTCCTTGAGCCTGCGCCACTTGGCGTCCAGGCGCTGGAGGCGTTTGGCGGTGGCCGGGTGGCTGCTGAAAGCGCCCATGTGGAATTGGCTGAAGCCAAAGCCGCCATACGCCGCCTCGAGCTTTTTGAGCATGTCGGCCAGCCCGCGCGGGTCAATATGGGCCTTGACCAGGTAATTGAATCCGACCGCGTCGGCCTCCAGCTCGTATTCCTGCGAAAAGCTCTGCTGGACCAGCAGTTGTGAGCTGCCGCCCAGCAGACCGACGGTGCCGCGGCCGCCGCCCAGGAAGAGTCGCACCACGAGGTAGGGCCCCGCCTCGGAAATGAGCTTCCGGTAGGCGTGCTTCTCGGTGACGTGCGCCACTTCGTGGGCGATCACGCCGGCCAGCTCTTCCGGGCGGTCCGCCAGGCGAATGAGGCTGTCGTGCACCATCACATGGCCGCCGGGCAGCGCGAAGGCATTCGGCATCTCGTTCTCGATGATGTAGAACTTGTACTCCGTGCCGTTTTTGGGCAGCACCTGCAAGAGGGGCGCGACGGCCAGGTCGAGCTTCGCCTTGAGCGCCACGTCGTTCGTGAAGGTCTCGCGCTCCTTCAATTCCGCTACGACGCTGTCGCCCAACTCGCGTTCCCATTCCGCCGGGACGTGCGCGACTACGGCCCGCACCATCAAACCCATAAGCATCCAGACGATGAACGCCGCTAGGACGAAGCCGATCAGCACGCCGAAGGTGGCCTTCACCCGGCCGCTCAGCTCGCGCCCGCTGTACATGGCGCGGATCTGCCGCAGGGTGTGCGGTTGCTGGTGCAGCAGCGCGTGGTTGAGAATGTTCGTGTCGTAGGTGGAAATGGACCAGCCGGGCTGCTCGGGGTCGGAGAAATAGATCAGCTCGTCGCGGCCTTCGCCTTTGTCAATGAGGAGCCGCGACACCGGCATCTCGACCGTGGCGGCCTCCGACTCGAAGCGCAGGCGGAAGAAGGCGAAGGTGAGCCTGCCCGGCACGGCCTCGTCGCCAAGGCTCGGATGCGAAACGTAGCCCTCAAATGCCGGTCTGTCCTCTGTCAAAGCACTTCCTTATACCATACGGTCCCCGTCCCTGGCACGCAAAACAACGCTCTCAGCGAAAATCGTGCCAAGTTCTCGCTTGTGTTGGCACCAGATGCGGCTAGAATAACGGCATGCCTCAGGGCCTACATCTGTCGCAGCGCCTGACGCAGTCGCTGGTTTTGGCACCGCAACTGCAGCAATCGCTCGCCCTCCTGCAGGCGCCGACCCTCGAGCTCAAGACGCTCGTGGAACAGGAATTGCAGCAAAACCCAGTCCTTGAGGAGAGCCCGGTGCAAGAATTGGAGGCCCCGGCCAAGGACGGCCAGGAGGAAATCCCGCCCGCCGAGTCCGCCGACCCCGCGGAACCGCCGGCGGACCTGGAGTTTGATCCGGCCACAGAAAAGCCCAGCGGCGAGCCGGCCGACGACTTCGAAGCCGAGTTCGAGCGCCTGGTGCAGCTTGACCAGGAATGGCGCGATCACTTTGCCCAGACCAACATCCCGCTCCGCGCTTCGCCCGAGGACGAGGAGCGGCGGCAGTTCATGTTCGATTCACTGGTCCAGGCCACCTCGCTCCAGGAGGTGCTGCTGGAACAGGTGCGTGAATCGGCCCTGCCGGAGGAGCAGTGGCCCATTGCCGAGATGCTGATCGGCAACATTGATGAATACGGCTACCTCAAAGCTACGATCGAGGAGCTGGCGGCCTCCACCGGCCTGGCGGCAGAGACGATACTGGCCGTGCTGAAGGTCATCCAGAGCTTCGAGCCGGCGGGCGTGGGCGCGCGGGACCTGCGCGAATGCCTGATGTTGCAGTTCCAGCGCCTGGGACAGGAGAACACGCTCGAATACCGCATCGTCAACGAGTTCATGGAAGCCCTGGGCAAGCGGCGCATCCCCGAGATCGCCCGCGGGACCGGCACGTCTCTGGACGACGTGCAGGAGGCGCTGCAACGCATCGCCCGGCTGGAGCCACGCCCCGGACGCGCTTTCCTCCCCGATAACGACCAATACGTGCTGCCGGAAGTCTTCGTGACCAAGTCAGGCGACGATTACGTCGTCACCACCAACAACGAGCATATTCCGCATTTGCGCATCAGTAACACTTACAAGGACCTGATGTCCCAGCGGGACAACTCCACCGAAGTGCGCAATTACATCCGCGAGAAGATTCGCGCGGGGAAGTTCCTGATCAAGAGCCTGCACCAGCGCCAGGAGACCATCCTGAACATCGCCAAGGAAATCGTCAAGCGGCAGCGCGAGTTCATGGCCAAAGGGGTTTCGGCCCTGAAGCCCCTGACCATGATCCAGATCGCGCAGGTCGTGGGCGTGCACGAGACCACGGTGAGCCGGGCGGTTTCCGGAAAGTACATGCAGACGCCCCAGGGCATCTTCGAGATGAAATACTTCTTCACCGCCGGCATTCAGACAGCCGACGGTGACGGGATGTCCAACACCAGCGTGAAGGACCTGATCGCCGATATTTTCGGAAGCGAGGATTCCAGCGCGCCGCTATCCGATCAGGAAGTGGTGCGCATGCTCAAGGAGAAGGGCATCGTCATCGCCCGCCGCACCGTGGCCAAGTATCGCACGGAGCTGAACATCCTTCCGTCCAATCTGCGGAAGGTGTATTAGGCGCCAACTCAGGTCCCTTCCTGAGTCACCGAGAGCTGCACCATGGCGCCCTTGTCCTGCTTGACCACCAGGGCCGAGCATTGGCGCTCGCCTTTCTTCGCCTGGATCATGCTGGTGTCACCCATGTTCGTCGTGGCACTGATCTCCCAGCCCTGCTCTTTCAACTGGTCCTGGTAAAACTTCAGGGCGTCGGCAACGGGCGCGTCCACGCTCAGGTGCACCATCATCGTTTTGCCCTGCGTGGATGCCACCTGCACGACAGCCCCTTTATAGATGGGCACGTCTTTCGGGAACCCGTCGGGCAACGCGACCCCCGCTTTGGAGGCGGTCACGCTGACGGTCCCCTCTTTGGTCTTGCCTTCATAGGTGACCTGGCCGCTGCCCCGGTCCACCTTGACCTCGCCGTCCTTGACCTTGTAGGTCGAGTTTTTGCCGCAACCAAAGGCAAGCGCCGCGACCGCCGCCAGGCATAGTGCTGTTGTCTTATACATAGGCTTGTAGTTCTGCTTTACCGATACGACTGTTGACATGACTCAAGCGGGCGGAGGGGTGTTCGCCCACGCCGACCCACGCGCGGCAATATGCGTCGCCTGGCCGCGGCGTCAAGGCGCAAAATGCGCCAGGATTCGCAAAACGTATCTTAGTACTTGTAGTACAAAAGAAGTAATGGCATATTTATGTGAACAGCGGCAAAGAAGTGCCGTTTATGACTCGTGAAACCTGTTTTATTTAATAATACTGTGCTCCGCGACGGCCACCAATCCATGGCCGCCACCCGCATGACCACCGCGCAGATGCTGCCGGCGGCGCCGATCCTTGACGACATGGGCTTCAACGGCCTGGAAACCTGGGGCGGCGCCACCATTGACGCCTGCCTGCGCTACCTCAACGAGAACCCGTTTGACCGGCTGCGCACGCTCAAGCGCGTGGCCCCCAAAACGCCGCAGTTAATGCTGCTGCGCGGGCAGAACATCGTCCAGTACGCCAGCTTCCCGGACGACGTGGTGCAGGCGTTCGTGAATTGCATGTGCCGGAACGGCATGGACATCATCCGCATCTTCGATGCGCTGAACGACGTCCGCAACCTGCGCACGGCCATCCGGGCGGTGAAGGACTGCGGCAAGCACGCCCGCGGCGAGCTTTGCTACACAACCAGTCCGGTCCATACGGTGGACAATTTCGTCCGCATGGGCGTTGAACTGGAGAAGCTGGGCTGCCATTCGCTGGGCATCAAGGACATGTCCGGCATTCTGCAGCCGCAGGTGGCGCACCGCCTGGTAAAGGACCTCAAGGCCCGCGTGGGCATCCCGATCACCCTGCACACGCACGACACGGCTGGGCTCGGCGCCGCCGCTTACCTGGCCGCGATAGATGCGGGGGTGGACTGCGTGGAGGTTTCCATCGTGCCCTTTGCCAACGGCACCTCGCAGCCGGACACCCAACGCATGCTGGCGCTCCTCGAGGGGCACCCGCGATGCCCCAGGTTCGACACCGCGAAGCTGGCCCGCCTGCGCGACTACTTCGATGGCGTGTACGAGGAGCTGGCCGCCTACACGAGCCCGGCCAACGAACGCGTGGACAGCGACATTCTCACTTACCAGGTGCCCGGCGGCATGCTCTCGAATTTCCGCACGCAGCTCAAAGAACAGGGAATGACGGACAAGTTCGACGCCGTGCTCAAAGAGATTCCCATTGTGCGCGAGGCGCTCGGCTGGATTCCGCTGGTGACGCCTACCTCGCAGATCGTCGGCACGCAGGCGATGATGAACGTGAAGTTCGGCCGCTGGAAGATGATCTGCCAACCGGCGCAGGACATCGCGCTCGGCAAGTATGGCAAGACGCCCGGCCCCATCGCGCCGGATGTGCTCGCCCAGGTCGAGAAGCAGACGGGCAAAAAGGCGGTCACGGAACGCCCGGCCGACCTGCTCGAGCCCGGCATGGAACGTTACCGCGGCCAGTGCGCCGACAAGGGCCTGCCGACGGACGACGAGACCGTGGTCCTCTTTGCCATGTTCCCGCAGCAGGTTGAGGCCTTGCTGAAGTCCAAGACCGCGCCTCCTGTCAAACCCGCCGCCCCGGCAGTGCGACCGGCCCCGGCTGCCGCATCTGCCCCTGCCCTCCCGGCACGCCCGCCCCAGGGCAACGCGCGGCGCATGTTCGTGACCGTCGAAGGACGCCGCCACGATGTCACGGTAGAAACGCTGGAAGCCTGATCCTGCCGATGAATGCTGCTTCCCCCACCGGCAAGCTGTTGACTGAGTTCCCGCCTGTCACTTACGAGGCCTGGCGCAAGCTGGTCGAGGCCGAACTCAAGGGCGCGCCCTTCGACAAGAAGATGTTCACGCCCACTTACGAAGGGATCACGCTGCAGCCGATTTATCGGCGCGAGGACGCCGCGAACCTGCCGCACGTGAACTCGTTCCCGGGCTTCGCCCCGTTCGTGCGCGGAGCCACCGCCAGCGGCATTGTCCGCAAGCCGTGGGACGTCTCCCAGGAGCTGGCCTTTTCCAGCCCCACCGAGTTCAACCAGGCGGCACGCAACTCCATCAGCCGCGGCCTCAACGCGCTGAACGTCGTGCTCGACAAGGCCACCCGCGACGGACATGACCCGGATTGGGCCAAGCCCGAAGACGTGGGCCTGGGCGGCCTTTCCGTCGCCACCCTGGGCGACCTGGACCGCGCCCTGGAGGGCATTGACCTGGAGCATACGTTCCTCCTGATCCGTTGCGGCGCCTCGGCGATGCCCATTAGCGCACTGCTGGTCGGGCTGGCCCGCAAGCGAAAGAAGACGCTGACGGGCCTGCGCGGCTGCATCGAAATGGACCCGTTGGGGGTGCTGTCCCACGAAGGCAGGCTGCCTCAGTCTCTCGAGGGAGCCTACGACGAGATGGCGGACCTCACGCGTTGGGCCGGCGAGCGCGCGCCGCACCTGCAGACAATCTGCGTCCACGGTCGCGCCTGGCACGAGGCCGGCGCAAACGCCGTGCAGGAACTGGCGCTCGCCCTCGCCACGGGCGTCGAGTACCTGCGCCAGATGAATCAGCGCGGCCTGGACCTGGACCTGGTCGCGCCTCGCACGCGCTTCGCGATTACAGTGGGCGAGCATTTCTTCATGGAAATAGCCAAGCTGCGTGCGCTGCGCATGATCTGGGCGCGCGCCGTGGAAGCGCTCGGCGGCGGCGCGGAATCGCAGCGCCTTTCCCTGCACGTGCGCACTTCGCTTTGGAACAAGACCGTTTGCGATCCTTACAACAATTTGCTGCGCGCCACGGTGGAGGCCTTTGCCGGCGTCCTCGGTGGCTGCGACAGCATGCAAGTCGGCGCGTTTGATGAGGTCGTGCGCCCGCCGGACGACTTCAGCCGGCGACTGGCCCGCAACACACAACTAGTGCTCCAAAAAGAGTGCCACCTCGAGCACGTCCTCGATCCCGCGGGCGGCTCCTGGTTTGTCGAACGGCTCACGTCTGAGCTCGCCGGCAAAGCGTGGCAGCTTTTCCAGGAGGTCTCGAAACAGGGCGGCATGGAAGCTTCCCTGCGAGCCGGCTTCCCTCAGAAGGCGGTTTCGGCGACTGCGGCTGAAAAGCTCAAAGCTGTCGCGCGCCGGCGCGATTCCATCGTGGGCGTGAACCAGTACGCCGACCCGAAGGAGAAGGCGTTGGAGCGCGCGCCAGCGGATGTGAAGGCCTTTCACCAGCGACGGGTCCAGCAGGTGGTGGCCCACCGCACGTCGATGGAGGACTCCGAGAGCGAAGTCGTGCTCCAGAAGCTGGCGCAGATTCTGCAAGCGCGGAACGGCGCCAGGTTCGAAGCGTGTGTCGAGGCCGTAGCGGCCGGCGCGACGATCGGCGAGGTCACCCGCGCGCTGCGCATCAATGACAGCCCCTGCCAGCCAATCACCCCGGTCGGCATCACGCGCGCTGCGGTCGCGTTCGAGGAGTTGCGGGACGCCATGAACCGGCACGCGGCCCGGGCCGGAAAGCCTGCCGCAGTGTTCCTCTGTAACATGGGGCCGCTGCGCGAGCACAAAGCGCGCGCTGATTTCAGCCGCGGCTTCTTCGCCGCCGGCGGCTACGAGGTGATCTCGCCGCCAGGTTTCAAGACACCTGCGGAGGCCGCGGTCGCATTCGGCGAGTCACATGCCCGCGCAGCGGTGATTTGCTCGACGGACGAAAACTATCCTGCGCTGGTGCCGCCGCTCGCAAAGGCCATCCGGGCCATGCGACCGGACGCGTTCCTCGTCCTGGCGGGTTATCCGCAGGACCAGATTGAGGCGCACAAAGCCGCCGGCGTGGACGAGTTTATCCATATCCGCGCTGACGCGGTGCAATTGCTCAACAAGTGTCATTCCAAGCTCGGGATTCAATCATGAGGACCTTCCCTGACTTTAGCCAGGTGCCGTTTGAAGCCAAACCGGCTCCCATTACGTTTGAGGATTGGCGCGTCCGCTTCGAGGAGGAGACGGGCAAGTCTTTGGACGAATGGGTGTGCAAGACCCTGGAGCAGGTGGAGCTAAAGCCGCTCTACACCAGCGAGGACCTGCGCGATTGCGAGCACCTCGATGGCATGCCCGGCCTGCCGCCGTATTTGCGCGGGCCCTACGGCTCTATGTACGTGTCGCGGCCCTGGACCGTCCGCCAATACGCGGGTTTCTCCACGGCTGAAGAAAGCAACGCCTTTTACCGGCGCAACATTGCCGCCGGCCAGCAGGGCCTGTCAGTCGCGTTCGACCTCCCCACGCACCGGGGCTACGATTCTGACCATCCCCGCGCTTTCGCAGACGTCGGCAAAGCGGGCGTGGCGGTGGACTCTATCCTCGACATGAAGGTCCTGTTCGACCGCATTCCGCTGGACCGCATATCGGTGTCCATGACCATGAACGGGGCGGTGCTGCCCGTGCTGGCCTTCTACATTGTCGCAGCGGAGGAACAAGGCGCGAAGCTGGAGCAACTCTCGGGGACGATTCAGAACGACATCCTGAAGGAGTACATGGTGCGCAACACTTACATCTACCCCCCGGCTCCTTCCATGCGCATCATCGCGGACATCTTCAGCTTCACTTCGAAGCAGATGCCCAAGTTCAACTCGATCTCCATCTCCGGCTATCACATGCAGGAGGCGGGCGCGCCGGCGGACCTCGAAATGGCCTACACACTGGCCGACGGGCTGGAATACCTGCGCACCGGGCTGAAGGCGGGCATTGCCATTGACGCCTTCGCGCCCCGGCTTTCGTTCTTTTGGGCACAGGGAAAGAACTTCTTCATGGAAATAGCCAAGATGCGGGCGGCCCGCGCTGTGTGGGCCAAGCTCGTGAGGCAGTTCAATCCGAAGAACCCCAAATCCATGGCCCTGCGGACGCATTCGCAGACCTCGGGCTGGACGCTCACAGAGCAGGACCCGTTCAATAACGTGGCGCGCACGTGCGTTGAGGCGATGGCAGCGGCACTGGGGCATACGCAATCGCTGCACACCAATTCACTCGACGAAGCCATAGCCCTGCCGACGGATTTCTCGGCCCGCATCGCGCGCAACACGCAATTGCTGCTGCAGGAGGAGACCGGGATTTGCAAAGTTATTGACCCGTGGGCCGGATCGTTCTTCGTTGAGGCACTCACGGACGCGCTGATGCGCCGGGCCTGGGGGCACATACAGGAAATTGAATCGCTGGGCGGCATGGCCAAGGCTATCGAGACGGGCCTGCCGAAGCTGCGCATCGAAGAAGCCGCCGCTCGCCGCCAGGCGCACATTGACTCCGGCAAGGAGCCGATCATCGGCGTGAACACGCTCCGGCTGGATCGGATCGAGCAACTGGAAGTGCGCGAAGTGGACAACACCGCCGTGCGCGAGGCGCAGATCAAGCGCTTGCACCAACTCAAGAAGGAGCGCGATAACGCGAAAGTCCGCGCCTGCCTGGAGGCGCTGACCCGCGCCGGGGAGAGCGGGAAGGAGAACCTGCTCGCGCTAGCCGTCGAGGCCGCGCGTGCGCGCGCGACGCTGGGCGAAATCTCCTTCGCACTCGAGAAGGTCTTTATGCGTCACAAAGCAACTGTCCGATCGGTGTCGGGCGTGTACGCCTCCGAATACGGGTTGAGTCAGCAAACGGACCAGGTTCGGCAGGCTGCCGACCAGTTCGCGGCACGGCAGGGGCGGCGGCCGCGCATTCTCATCGCCAAGATGGGCCAGGACGGACACGACCGCGGCGCCAAGGTGGTCGCGACGGCATACGCCGACCTGGGTTTCGATGTGGACATCGGACCGCTGTTCCAGCAGCCGGAGGAAGTGGCACGGATGGCGGCGGACAACGACGTGCATGTGGTTGGCATCAGCTCACTGGCTGGCGGGCACAAGACGCTGCTCGTGCAGCTTGTGGAAGAGTTGAAGCGGGTTGGCCGCGAGGACATTATGGTCGTAGTCGGCGGGGTGATTCCGCCCCAAGATTACGATTTCCTGAGGCAGAACGGCGCCGACGCGGTGTTTGGTCCAGGCACGTTCATCCCCGACGCGGCCAAACAGATTCTCGGGCAACTGAGTCAACGGCTGGCGTGAAGACGCGCGGCAAGAGAGTCTTGAGTCTCGGGTCTAAAGTCTTGAGTCCTGCGTGAGCTCTAACCCCGGCGCGAAAGCCCCCGCTCCTCGCCCCCGCACGGCTCTGACGGTGGACGAGTACGTAGGCGGCGTGCTCGCGGGGGACCGTGCCCGCCTTGCCCGCGCGATCACGCTCATCGAGAGCGACTCGCCGATGCACGAACCGCAGGCGCAGGAAGTCCTTCGCCGGCTCCTGCCGCACACCGGCAAGGCCCGGCGCGTCGGCATCACGGGCGTGCCCGGTGTGGGCAAGAGCACCTTCATCGAAGCCTTTGGGATGTACTTGGTCGGCAGCGGCCATAGGCTCGCGGTGCTGGCGATTGATCCGACCAGCACCCGCTCCGGCGGCAGCATCCTCGGCGACAAGACCCGGATGGAGAAGCTGAGCCGGGAGCCGAACGCCTTTATCCGCCCTTCTCCTTCCGGCGCGAGCGCGGGCGGCGTTGCCCGCCGTACCCGGGAAACGATGCTGTTTTGCGAAGCGGCAGGCTTTGATGTCGTCCTGGTTGAGACAGTTGGGACCGGGCAGGGCGAGACGGCGCTGCGCTCGATGGTGGACTTCTTCCTGTTGCTGCAATTGCCGGGTGCTGGCGATGAGCTCCAGGCCATGAAGAAGGGCATCGTAGAAATGGCCGACCTGATCCTCATTAACAAGGCCGAGGGCGAGAACCGTCCCCGGGCCGAACTCGCCCGCGCGGAGCAGAACACCGCACTGCACTACCTGCAACCGGCCACGCCCGGTTGGCAGACAGAGGCCACCCTTTGCTCCGGCTTGACCGGCCAAGGCGTGCCTGAGGCCTGGCAGCAGATTGAGCGGTTCTATCGCGAGCTGGAACCCACGGGCGTGATTGCTCGACGCAGGCAACAGCAGGCGCTGGACTGGCTTGCTGACCTGCTTCAGGATGAGGTGCTGCGGAGCTTTTACCAGGACCGTCGGGTCTCCGAGCAACTGCCGAAAGTGCAAGACGCTCTCCTGCGCGGAGACTTGACCGCCGTCCAGGCTGCTCGGAAACTGCTCGCCGCGCACCGAGGCGCCACCGAGCCATAGTTGGATGCCGATTTATGCTTAACAAGATTGATCACCTGGGAATCGCCGTGAAGTCGCTGGACGAGGCCGTTCCCTATTACGAAAAGGCTCTCGGGCTGAAGTGTGAGCACCGGGAGGAAGTAGCATCGCAGAAGGTGCGCACCGCCTTCTTTACCATCGGCGAAGTGCACCTCGAGCTGCTGGAACCCACAAGCCCGGACAGCCCGATTGCGAAGTTCCTGGAGAAGAACCCCAATGGCGGCGTCCACCACATCGCCTTCGCCACGGATGACATTGGGGCCCAGCTCAAGCAGGCTTCCACGGCCGGCGTGAAGCTGATCCACGAGCAACCTTTCGAGGGCGCCGCCAACAAGCTGGTGGCGTTCCTTCACCCTAAATCCACGTTCGGCGTGCTCACCGAACTCTGCGCGCCGAAAACCGCCGGCCAACACTGAACTTGATTTATGTCTATTCCCAAAGCTGCACTGGACGAACTACAGAAACGCCGGGCCATCGCGCGCGCCGGCGGCGGCGAAGACAAGCTCGAGGCCCGGCGCAAAAAGGGCCTGCTCACCGCGCGGGACCGGCTGGACAAGCTCTTCCAGCCCGGGACCTTCCAGGAGTGGGGCCTGCACGCCGACCACGATTGCCACCACTTCGGCATGGAGAGCAAAAGCCTGCCGGGCGATGGCGTCGTCACCGGCACCGGCCTGGTGGATGGCCGCCTGGTAGCCGCCTTCAGCCAGGATTTTACCGTGAGCGGCGGCTCGCTGGGCCGCACCCACGCCAAGAAGATTTGCGACCTGATGGACTACGCCCTCAGGGTGGGCTGCCCGGTGCTCGGATTCAATGATTCCGGCGGCGCGCGCATCCAGGAGGGCGACAACTCCCTCTCCGGCTACGGCCAGGTCTTCTTCCGCAACGTGCTCGTCTCGGGCGTGGTCCCGCAGATTGCCATTGTCGCCGGTCCCTGCGCGGGCGGCGCGGCCTACTCCCCCGCCCTCATGGACTTCATCATCATGGTCAAGGGCAGCGCCAATATGTTCATCTGCGGCCCGGAGGTCATCCAGGCCGTCACCGGCCAGAAGTGCACGATGGAAGAGATCGGGAGCCCGCTCACCAATTCCAGCGTCAGCGGCAACGTCCATTTTGTAGCCAATGATGACGCCCACGCCGTCCAGATCGCCCGCCGCATTCTCTCGTTCGTGCCGGCGAATAACCTCCTCGATCCCCCGCACCGCCCCGCCGCGCAGGTGGATCTCACCCCCGACCCGGAACTTGGCAAGCTCGTGCCCGAAGGCGCCAAGGACCCGATGGATGTCACCAAGATCATCCTGCGCCTGGTTGACCAGGGCGACTTCCTGGAAGTGCACCAAGCCTGGGCGCGCAACATCATCGTCGGCTTTGCGCGCCTGCAGGGCATCGTGGCGGGCATCATCGCCAACAACTCGGCGGTGAAGGCCGGGACCCTGGACATTGACGCCTCCGACAAGGCAGCCCGCTTCATTCGGTTCTGCAACGTCTTCAACATCCCTCTTCTGACCCTGGTGGACGTGCCCGGCTTCATGCCCGGCGTGCAGCAAGAGCGCGGCGGGATCATCCGGCACGGCGCCAAAATGCTCTTCGCCTATGCCTCGGCGACAGTTCCCAAGATCACCCTGATCATGCGCAAGGCTTACGGCGGCGCCTACCTCGCCATGTGCAGCTCGGACATGGGCGCCGACTTCGTTTACGCGTGGCCTGCTGCCGAGATCGCGGTGATGGGCGCCGAAGGCGCGGTGAAGATCCTCTACCGCCGCGAGATCACTGCCGCCAAGGACCCGAAAGCGAAGGAGGCCGAACTGGTTGCCGAGTATCGCGACAAGTTTTGCTCGCCGTACGAAGCCGCCCGCAACGCCATGATCACGGACGTCATCACCCCCGCCGAGACGCGGGCGGCGATCTCCCTGGCACTGCGCAACACGCTGACCAAGCGCGAGACTCGCCCGCCGAAGAAGCATGGGACCATTCCCCTGTAATTGATGGTATGAGCAACCAGCCTGCAGCTATTGCCGCCGACCTGAGCCCGGCGGAAGCCAACCTCGCCCAGGCCCTGGTCCTTATCCAGCGCGTCCTGCCGCGACTCGATGAACCCGCCCGCGCCGCTGATGTGCAGGCGGCGTTGCACCGAGCCGGCGCCTGCATCGAGGCCGCGCGCAAGGCGCTCGAACAGGACGGCGTCGCCCGCCGCGTTTCTTCCGGACCCCAGCGCGTCGCGACCAGCCTCGCTCCCGAACTGGCCGCCGTCATCGCCGCGGCCGTGGCGGTCACCTTCGACCGCCCGCACCGGCTCGTTTCAGTTCAACAGGTGCAGACCCCCGTGCCTTACCTCAACGTGTGGGCCCTCGAAGGGCGCACCCAAATCTTCCATTCCCATAAAATCCGCTAGGACCCCTCTGACCCATGATCAAGAAGCTACGAGTCACTGTTGATGGCAACACGTACGACGTAACGGTCGAGTTAGCCGACGAAGCAGCCGCCCCATC
>DATKNZ010000323.1:0-4388 GCA_035541055.1 Candidatus Acidiferrum sp. | reverse complement strand
GCGCGTGGGGCCTTTCAACTCGACATTCTCGTGGATCACCTTCCCGTTATGCATGGCCTTCACCACGCAAGCGTTGGCCAGCTTCTTGCCGGCGGCATCGAACCGCGGCGCCCGGAAGGTAATGTCGAAGCTCTGCCATTCGCCGGGTGGCTTGCTGGTGTTCACCATCGGTGAGTGGCCTTCAATGTTCTGCTGGCCGATCCACCGGGGATAAAGCCCGCCGCACTCGATGCCTGGGTATTTGTCCTTCTCCACCCCGTAGCTGTCATAGACCTGCACTTCGTAGCGGCCCATCAGGTAAACGCCGGAGTTGGAGTGCTTCGTGATGCAAAACTCCACATGCAGTTGCATGTCGCCGAACTCCGGCACGCTCACCAGGTTGACCGTATGCGCGTTCGTGCTGTTGACCAGCACGCCCTGCCCCGGCACGGCCACGAAACTCTCCGGATTGGCGGGGTCCAGTGACACGCTCTTGACCACCGACCACGTGCCGGTCGGCTTGCGCCAGCCGCTGAGGTCTTTGCCGTTAAACAAGGCGACAGCACCTTGCGCCACCGAGCCGCCACCCAGCGCCAGGCCAAGCACGGCGGCAACCAGCAGGGCAGGGGAGACCTTGGGCGTCGGCACGTTAATGAAAGGCAGGAGCAGGTTTCGCATTGGAGGCGACGCTACTTCCGCGCGAGCTTCATCGCAACTCCTTTCACCGGCGCGCAACTCGGCTGGGGCGTGATTACATGTGGGTGAACATACCACCGAGTCAGCGGTGGGAGGTAGGGCGCGCACTCCGCTGCGCGCCGTCTTTGGGGCTCGCCGGCGCGCAGCGGAGTGCGCGCCCTGCTATGAGCACCCGCGTCAAGCCCCTCGAGGTAAGTTATTTCGTTTTTCTCATGGGCGCTTGGTCAACGGCTCGAGGTCCTTTAACCGCGAGCAGATCTACGCCAGCAATCCTTAGCGGCGCATCTTTGGCGGAGGTTGGGGCAGTCAAGGTGGAGCGCAGCAGGGCACGGGGGCACGTGGCGAGCAATACCTTGACGGCTCCAACCGGAGCCATACCCTCGCGCCGCCCCCATTGCTGGCGGGCTCTCACCCAGCGGTTTTCGGAAGGAAACGTTTTCCCAGCGGGTGTCCGCAAGCTTTGGCCTGTGGCACAACCTGCTATCCGGGTCTGAGCCCGCAGGCTCGCCCAACATAATCGTATCCGTGTTATAGGCTGGAAAACGAGCGCGCCCAATCTACCGATCGGTGGAGCGGTAAGCTCACCAAGGGCGCTCACGGGTCGCGCGCCGTTTTCCGAAATCCGCTTCATGCTGCCGGAGACTTTAGGGCCGTAGGACTCGCCGCCGGGCTCAGTAAGTGGTCATGACCCAACCCAGTTGCTCCGGGGTGGTCCGGCCGGTCTTCCACTTCCAGAGATCAACCAGCAACTGCCGCGCAAAGGCCACGATGGCCTGCTTGCGCCGCCGGGTGTGGACTTTGGGGTTGAGCAGCACCGCCCGCCACTTCTCCACCAGCCAGTATTTGGGCTGCTTGAGTAAGAGCCGCCAGGCGCACTCCACCAGACAACTGCTCAGGCGCCGGTTGCCGGCCTTGGTCACGCTCAAGTCGGCGTGCTGCTCCCCGCTGCTGCTGACTCCCCCGGTCAGCCCGCTGTAGCTGCCAATCTGGCGCCGGTTCTTGAACTGCTTCCAATCCTTAACCTCCCGGTCCACGATCTCGTGGGTCAGTCGGCCCATGCCGCAAGGCAGACTCTTGGGCGCTTGCTCCTGGATGGCTTGGTCCAGGGCCTTGATTTCCTCATTGAGCCCAGCCATCAGCCGCACCCAAACCGCCAACCGCTCCACCAGCCACTCGGGCAAGCTTTCCTGCAGCCGCTCCCACAGGCTCTTCTTCCACCAGCTGTTACTCTGGTGATAGCCCTGGCTCAACAGCAGCATCCGCCCCTGCGCCGCAAAACTCAGCCGCTTATCCCGCAGTTGCTGCCGTTGCCGGGTGAGCTGGCGCTTGCGCTCCTGCTCCAGGCTGGGCACCTGCACCACCGAAAAGGCCTTCCGATTGCCCGCCACATACCGGTCCAGACGCACCACCAACTCCAACGCGTCGGTCTGGTCGGTGTTGACCCCCTTGCCGCGGCTGTCCAACCGACTGGGACACACCACGTAATTGGTCGCCCCCACCCGGCTCAGCTCCCGATGGAGCCAGTAGCCCGTCGGCCCCGCCTCGTAGCAACTGATCACCTCATAGCCCTCCTCCACCAACTTGGCCACCCAGCCCACCAGCTTAACCGGCCCAAATCGCTGCGCCGGCTGCGGGCTCATCCCGTCCAACTGACGCGCCACGACACACGTCTTGGCATGCGCGTCGATGCCTAGTTTGCAAACCCCTTTGCTTTTGTGAACTGATGTTGTAGTACTCTGTTTGTTAGTATTAAGCATAAACTGGTAGTTGTAGCACCTTTCGGAGCTCAACTACCAGTTCTCATGTTATCTACCATGAGCTCACCCAGATCTAATCGCACCCGCTCGCCTGCTAGCCTGCAGCCGGCGCTCCTCTGCACAAGCCGGCAGATGTGAAGACCATAACCCATTTAACGTGACATTGAGTTCCGTTCCGCGCCCAGTCCTCGCATTGTCCCGCACTTGCACGCGAAATAGCGGGTGCACCGGGTTTATTGTGACGCACTGGCTTCCAGCACCACGGCCCCGTCGGCTTACCCAGAACCCCCGACTGCTTGCCGGGGACCACGATCCTAAGTTATTGTGAATACGAATCGTATCGACAGAAATGCCTCAATCCGGCTCCGTCCAGCCCGAGGCGAGACCAAGGCGTCGTCAGGGCGTGTTGCCGGTGATTGCCCGGTGTGTCTCCCATGTGGCCCGGGCCACATGGGAGAATCACCGGGAACACACCGGACACGTGCGCGGCAGCCCAAGGGGCGACAAAGCCCCGGGTTTGGGGGCTGGAAGGCATCTGGCAAAGGGCGAAGCCATTTCAATTGACGCACCGTCCAGGCCCGGTCGGGTGCCTGTTGCCCATGTCCTTAGCTGGGTGGGGACGCCTCGCCGAGGCGTCCGTTTCCGGCGCACTCGGACGCCTCGGCGAGGCGTCCCTACCTGAACGAGGACAGCGGTGAGATGCACCCGGCCCGGTCCCATGCCCGCGCGCGCGCTGGTGTCCTCGGCGCCGGTACACTAGCCTCGCTGCGTGAATCGAAAGCCTAACCGACTCCCGACGGCATTCGTTGCCTTCCTGCTCACGCTCGGGTGGGCTGCCGTCCCCGCTCTTTCCCCAGCCCAGACCAACGCCGGCTTCGACGGGCGCCCCTGGAACGTCTCTTCCGGCAACCTATCGGTCGGCTTCATCCAGGCCTCGCCCATCGGCGCCTATCCGAAACCGGGCTACCTGGAGCCGCCGCCGTCAGTGGAGTCGCAGGTGCAGCTTCGGCAACTGGGCCTCGTCGCCAATGAAGACTATATCGGCTGGGGCGCCGTGGAGCGGGCACCGGGCGAATGGAACTGGAAGCAGCACGATGCCATGGAGCAGACCCTGCACCAGGCTGGGTTGAAATACGTCGCCTACAACTGGGTTCACTTCCCGCCCGTCTGGCTCAGGGACCAGCAACCCGAGCGGCGCACGCTCATGCGCTGCCTCGAGCACGGGCAGGAAGCCAACTACCTCTCGATCTTCGACCCGCGCACCATCGAATGGTACGACCACTTCTACCAGCATCTGCACGGCCATTTCGGCTGCCGTCTTGACGACGTCTATGCCTGCATTCTCGGGCCCTACGGCGAAGGCAACTACCCGCTGATGGTGCCGGACTGGGTGAAGATGGGCCACTGCCACGAGGGCTACTGGTGCGGCGACGCTTACGCGATCAAGGCCTTCCAGCGCTCCATGCAGCAGCGCTACGGCAGCATCGCGCGCCTCAACCGCGCCTGGGCAACCCGCTACGGCTCCTTCGCGGAGGTGCTCCCGCCGCGGGAGTTGAGCAACGAGAAGTTCCAGCCTTCCCCGAAAGCTTTCCCCACCCCGCAGAACAAGCGCCGCTGGCTCGACTTCATCACCTGGTATCACCAGGCGATCATAGACTTCGCCGAACAGTCCCTGCGCACGGTGCTCAAGTACTTCCCGCCCGAGAAGGTGCGCATGAAACCCGGCGGCACGGCGCGCGGGGTCAATCCCCTCGCCTGGGGCACCTACTGTCCGGGCTACGCGAAAATGGCCGGCCCCTACCACATCGTGCTGCAGCCCGCCGACTGCTCGGGCGCGGTGTTTGCCGATAAGTGGGCCGCCACGGCCTACCAGTTCTATGGCGTTACCGAATGCACCGAGCCCGCCGGCGGCCTCGACGAGCCTTCCTTCGTCCAGCGCATGTTCTCGGATGCCGC
>DATKNZ010000322.1:0-6027 GCA_035541055.1 Candidatus Acidiferrum sp. | reverse complement strand
TGCCTTATGCAGATGGAGGGACAGGGGGGTGCGAGACGTGCCAGGTATGTTCTTCATAGTATTCCCGGATTCGGATGTATTGCCCCAGTGTCCCAGCCCCTGGCCCCTGCCCCGGACCGATGAAAACGGTCCACCCCAACGCCAATGGCGCCGCGAGAACCGCTTTCACCCTGGTTCCGGCAGGCAGGTTATCTGAGCGCCACGTTGGTCGTCAATAAGAAATTCTATCTTGCTCCGAAGGGGAACGCCCTGATCCCGCCGGATACTCACCGGGTACACACCATAGGTTGGAATTGAACCTACGGTGTGTGTCCGGTGTGTGTCCGGTGTGTGTCCGGTGCGACTCCGGGGGTGCCCGGACGGGCGGGTCTGCGGCAAAAGCAGGCTTTTCGCCGAAAACTGGGCTAATCAGGCCGGATTCGCGGGCGGGATGGCGACATTTCGGCTCCTGCCCCAGGTTTGTCAGCCTGTTTCAGGCTACGATATTTCGTAAGCACCCGGCTTGCTCGGTCGTTTAAGCGCCATTCTTGGATAGTGCTGTTCGCGCTCCGGTGGCAGTGCCGTGTTACGAGTGCTCCGAAGACGCGCAGCTTGCGGCATCTGCACCTTGACAGTGCATCCATGCATTTCGGAGGATGGACTGCCATGCAACCGTCGTCGGAGACCGGGAGCCCGGCCCAAAGCCTGAAGGGGCCAACAGCGCCGCCGGCCACGACGGCCGAGCCGGTGACCCTTTACCATTGGCTGGTGGTCATCTTCGCCTCCGCCGGCTGGCTGTTTGACTGCACTGGTCAGCGCATCTTCGTGCTGTCTCGCGAGCCGGCCATGAAAGAGCTGCTGGGCGCGGCGGCCTCCGATCACCAGATCTACGTCTGGGGCACTCTCGCCACGACCCTCATGATGGTTGGCTGGGCCACCGGCGGCATCCTCTTCGGCATGATTAGCGACCACTACGGACGCGTCAAAGCGATGGTCGGCACGCTCCTGGGCTACAGCCTGTTCTCCGCCCTGTCGGGCTTCTCCCACAGCACGGTGGAGTTCCTGATCATGCGCCTGCTGTTCGGCATCGGGGTGGGGGGGATGTTCGGGTCGGCCACGACGCTGGTGGCGGAAAGCGTGCCTCGCCGGTTTCGCACCATGGCGCTGGGCTCGATGCAGGCCCTGTCCGCCTGCGGCAACATGGTGGCCTCGGGGCTGAGCCTCAAAATCATCCCGGGCGCAGAGAACTTCTGGGGGCACTACAGCGGCTGGCAGGTGCTGTCGTTCGTCAGCGTCTTTCCCGCCGTCTTGGCGGTGCCGATGCTGCTCGTCCTGAAGGAGCCGCAGCCCTGGATCAAAGCCAAAGCGGAGGCGGCCGCCGGCGGCTCCAGCAAGGCGGTGGGCTCGATTGCCGAACTCTTCCGGCATCCGCGCTGGCGCCGCAGCACGCTGGTGGGCATCTGCCTGGGGTTGGCCGGCATGGTGGGCCTGTGGGGCATTGCCTTTTTCTCGCCGGAGCTGATCACGACCGCCTTCCGGAACCGGCCCTTGCAGGTGCAGGAAATCCTCAAGCCCGACGCCCTCTGCCAGGCGCTCAAATCGCCGCCCTCGCCCGCGGTCGCGCACGTCAAAGCGCAGCTCTCGCCGGATGTGGTGAAGCAGTTGGACTCCGCCGGCCCGGGCACGCCGGATTCCGGCACTGTCACGGCGCTCGTCTCGGACCTGAACCGCGTCATCCAGGACGAATCCCTCTATGACGGGGAGGCGTTCCGCGAGGTGAAGCTCAACAAGGCCACCCGGAATCTCATACAGCGTGTGCAGCAGAAGCCCGACCGCCAGAGCGTGATTACGCTGAACCGGCGGCTCGTGGAGCAGCTTTTCCCGGGCGACATCCGCCCGTTGCAGAGGACGATTGATCAGACCCGCAGCGCCGGCACCTTCCTGCAGGACGTGGGCTCTCTCCTGGGGATGTTAGCGTTCACCTTTGCCGCGGCATACTTCAGCCGCCGCACGGCGTTCCTGGGCTCCTTCCTGCTGTGCCTCTGCTCGGTGTCGTATGTGTTCTACTCCCTGAAGACGGCGACCGATGTGCTTTGGATGCTGCCGCTGATGGGCTTTGCCACGCTGTCCTGTTTTGCGGGCTACTCGATCTACTTCCCTGAGATCTTCCCCACCCGCCTGCGTGGGACCGGCGTGGGCTTCTGCTACAACACCGTGCGCTACCTGGCGGCCCCCTTCCCCATCCTGCTGGGGTGGCTGGCCAACGTGATGCCGTTCCGCACCGTCGCCGTCATCATGTGCTCCATCTACCTGGTCGGCATCGTCGCGTTGATTTGGGCGCCCGAAACCAAGGGGCAGCCGTTGCCCGAGGACTAAGCCGTAACCGTCAGCTCAAACCACAGATGGACACAGATAAACACAGATACGAAGGGCCGACGGCGCAGTTTCGGGGAGCGGTGCTAGCTTCACCAGGAACTGGCCTGGGCTCGAAGGTAGCCAACTCAGGTTTAGGGCGGTCCATCCGTGTTCATCTGTGTCCATCTGTGGTTTTCTTCTGAAGAGATACGGCTAAGCACGCCAGCCTCCCTCCGCCATGTTCCTCAAGGTCATCGCCTGCGAAATCGCCTTCCGGGAGTTGTGCTACGCCGCCGCCCGCTCCAGCAACCTGGTGGATTTCGAGTTCCTCACCCAGGGCTATCACGACATCCCCGGCACCGGGCGGACGGAGATTCAGAAGCGCATTGATGCCGTGCCCGCGGGGAAATACGACGCCATTGTGCTCGGCTACGGGTTGTGCAGCAACATTCTGATCGGCCTGGCCTCCCCACACACGCGCTTGATCATCCCTCGCGCGCACGACTGCATCACCTTCTTCCTCGGGTCGAAGCAGCGCTACAAGGAGTTCTTCGACGCGCACCCGGGCACCTATTACTACACGTCCGGCTGGCTCGAATGCATGAAGCGCCGCGGCTCGACGGGACCCATTTGGGGCGGCGCGCAGCTCCCGGCCAGCGCCAACGAGAGCCTCAACGGCACTTATCAGCAATGGGTGGACAAATATGGCGAGGACCAGGCCAAGTACCTGCTCGAGGAGATGAGCCGCTGGAGCAACTCCTACTCACACGGCACGCTCATCAACTTCGATTTCGTGAAGCACCTCAAGTTGCGCGAGGAGGTGCAACGGATTTGCGCCGAGCGGGGATGGGAGTATGCCGAGACCGAGGGCGATTTCCGTCTGTTCGAGAAGATGCTGGAAGGGAACTGGCCGGAGGCGGACTTCCTGGTTGTGCCGCCCGGGCAGAAGGTCGTTGCCACTAACGACGACAAGGTAATTGGCGCAAGCTAACGCTCCGGCCTGCGCATAGGTCCACTTATCTCCCGGAAGCCGGCTTCCCGCGGGCACCCGCTTCAGGGAAGAGGAAATCCACATCAGGCCACACCGCCAGCCGGCGGCGGTCGTTCGTCAAGTGCGGCAGGCTGAGCGCTGCCGCTTGGCCCCGGATAAGAAAATCCGGCAGGACGGGATTGTCCCCTTTGGCCGGCCGATACTGACGGAACCTTTGGCCTGCCCGCCACGCGGCGTCAAAGTCCAGTTCCAGGCGTTGGAAAGGCTTCAAGTCCTCATCCACGCCGTCGCGGTTGCGAGCGCCAGCGGCCAGCTCGGCATAGGTCACTGAGCTGATGGCCAGTTGATCCTGGCCCGCCCAGAGATCGAGCGCTTGGCTGCAAACCCGGTGCTCGGGATGAGAGGGGTCCATCCAAGCCACTATGACCGACGTATCCACGAGGATCATGGCCGGGTCTTGCGCAGCAGTTCCTGACCCGAGCAGTACCCGTCCCATCTCCCCGCGTGGGTGACAATATGTTCCTGCAAGGCGTTGCGGGTCGGTTTCCTCTTGGACTTGACGTACTGCGCGGCCATTTCCCGCAGCACGGCGCTCGGCGTGGTCCTGGCCGCTTGCGCCTTGGATTTCAAATCCTGCGCCAACTGCCGTGGCAGGCGGATGGTCATAATCTCTGTCATACACTATGCTGTACTACACTTGCACCAGATCTTCAAGCGGCAATTGGCCGGGACGTAATCAGTCAGTGATGACGGTAGGGCGCGTCACGGTCTGCCAGCGTGGCCAGCGCAGTTACATTGGCGGAATTCCGCCCAAAGCAGTCTCGAGCCGCGTTCTGGTGCCATGCTCAGCGCACCATTTCTCGATGTAAGCCATGTCGAGTGAGCCGGTGCCTTGGACGGCAAGGACGTCGCGCGCGTCCTCCAGGTCTTTAGGGCGGCCCCACCGCAGTTTCTGCACAATGACATCCTCCGGGGTAGGCAGCCAGGTGGTCCGCCCAAGCACCGGCACGAACACCCGCTGGCGCCGCGAGAATTCCGACCGCACGAAAGGGTCGTCCAACATCTCGAACAATTCCACTTTGAACGGTGGAGGGGAGCGGCTATGGCCGACATGCCGGCGGCCCCAAGTCAGCGTGTCAAATACCACCTGCCTGTCGAAAGTCACGATGGAATCCAGGCTCGCCATCACCGACGCCAGCCCCTCTCCCACGTTCACAGACACAAGCAAATCCACGTCCCGGGTGGAACGCGGCACCCCGTAAGCCCCAGCGGCCATGGCCCCGACAACCATGAACTCAACCCGGGCGGATTCCACCGCCTCAACGACCGCCATCGCGAGCGTTTCGAGCGTCATCGGTCAGGCGGCTTCTCCGTGGCGTAGAGACCGAATTCACGCGCGCGGTCCAGGCGCCGCATCCAGCGCTCGACCTCCCGCCAACCGGCGGCCTCATCCCGCGTGCCCAGGCGGTGCATGGCCCCGGCCAGCATCATGCCGAATTGGTGGTTCGAGAGTTCAAAGACCTCCGCCAGCCGCTCCGAAACCGTGATGGCTCGGGCCCGCAGAATGCGCTCGCGGTAGATGTCGTCTTGCAGCGCCTTCAGTGCGGCGGGATCGTCGTGAATGTTCGACATCTGCAAGGAACCTATCCGAACGCCCCTGCCGCGGCAACGGCGAAGCCTCAAGGACATGGGTTGGTTCTTCGGCGATTGGCACGGCGCAGGACGGGATTCTTCTCTGCTGGATCTAACTGGCCGAGCAGAGCCGAGGCTCGACCGGGCCCGTTTGGGGCGGCGCGCCGCTCCCGGCCAGCGCCTATGAAGACCTCAAGGTGACCTACCAGTCCTGCTCAGAAGCTCAGCAGCAACTGCCAGATGTACATGTTCCCGAAGGCTTCGATGTCCTCCCACACCTTCCTGATCAGCTCGGGGCTGCCGGTGATCGCTGGGAGGTCCTTGACCCGCTCCTCCCAGGGGAAGCAAACGCCGGGTTTCACGCGCGGCTGCGGTTGACCGTTCATGCCCTTTAGGTGCTGCCGGTCGGCCACGGATGCCGGCACTTCGCTCGGCGGTGTAGCGACGGGCGCCTCGTAGGTGCCTGCTGAATACACGCCATGCTCGCGCGCCGTCCGGGTCATCACCTGCAAGTTCTCGATGCTGGCGTCGTCCTGCATAATCGCCCCGGCGTCCATGATATAGCCGCCGTCCCGCGCCACCTCGTCAATGACCCGCCGACAGAACGCCTGCACCTCAGCCGGCTTGCCAAAGCTCAGCATCACATTGGGGATGCCGCCGCTGATAGCGAATTTGTCGTGCAGCTTGCGGTGGACTTCGAAGACGTCGTCCTGGTCGCAGTGGAAGACGATGCTGCGGTCCGGCAGTTCGCGGAAGGCGTCGAGGTGGTGCTTCCATTTGCCTTCGGCGTAGAACAGCGTCTGGTGCCCGCGCTTCCAGAACTCCTCGATGATGGGTTTGAGCGTCGGCCAGTTGTGGGAGGCAAAGGTCTTCGGGTTAACGAATGGCACGCAGCCCCGGTGCATCCAGAAGCCGATGGGTACGAGCTTTGCCGGGTCGGCGGTCGTCAGGCCCACGTGGCACAGGTGCGGCACGAGCGCCTCGCACGCCTTGAGCACCTTGTCCGGCTGCGTGTGCATGTCCAGGGTCAGCCCCACGTAGCCGCGGAGCTTGTCGGCCAGTATGTCGAA
>DATKNZ010000321.1:0-11391 GCA_035541055.1 Candidatus Acidiferrum sp. | reverse complement strand
TGCCCGAACTGCAGCGTGTCCCTGACCTATCACCGGCAGGAGCAGAAGCTCGCCTGCCATATCTGCGCGTACGCGGGACCGGTCCCGGCAGTCTGCCCGAACGAGAAGTGCCGCAATCCCGCCATTCGCTACTCGGGCCTGGGAACGCAGAGGGTGGAGGAGACGCTCTCCCGGCTCTTTCCGCAGGCCCGGATCAAGCGCATGGATTCAGACGCCCTGAAACGCAAGGAGGACTACCGCCGCATTCTGGGTGACTTTCGCGTGGGCAAGACTGACATTCTTCTCGGGACGCAGATGATCGCCAAGGGGCTGCATTTTCCCAACGTGACGCTGGTTGGGATTATCTACGCCGACATGGCGCTGCATCAGCCGGATTTCCGCGCGGGCGAGCGCACGTTCCAATTGCTGACGCAGGTCGCGGGTCGTGCGGGTCGCGGTGACATCGAGGGTGAGGTGTTCGTGCAGGCCTTTACCCCGTTTCATCCGGCCATACAGTTTGCCCGGCGGCACGACTTCCCGGGGTTCTACGAGCAGGAGATGGAGTTCCGCACGCAGCTCAAGTATCCGCCCGTGAGCCGCGTGGCGCTGCTGACGTTAAAGGGCAGGAATGAGGAGAAGGTGAAATTCGCTGCCGCCCACCTCAAGCGCGAGCTCGAGAAGGCGATGGCCGGCATCAAGGACCTGATTGTGGCCGGGCCGGCGCCGGCGCCGTTGCTGCGCGCCGAGACGTATTATCGGCACCAGATCATGCTGCGCGCCCCGAGAATGCGCCTGCTCAGCCAGCGGTTGGCGGGCGTCACCCAGCAGTTGGTCTTGCCCGACGAAGTGACGCTGGCCGTGGATGTTGACCCGGTGGACCTGGCGTAATGCGTCACTGCCGCATCTTGTCCTGGAACCCGGGAATAGGCTTGAGATACTGGTTCGGGTCCACCCCAACAATCGGCAGCAGCTTCGGGTCCAGAATCTCCACGGCGGCTTCCTTCCGCAGCTTGGCGATATAGTCCGGGAACTGCTTCTGAATGGCGTCTTCCACCAGGGCGGCTTTGATGTCCGGCGCGGCGTCGGCAAACTTGATCTGATGGGCGGGAATTTTCTGCTCCAGCTTGACGATGTGATATCCGTACGGGGAGGTGATCACGTCGCTGACCTGGCCGGGCTTGAGCGCGAGGCTGGCCGTTTCCACTTCCGGCAGCATGTCACCGTGCCCGAAGGTGTACTCGCCGCCTTTGTCCTTCGAGACGCTATCATCGGAGAACTCGGCCACCAGCTTCGTGAAGTCCTCTCCCGCGCGGGCGCGTTTGAGCACGGCGTCCGCCTGCTTGCGCTTGGCGGCCTGGACGTCTGGAGAGAAGGCCGCGCCGGTCTGCCGGTCGAGGGTGGCAATGAGGATGTGGCGGATGCGAATCATGTCCGGCGCCTGGAATTGGTTGGTGTTGCTGTCGTACTCCTTGCGCACATCCTGGTCGGTGACGGTGACTTTGATGTCGCGCTTGATCACGCTGTCGGCCGTGAGCGCCTCGGTCCATTTGGCCAGCAGTTCGGGCTGGGTCGTGCCGAGGCGGCTCAACTGGTTCGTGAAGGCCTGCTCGGAGCCGGCCTGTGCGCGGGCCTGCGCCAGGCGCTTCTGGGCCTGCTCCTTGCCGGCGACCCGGTCGGCGGCAGTGGCCTTGGACTCGATGAGCTGGACATTGATGAGCTGCTCCAGCACCTGCCGCGGCACCTGGGCCATCTCCTCGCGGTACAGCGGGCGGCCCTTGGCCTCGACTTGCGCCACGGCGCGCGCGACCTCCTGGTCCAACTGGTGCCGGGTGATCTGGAACCCCCTGCCGCGGGCTACCACTGAGTTGGCGTCGGCCGCGGTGGACAGCAGGGTCGGCGCCGTGTTCGTCTGCGCCGCCGGGGCCGCGGGCGCCTCCGTGCAGATGGCTGAGAGGAGCGTGGACGTCAAGGCGAGCAGGCTTATTCTTTGCAACATATATCGGGACCCAGTGTGGGCTAATGCGCGCCCGGATTACAGCCTAATGTTGCCGGGCAAGGTGCCCCCTCACCCTCACCCTCTCCCCATCCGATGGGGAGAGGGAAGGGGTGAGGGGCGATTTGGAGGCGGCGTCGAACGGCGCCCAGGCTGTCTCCTGGCATTACGGCTTGCCCCGGGGCGGAGCGATACCGAGATATCGGCTGAGCAGGATCTCCAGGTGCTCGACCGAATTGAGCGGCCCGGAGCTGATCGTAGGCCCGACGATGAGCTGGGGCATGATCGGGTTTTCAGCGGCTTGCCAATTGGCGTAGTGCATCTGGCAATCGGTAGCGATCTGCTGTTGAACCCATGGGTCTGAGAGCGCCGCTTCGAGCTTGTCCTTGCCCACGAGGCCAGCGGCGTATTGGCGGGCCTGCTCCAGCGGCGGAGGCCGGGCCGGGGCAAACATCCAGTCGTCAAAGGCGCGGAACTCTCCGGGATTGGCCCGCCACACCGCGAGGCCCAGTTCGGCGTACTCGCAGGCGTTGGGCACGGAGTAGATGGCGGCGGTGAGGAGCCGGTCGCAGTTGGTGGAAATGGGCATGGGCAGGCACACGACGCCGAGCTGATTGCCGAACAGGCGCTGCGTTTGCAACAGAATCGGGTGCAGCGCGCGGCAATGCGGACACGTGTAGTCGAAGAGGCAGACGAGGATGTTCGACGCGTCGGGCGAGCCCATCATGGGCAGCGTGTCCAGCTTGAGCACAAACTGGTTGCTGTAGAGCGAGAGGACACGCGGCTCGACCAGGCGGGGGTTAGGGCCGGGAAGGCCGTAAAGCTGCGCGCCTGCGCCCGCGCCGGGGGCTGTGCCTGCGGCGGCTTTGGCCCCGCCGCTCCTGGCCTGCGTGCCGCCAGGGCCAAGGACCTTCACCACATTTCTCTCCTTCTGCACGAGCATTTGTCCTCCCGCCAAGACAGCCACCCCGGCCAGGCCTATGGCGGCCAAGAGCGCCACGCCCGACCGCGGAACCCCGACCTTGCCGGACCCCGCCGTCCACATCGGCGTATCCGGATCTTTGGCGAAGGGAATGTGTCCCAGGCAAATCAGCGCTGCGGCAAGACCACAAGCATGGGCAGTCATGCAGAATTTGCAGAACGCATGGATGACGAACACTTGGAGCCCTATGAACCAAATTGCCGCGCCCGCGACGATGATGGAGAGAGTGATAATGGCCGCCCAGGAACCTCTTTGGTCATCCGGCGATGGCCGCCTGGGCAGAAGCACCGTGGCGCCGAGCAGGCCCAAATAGACCAGCAAAGCCGGCACGCTGACGGGAATGTCCAGCCAATAGGCCCACCGGCTCTGGAGCACTTTGTTGCAGCCTGATGCGGTACCGCACCCCACTACCGGCCCGTTGTGAAAAGATACCCAGGCCAGGAAGCCGGCCCCGGCGATGGCAATCGCCAGCAGCAGCCGGACCAGGAGCAGCCAACCGGCTGCCGGTTTGGGAGCCGGAGAGCTTTGGGCCTCGGGCGTGGTCAACTCAGCCATCGCGAGCGAACCCTGCAGCTATTTGGGAGGGCCGGGTAGCTCTCCGCGGCAGGCGCATCATTGCGGAGGAGCGCTGTCAGGGGCCGGCGGGGCTGGCTGAGCTTGCGGAGGAGCGCTGTCGGGCGCCGGCGCAGCCGGCTGAGCCTGAGCAGGCGTGGGCGCTGCGGCTGGCGGGTTCCGCGTCTTTGGCCTGAACCCGTGCCGTTGCGACCGGGGGGGAATCTTCTGCTTCTGCATGACCTTCTGCGCCTGGACATCCCACGGCGCTGCCGTCGTGCTCGTGACCATCGGCGGGTTGGTCATGGCGGCGTCTGACATAGGGTCGGGGAGCTTCAAATAGGCGACGGCGTCCATGATGGCGGCTTTGTCCTTGGGGTTGTCCACGGCTTGCGCGGCCTGCTCCAGCCCTGGGATGGCGTTGGTATCGTTCAGGGTTACGACGGCCTCCAGGGCCGCAGTGCGCACCGCCGGCTCAGGGTCAGCCACTTTGCCGATGAGAATGCCAAGCGTGGCCGGGCTGGGCGGACCGTCCTGCACGAAGCTGTGGATTTGTTCCACCTGTTTGTCCACGTCGGCGGCGCGCAACTGCTGATTGATAGCGGCGCCGCTGCCCGGCACGGGGGCGGTCGCCTCAGGAGCAGGCGCCGGGGCTGGCCCCGCGGGGGCGGTGGCCTGATCACCGCCGGCGCCGTGGCGGGCCGACATGATTTTTATTGCCGCTGCCAGCGCCACCAGGCCGCCGGCCATAAGCAGTATCAGAATGACAACTTTAGGTCGCATGTCGTACCTTTATACAAGGTCCTATAAAAAGACGCAACCCAAGGTATGCCTTTCGGCACCGACCTTGGGTTGCGCTGAGATCTAACGTGCTAAGGCCGCAGAACTAGTCCGTTGAGCTGTCGGCCGGCCGGGTGTCCCCCTGCGGGGGCTGAACGTCCGTCGTGGAGATGGTGTCGTCCACCGGGTTGATCCAGGTGCCCTCGAAGCCAGGCTGCGGATAGAAGCCATCAATGGCCTGTTGCAGCGGCTCGTACTCGTAGTTGAAGTTGCAATGGAAGCTCAGGTCAAGGTCCGTATTGACCGGAACTTCGTCGCCGAGGTGGCCAGTGGTGATGTCACCAGCGATGGCGGAATCGAAGTAGTTCTCGATGAAGCCGGTGACGCCAGTGCCCAAGTCAGAGCCGATGTCATTGTCGCCGATGCCATACCAGAACCCAGTGTTGTTGTCGTTGATCGCGCTATACCACGGCTCATCAAGGCAGCACTTGGTGTCGGGGACGATGCTCTCAGTGAAGGTGACCTGGCCGCTGAGCAGCGAGCAGACCTTCGAGATGTAGCCGTAGCCGGTAACCGGCATGGTCGCGCCGCCCAGGAAATCAGGGAATGCGTCGCCGTTATTGATGAACCTGAGGTTCCAGGAATAGGTCACGATACCATTGAGCGCGAAGCGCATGGTATAGATGTCATAGCTGTGCGCATCCAGAGGATTGTGCACGTTGTTCAGGATCGAGCTCGTGTAGGGAAGGCCGTCCGGATTCACACCATTGTCGCGTTCGACGAGGCCGATGACGCGGAACGTGCCCACGGGCGGATACAAGCCTTCGTCACTACCAACCTGGTCGTAAAAGTCAGTCGTGTCCACCGTCAGCGTGTTGGTGCTGCCGGCAACCGTAGCCTCGGTGTACGTGCCACCCGAAACCGCCTGGACCGTCGCTACGCCGAAGGGATTCAGGTACGGGTTGTTGATCGTATTGTCGAACATCAGCGTCATGTAGTACTTGTCAACGCCGTGGCCCTTGGTGAGGGCGGTGCCGGCGCAGCAAGGCGGACCCGTGCGTGAGGTGAAGGTGAACACGGTGTCGCTGATGAAGCTGTTCATGTAGAAGCAGTCGTAGCATTCCTGCACCAGGAAGGCGAAGAAGAAGCTGACGTTGTCGCACAGCGTGACGTTGCCTTTGGCGTCGAACACCTTCACGAATACCTGGCCCCAAGGCTGATTGTGCCCCGGAGGCAATGCACCCGTGTTCGGGTTCGGAGTGCTGTTCCGGCCGGTAGCCAGCCGGATGTTGTCACCCGAGATGGTCGAGGCAGCGGAGTCGAACCCGGGATACGGGTAGCCGAAGAACCCGCCCAACTCGCCTTGAACCAGGACGAGTTGCGACCTCGATCCATAATAGCCCGCGCTGTTGTGCAGCACGATGCCAATGGACTGGATGACGTTGGCGGTCGAGAGCCTATAGGATTGGGTCTTGTAAACCGTCGGACCCTGCTCCCACACGCCCTGGTTGGCCGCGCTGGAGGTGCTGACGCTGACTTGAGCCCATCGGGTCAGACTGATCCCGATGACGTCTTGCTTGGCATTTTGCGCGAACAATTGCGTTCCAGCGCAAGCTGCCAGAGCTACTGCTGTTACTAGTGTTTTTTTCATATTTTCTCGGTTCTTATCGTTCTGTTCTCAGTTCTTGTGCATTGTTCGATCCGATGCGCGCCCCACTTTGGGTGCCTCATTTGACGCACCATTTACACCTGTACAAAGCAGGCGTCAACCCCTTTCTTCACTTTTTTTAGTTTTTTTTGAGCCGTAATTCTATTGATTGTTCCGTCCGGCTGGACACCCCACACGGGGTGCCAAGTTCGCTGTTTTTACACCCTGGCGCCGCTGCCGTCAACAGATTTTGACGATAATTTTCCGGCAGCAGCCCGCCCCTCTTCCCGAGGCTTTCCGGCGCGCTTCCTCGCAACCTCCATGCCAAGTGCGGGACGCCGGGCACCGATGGCTGCTCACTGAAATGGTCAAGCCCGAAAAACCTCTGCCTCCCCGCCGGTCACCACGCGAATGCCCAATGGCGCTCGCCTCGCCCGAAAGCGCTCCGGGCGGCGTTTGGGAGGGCGGGTGCCTGCGCGACCGACCTCGCACCGGCCGTCGCGGCAACGAGGGTAGGGAGCAGGAATTCTTTGGGAGGCAATTTAATGAGTCACAAGCACGGCTCGTGACGGAGTAAACATGCGGCGAACCCGCGTTTGGGCAGGGACGCGTTCCACCGCATCCCCGCTATTCCTGCCTCCAAGTGGGACGCGGTGGAACGCGTCCCTACTCAAATGCGGCTTCGCCGAATGTTTACGTGACGGACGCTTCGGCCAGGGCGACGGCTCGCCCTGGGGCGCAGCCGGGGAGCCGGTCCGCCGGCGGGCGGTTACGGTCGAGGGGCTGTTCCAGGGCCAGTCTCTGCCTTGGCGGCATTCGTGAGAGTGACCGTGTTGGTTACCGTTACGACGTTGGTGATGGTGACGATGTTCGTGGCCGAATGGGCTTGGGCAGCGGCAGCGAGCTTGGCCTGGCGCTTCTCGAGGGCGTGAAGATAAGGTTCGAGGGCGGCCTTTTCCTTGGCATCCTTCGCGGCGGCAATGGCGTCCTTCATCATGCCAATGGCCTCGTCCTGCCGCCCGCATTCGAAGACCCAGGCGGCGCGGGCGGTAAAGAGGCTGAGCGTGTTCGTGGGCGAAATCCTCTCGGCCATGTCCAGCGCCTGGCCCGCCAGCGTGAGGTCGCGATGGGGGTTGCCGGTGTCAATGGTGATCACGTAGGCGAAGTCCCGCAGTCGGCTGACGTCGTTGGTCCAGTCAACCATGAGCGACTGGCCGGCGAGGCGGGCCCGCGGGTCACCTCGTTTCGATAAAGCCAAGTACTCCTCGAGATGCCGCCGGTACAGGTCCGTGTCCTTGGCCCGGGCCACTTGGTAGGTGCCGGCCAGCACTTTCGTCAGCACCTGGTCCAACCCGCGGACCGGATCGCCGTGCCAGAGGAACTTCCCGTCCTTGCCGATGACGAACACCTGCGGGACGGTGCGCACCTTGAAGCCCAGCATGTACGATATGGCGGTTCGGCGCGCGGTATCCGCGCCCACGGCATAGTCCATATGCACGTCCGGCAGCGCCATGAACTTCCTGATCTTCTCCGGCGTCTCGTCGCTCACCGCCACGACCACGACGCCCTTGTCCTTGTATTTCGTCTGAATCTCGTTGAGGCGGGCAATGGCGTTGCGGGTAGTGGCGGAGGTCGTATTCCAGATCGCGACGACATAAATGTTCGTGCCGGGCTTGATCTCGACGGGGTTGCCCTTGATCCATTCTTTGATGACCAGTGGCGGAGCGGGGTCGCCGAGTTCCTCGGCGGAAGCCAGCGGGGCGAGGCCGGCCAGCACAACCCAGAGCAGCACGAAACGCTTTGTCATTTGCCGGCGAGTTTGTGGGCGGGAGTGCCGACGGGCAAGCGCGAATTCCCCTGAGCCAGCCCCGGAGTGCATCTCACCCCTGTGCTTGTTCAGGTAGGGGCGCCTCGCCGAGGCGTCCGCGTGCGCCGGAAACGGACGCCTCGGCGAGGCGTCCCTACCCAGCTCAAGATGGCCCCCCAGCCCCGGCGCAAACCAATGCCTCTACAGCTTCGCCTTCAGGATTTGGATCTGGTAGTCCCGGGCCGTGATCGTGTGGGAAGGGCAGAGGGTGCGCACCACGCCGCTGATGCCGCACTGGAGCACGAGCTGGTTGTAGGCGACATCGCACAGGCGCAACGGATCACCCCCAACCTGCCAGGTCGCGTCATCGCAAACGGTTGGGTCGGCCAGGGTGCGGAGCAGCAGCGCCTTCACGGGCTCGCGGAGCGTGAGCTTGCCCGAGGCCCGGAGGAGGTTCCCCTTTGTGGCCACGGTCGCTTTCTCATAATCCGCAAGCAGCCGCGGCACAGCCTGCTCCGGGAAAGCCTCCAATATTCTGCGGGCCGCCAGCACGCCGCGAATTCTGCTGACGCGCAGTTCTTCGTTCCTGTCGATCAACGGGCGGGTCAGTTGCTCGAGGGCATACTCGATGGCTGGCTCTCGCCGGTGCGAGAAGGCAGCCAGCACAATCCTCCGCGACATGGGCTCGTTCTGAACGAACTCGGGCCGCCGCAGCAGATCGAACACGCGGCTGGCCGGGTAGCGCCCCCATTGCGTCGTAAAACCTCCGCGGCTCGCATAGGCAGTCGGAGGCGCAACCGGCACAGCGGTCCGCCCGATGTCCTGCTCCTGCGGCGGACGGGAGAAGTCGAAATAGTCGTAGAGCGTTTGGAGGTTTTGCAGTGCCGCCCAGATTTGGGGATCACTGGCCCCGTGCATATACTCGCGCAGGTAGGTTTCAAACGCGCTGAGATACGAATCGTTCACCGTGTAGAACATGACGCCGTGGTGAAAGGCGCTGGGATAATAGACCGCTGAAAGGCAGCCGTCGTAGAACAGCCGGGCGTAACGGAGCTTCGCCGGGTCAACGTCAAGCTGGCGGCGGAACACTATCGTCTTTCGAAGGTAGTGCGGTTTGGGGCAGGGGCCATTGTCCATTGACACGTCGACGGGGCATGTATTGGTGGCGCACAGGATGCGAATGCCGTCGGCTATCACCTTGCCGGTCCCTTCGGCCGGCTTGTCCGTCAACGACACGCTGTATTCGCCCGCGTCGAACTGGAACGTGCCCAACAGGTTCCATTGGCCGCCGTTGGTCTGCTGGTTGGCCCGCACGATCGTGGTGCCCTGGGCATGTACGATGGAGAAGCAGGCGCTGGAAACGTTCTGCGTCGAGGCCGGCCAGCCGGCCATAATGGAGTAGGTTCCGGGATTGGCCAGGGAGAAGCGCCAGCGCACTTGCTTGTGACCGTCGCCGGCGGACGTCCAAAGGTAGTTCGTGCCGCAGCACCCGTTGGTGCATGCGTGGATCAGCCATTTCCCCACCGCCTCGAATCCCGCGTTTGTGTTGGTGATAAAGTATTTGCGGTGGTCGGGATTGTGGGCATCGGGCTCGCTGCCGTCGGGCGCGTACCATGCCGGCCTGCCGCAACCGGGGAAGCGCTCCAGGCCACCGTTGGTCGCATATTCGAATTTGTAGTGAACAGGATCGCCCGGCAGTTGGTAGGTCAGATAATAGTTATACGGCGGCGGACCTCGGGGATCATTGAAATCGTACGGCATGATCGCACTGGCGCCATCTTTGAACACCGGCCACCATTCCGGGTAAGACTGCACCGACAGGAACTTCGGCACATTCACAGACGTCCAGGGTGAGCCATAGCTTAAGAGCCGCTCGTCGTCTATGTAGCGGAATTGGGTGACGGTCTGTGTCCGGGTCTCGTCTTCGTTGGCGAACATGGCGCCCAGCCCGAAGTTGGAGTGCCCGTCAATGATCACGTGCGCCTTATCCGTGTAGAGCGCCTGCACCATGCCTTTGGCGTCGTGGACCAGGTGGATCAAGTAAGCCTTGTGCTGGGCGGCATTCGTGTAACACCACACCTCTCCTTGCTGCACGGCGCTGATCCGTTTCAGGCCATCCGCAAAGGCGCCCGGTCCGCTCCGGTTTTCCCCGAAAATGCAGCAAACGAACACCTGCTCCGTCTCACGGATCTCGAGGGGCGGGATCGGCGTATCAGCCTCTGCGCCTGCAACGTGTCCGGGGGCAGCCAACCACGACCCCAGGACCGCCGCACAAACGCACAGCAGCCGCGCCAGGCTGTGCAGCGGCGGCAAGGCCATCAAAGCAGGGTGCCGTAGGGGCTTGACCAGCACAGGCCTCACCTTAATGAACGTCCGGGACCTGTCAATCCGCCGTTACCGCGCAAGTGGAGAAGGACGCCTCGCCGAGGTCGTCTCAAAACTCGGGAGGGCGAGCGTCCTCGCGAGCCCAAACTCCGCAGACGCCGTCAAAATCAGGGCTCGCGAGGACGCTCGCGCTCCCGAGCAGTTTTGAGACAATCTCCGCCGAGGCGTCCGGGCCTTATTTGCCCCCGGAGACTGCGCGGTGTGCCCGGTGTGTCTCCCATGTGGGTCGACCCACATGGGAGACACACCGGCCACTGACCGGGCAGACACAAGGCCAACACGGGGCTATCCGGCGGTGTCTATTATCCGCTGATCCGGTTTACGCCCAAAGCCGCAACCCAATCAGGCCCCAGTACGCATAATAGACTGCCACAGCCGCCATCGCCAGGGTGACCAGGGCGGAATGCCAATACACCACACGATTCATCGCCGCCGACCGCTCCCGATAGATAACCCACAGGCTCCAGACCGTCGTCAGGGGGAAAGCCAGGCTCGTGACCAGGATGCTGATCGTCAGCAAGGAGGGAACGCCCAGGCTGGAGATATCGTCGCTCTGGCCGGTAATCATCCCCCGCAATCCGAACGCCAGCAACCCATCAAAACACGTCAGCCAAATGGCGCTGAGCAGCGGCAGGACCCGCACCCTGAGCGGCCCGGCGTCCTGCAATTTGCCGGCCGCCTTGCGCCAAACCCAAATCGGCGCGAAGACGAGCGCGCTCAGCGTCAGCCCGGTAACCACGGCGATGCCCGCGACTTGCGCCCAGACTTCTACGGCAGGCACCTGCTTGAAGGTGCCGCGATTGGATTGGATCAGAACTTCGCCGTCGGCCTCCGGCAGGAGGGCAAGGCTGGCCTGGGACTGTTGCTCGCGGCGAAATAACCGCTCGGATACCGGCACCCAGCGCTCGCGCCTCACCCCGCAGGTGACCGTCGAGAGCCCTTGGGCTGTGAACCGCAGCTCCTGGATGAGCAGGAGGCGGAAAAACGGTTGAAGCCATTGCTCGCGCGGACTGATCAGTTGATAGTATCCGCCATACTGTCGCTGCAGTTCCGCGGGCACCTGCGCAGCGGGCGGCAGCGCGGGCGGAGCCAGCCCCCGCACGACGTAGCCGCGGATAAGCCGGGCGATTTGGAACAGGGCTTTGCCGTTGCCCGAGTTGATCATGACCACGTAGCCCCGGCCCTGCTCCGGAAGATAAGCCATTTCGGTCAAGCAGCCCATGATTGCTCCCCCGTGCCCGCGAAATACAAAGGGCCCTTCAAAG
>DATKNZ010000320.1:0-30229 GCA_035541055.1 Candidatus Acidiferrum sp. | reverse complement strand
AGCGCGGCACCCTCGAGGAACGCCAGGAGCGCCTGCGCGACCTGCAGCACGAGCTGACCCAGGTGGGGCAGGAGCTGGACGGGCTGCTCCGGCAGCAAGCGGAGAAGCGCAGCCGGCTTGGGGTGCTCGAACAACTGCAAGAGTCGCACGAAGGCTACAGCGCCGGCGCGGTGGCCGCCTTGCGCCAGTCCCGCATGGTGATCGGGTCGCTGGCCGATCGGATCCGGGTGCCGGACCGGTTTGTGGTGGCCATCGAAAATGCGCTGGGCCACAACCTCCAACTGGTGCTCACCGAGAAGCCGGAGTCGGCCCAGGCCATTCTGGCGGACTTGAACGCCAGCAAGCAGGGGCGGGCCAGCGTGGCGGCCCTCGAAATCCATTGCCCGGATTCGCAGCAGCTCGATTTCGGCGGGGCGCTGGCCCCGGAAGCCACGCAGCAGCCGGCCCCGCCTCCCAGCCTGCCGCCGCTGCCCGCCGAGTATCATGCGCTCAGCGTGGTGGAGGCCGATCCGGCGGTGGAGAAACTGCTGCGGGGATTGCTGGGCCGGACCTTCATTGTGCCGGATCTGGCCACTGCCACCGCGTCCATCCAGAACGGCCACGCCGGGTGCGATTTTGTCACCTTCGCCGGTGATTTGTTGAACCGCTACGGGGTTTATACGGGCGGCTATCTCAACGGCAACGGCAATGGCAAGGCTCCCTCCTCCATTCTCGGGCGCAAGAACCAGATCGCCGAGCTGCAGGCCCAGTTGGCCCGCCTGCAGGAGCAGATCGCCGAAGTCAGCCGCCGCAAGGGCGCGCTCCAGAGCGAACAAACCGGCCTGCAGGCCACCTTGGACCAGGCGCGCACCGAACTGCGCGAGCAGGAGGTGGCCATCGCCACCCATGAGGGCGAATACCGCGCCTTGCAGAGCTCGCAGCGGGTGCTGCACCAGAAGATTGACACGGTGGTGTATGAGATCCAGAGCCTGGCCGCCCAGGAGCAGGAAGGCCTGCAAAAGCGGGCCGGCCTGGCCTCCCAGGCCGAAGCCCTGGAGGCCCGCGAACGCGAGCTGCAAGCCCAGGCGGCCGGATTGACCAGCCGGCTGGAGGAGTTGCGCCAGCAGCGCGACACCGCCCAGGCCGCCCTCACCGAAGCCAAGGTGGGTCTGGCCACCGAGGAGCAGCTTTGCGCCTCCTATGCCCGGCAGCGCGCCCCGCTCGAACAGCGCCTGCGCGAGCTGGGCCAAGTCATTTACCAGCGCCGAAATGAGATCGCCATCTTCCTGCAGCGCCGGGAACAGGCCGAGGCGGAAATTCAGGAGTCCGTTCGCCAGGTGCAGCGGCTCGGACTGGAGCGGGAGCAGGTCAGCACCCGCACCGCCGAGCTGGTGGCGGAAAAGGAAGCCCAGGACCTGGACATCAGCACGCGCGAGGAAACGCTGCGCGAGCAGCGCAACCGTCTGATCGGCCTGCAGCAGCAGCGCGGCAGCCTCGAGGTCGAGCTGGCCCAGAAGAACATGGCCGTGCAGAACCTGCGGGAGCGCATCCAGCAGAAATACCAGGTGAACCTGGACGACGTGCGCAGCGAGTGCATCACCATCACCTACGCCGAGGAAGGGCCGGCCAAGGTGCAGACCCTCACCCCGGAGGAGATGGCCGCGGCCGGGGCCAGCACCGATTGGAACGGCGTGGCCGACCAAGTGGCGGCCCTGCAGAAACGCCTCGACGAGATGGGGCCGGTCAACCTGGTGGCCATCGAGGAATACGAGGAAACGGAGCAGCGCTACCAGTTCCTGAGCAAGCAGCACGACGACCTGGCCCAGGCCAAGACGCAGTTAATCGAGATCATCAACCGCATCAACACCCAGACGCGGGAGATGTTCACCACCACCTTCAACCAGATCCGGGAGAACTTCCGCGCCATGTTCACCGAGGTCTTTGGCGGCGGCCGGGCCGACCTCATGCTGGTGGACGAGCAGGACGTGCTGGAAAGCGGCATCGAGATCATGGCCCGCCCCCCCGGCAAGCAGTTGCAGAGCATCAGCCTGCTCAGCGGCGGCGAGCAGACCATGACCGCCGTGGCCCTGCTCTTCTCCATCTACCAGGTCAAGCCCAGCCCGTTCTGCGTGCTGGACGAGCTGGACGCGCCGCTGGACGAGTCCAACATCAACCGCTTCGTCCACATCCTGCAGCGGTTTCTGGTGCATTCGCAGTTCATTATCATCACGCACAACAAGCGAACGATCGGGATGGCAGACGTGCTCTACGGCATCACGATGCAAGAGCATGGCGTCAGCAAGATCGTCAGCGTGAAGTTCCATAAGGCCGCGGAGGGCGCCGCCGACCGTTCGGCGGGCACGCTCGCCTCTGCGGAGGCGGAGGAGGAAACGCCGCAGCGGCCTGGTGCGGACGCGGAGATCGTGATGGCCAAGTAGCGCCGTACGAAGGCGAAGGCGGCCCGTTGTCGAGCCGCCCTCGCCCATTGCACTAATAACAGTTCAAAGGGAGTAAACACCGCGACCCGCCGCAGGTTGCGGGAGGGGCTTCTCGACACGACACGCCAGCCGCCGTTGGGTTTGGAACTGAACAGCCAATGCCGTTTTCGGCAGCTTTAAGGAGGCAGGGCGCGGCGCGCCGTCGTCACTCTGCGCTGATCCACTGCGAATAGGCGCGCGGGCCGAAGTACTCGTAGCCTTTGCTGGCGTTGGTCGTGCCCGCCAGGATGCAATGGATGAAGCCGTTCCGCTCGACCTGCACGGTGTGAAGGATCTTGTGGTCGGGATTCTCCTTGAGCAGGAACCGGACGCGGCCATCGAGCGCGGAGAAGGTCTGGAACTCGGCGTTGGTCTGGCAGGTGAAGGGGAAATCCGCCGCGAGATCGCGCTGCATTTCGTGACTCTTGCCCCAGGTTCCGCCCGAGGTGGTGACGAATGGCTTGTCGTTGAGCAGCGCGGCGGCGTCATTGTAAGCCAGCACGCAGAGGAAGTGCTGGTCTGAGGAGCGCAGCCATCGCGCCAGCTTCTCTTCATGCCCGCGGGACTTATCGTAGGCGTAATTGCTGTCGAGGAAGGCGATGCGCACGACGTCGTCCGGAATGGACGGGACGGCATTGAGGTAGCCGAAGATGAAGCTGCCGCCGCCGCTATGACCCGTGAGCACCGTGTCCAGCGGAGACCCGGCGAACAGGCGCTGCACGGTGGCAATGATGTCGGGAATAGCGGAATCCCCGTGGGCCTTGCGCCATGCCGGCCAGCTCCTGGACTGGGCTTCCAAATAGCAGACGACCACCACGCGGTCCTTCAGCACTTCGCGCAGAAAGCGCGTCTGGGCGCCGATGTGCTGAATGTCGTAGTGCCAATCGTCGCCAGGCTTCACGGCCTTGCCGATGGTTTGCGCGGTGGTGTTGCCGTTGGGCAAAGCATAGAAGATGAGCATGACCCGTTTGCCGGGGGTGAAGGACTCTCGGTCGGGGGAGTTGATGTGAACCTTCACCTCGGGTTCGAGCGTGAAAGCGGCGATGCGCTCCTTTCTCGTGGGAACTTCCTGCCAGCCGGTGAAGCCCGGGGGCTCCACATAGCGCGGCTGGGTAACGACACCCTCGTCGCTGAGCAAGGCGGCGAGGGCGGGGTCAGCAAGCACGTGGGCCACGGTTTGGGTGGCGCCATTCACGAGAAGCCGCTGCTGGACCAGGCGGATGCACTGGCTGTAATCAACCCAGGCGGCGGTATGCTTCAGATACAGCGGTTGGATTGGGGCGCCGTTGGTCTGGTGCCAGCCGTAGATGGCGACCTTCCCCGGAGCGGAGGGCAACTTCGCACTGATGACAACATCCTTTTTGTGGCCGGCCACAAGCGCGCCAAGAGGGTGGGAGGGGAATTCCTGAGCACGCTGCGCGCGGACCACGGCGTTGTGGTTGCTGAAGACGCGGACGGTGGTCATTGCGGCGCTGGGCGGGATCGGCACTGGGGGCAGCTTGACCTCCGCCGCCGCGTAGATCGCATCTACAATCTTCGGCGTCGGCAAGGAGCAATGTAACGCGTCGGCGATCCGCTGCGCCGTGTAGGGGGACATGGGCGTGAGGAAGTAGTCCTCATCCGAGCCGACGGCCAGGTAATCCGGTGTGACAAAGAGCAGTGCAGTGTTGGTTTTGCCGGCAACGACATTGGTGATAGCGATGGGCACCAGCTTGCGCAGGAACTCCGGCACGTTGCCTGCCAGGACCTGGGCGCATATCTCCTCGTCCCGCTCAGGCAATGCTAAAGGCGCGATACGTTCTGCGAACTCGCTGCCGGAAGGTGAGTGGGCTGGCCGGGTCGGCAGGTTTAATGTGTCAGCGCTGATCGAAAGCCCCGGCAGGAACAGGAGCAATGCCAGCGCTCTGCCGTAGCTCATCGGCACAGTCGGACGGATCAGATGTCCTTCCGCGGGAACAGCGGCGTGGGGGCCCCGATCTGGTGCCCGCTCGCCAGCACGCCCCAGCGCGCTTCCGACAGTTTATCCGGAGCGCCCGCCAGCCCGAGCTGCGCGTAAATCTTCCCGGAAGTCCCCGGCAGGAACGGCCAGAGCAACACGGCGAGCACGCGGCACACTTCGGCAAGGTTATAGAGCACCTCGTCGAGGCGCTCGGCCTTGGCGGGTTCCTTCGCCAATTTGAACGGGGCGGTGTGGTCCACGTATTGGTTGGCCCTGGCCACCAGGGACCAGATAGCCTGCAACGCGCCTTGCAGCCGGTTTTGCTCGAGCAATGCGCGCGTCTCGGCGATGACCTTCTCCGTCTCGGGGGCGAGCTCAGTCGAGACCTTGGGCACCACGCCGTCGCGATAGCGCTTAAGCATGGAAAGCGAGCGGTTGACGAGGTTCCCGAGGCCGTTGGCCAGCTCCGCCGAGTAGCGCGCTTTGAAACCTGCCTCGGTCCAATTGCCGTCGGGGCCAATGTCCAGCTCGCGCAGCACATAGAAACGGAAGGCATCCACACCCCATTCATCAATCACGGCAACCGGGTCAACAATGTTGCCGGTGCTCTTGCTCATCCGCTGCCCGTCCTTCTGCCACCACCCGTGGGCCAGCACTTGTTTGGGAAGCGGCGCCCCCATCGCCTTGAGCATGATCGGCCAATAGACGGCATGGAACTTCACGATGTCCTTGCCCACGAGGTGAATGTCGGCAGGCCACACGTGGCCGAGAGGTGCGGCCCCCGAGGAGGAGGCTCGGAGGGACTCGGGAACACCGGCATCTCCGCGCGAAGCCGGCACCGTGATATAGTTCGAAAGCGCATCGAACCAGACGTAAGTCACGTAGGCGGGATCGAACGGCAGCGGGATACCCCAGTTCAGGCGCGCGGCGGGCCGGGTGATGCACAAGTCCTCGAGGATGTTGTTCTTAAGAAAGCCCAGCACCTCGTTGCGCCGGTAGTCGGGGGCGATGAAGCCAGGGTTCTGCTCGATGTAACCGATGAGCCATTGCTGGTGATCCTTCAGCCGGAAGTAGTAGTTCTCCTCGTCCAGCTCAATCACCTTGCCCCAGGCCGGATCAAAGGTGCCGTCGGGCAGGCGGTCCTTGTCTGTCAGGAAGGTCTCCTCCCGCGTTGAGTAGAAACCGCGATAGACCTCTTTGTAGAAGTGCCCGTCGGCGTGGAGCTTGGCGAGGATGGCCTGCACGGCCTGCCTGTGCCGGGGCTCCGTGGTGCGAACGAAATCGTCGTTCGTAAGGTCCAGCTTCTTCGCGAAGGCCTTCCAGACGACGGCCAACTCATCGCAGTAAACCTGTGGCGTCTTCCCCTCTGACTGCGCCGCCTGCTGGACCTTCTGCCCGTGCTCATCCAGTCCCGTGAGGAAGAACGTCTCCTGCCCCATGCTGCGGCGTGACCGGGCGATCACGTCCGCAACCACCTTCTCGTAGGCATGACCCAGATGCGGGTGGCCGTTGACGTAGTCAATGGCGGTGGTGATATAAAAACGCTTGCTCATCTGGCCCTACTTTGAACGAGCGACGGGGGGTTGGCAACTGCCTGGGTTGCCTATCGGTCCAAAGGGCGCCTCTCAGCGCGTGTGAGCAGCCCTCCCCGCAGACCTCATCGGGCTGCGTCCAGATGGGTGCGGCGCAACCGTGAGCGCTTAATGATCGCCCTCTCGGACCGACTCCGGTTTCGTTTCGCGCTCGGGCTTCTCCAAGCCCAGCTTGTCCATGAGTTCGTAAAGCGTTGGGCGGCTGATCCCCATTTCGGCGGCCGCCGGGGCGATCTTGCCCGCATGCTTCCTCAAGGCTCGTTGGATCACCTCACGCTCAACTGCCTCCCGCGCTTCCTTCAGGTTGAAGTTCACCGGCGAGGCGGGGCTCTCCAGCTCGAGGTCCTCGGCGGTGATGCGCTTGCCGTCGGCCATGATCACCGCGCGCTTGATCCGGTTCTCAAGCTCGCGGACATTCCCCGGCCACGAGTGGGCGTTAATCGCCCGCATGGCATCCTGGTTGAAACTGACCCCCTCTCTGCCGTTCGCCGCGGCATTTCGGCGCAAAAACTCCTGGGCCAGCAGGCGCATGTCCCCCTCGCGGTCACGGAGCGCCGGCAGTCCAATGACCACCACCGCCAGCCGATAGTAAAGATCCTCCCGAAAACGCTCTTCGGCTATCGCCTTCTTCAGGTCCACGTTCGTCGCGGCGACCACCCGGGTATCCACCTGAATCTGCTGCCTGCCGCCCACGCGCTCGATGAACTGTTCCTGTAGAAACCTGAGCAGCTTCACTTGCAACTGCAACGGAATCTCTCCCACCTCATCGAGGAAAAGCGTTCCCCCGCTAGCGGTCTCGATCCGCCCCTTGCGCTGGACATGCGCGCCCGTAAAGGAGCCTTTCTCATGCCCGAAGAGTTCGCTTTCCAACAAGCTCTCCGGTATCGCGCTGCAGTTGATGGCGACGAATGGGCCGTCCTTCCTGGCGCTGCGCCGGTGGATGGCCAGGGCCACCATTTCCTTGCCCGTGCCGCTCTGACCCAGAATCAGCACGGGGGCATTCGACGTGGCCACCTTGCGGACGGAAGTGAAGACCCGCTGCATCTGCGGACTGGCGCCCACCAATCCCTCAAAGGTGTCTTCTTGAATCCTTGCCTGTAGTTCTCGGTAGTCTCGCTCGAGCCCAGCCACGTGGAAAGTGCGCTTCAGAATGATCTTCAACTCCTCCACCTGGACGGGCTTGGTGAGGAAGTCGTAGGCGCCGGCGCCGATGGCCTGGAGCGCGTTGGCTTTCTCCGCCTGGCCGGAAACGATGATGATCTTCGCGTGCGGGTTCAGACTCACCATCTCGGAAAGAGCCGCGAGCCCCTCCTCCGGCGTGCCCGGGTGCGGCGGCAGGCCAAGGTCCAGCAAGACGACTTGCGGACGGTGCTCAGCATACGTGTCCATTGCCTGGGCACGGTCCCCGGCAAGGAAGACTTCATATTCCTGGGCCAGGGCCCATTTCATCTGCGTGCGAATTTCTTCGTCATCGTCAACCACTAAGAGCTTGGGGAGCATGGCAGCAGCGGCTTGAGGTTTATGTAAATCGGCTGATCAGGAGGAAGATACTGGCAGAAAGACGCGGAAAGCCGTTCCCTTTCCAGGCGCGCTCTCGACCTCGATTCGCCCGCGATGCGCCTCGACGATCATCTTGCAATGGAACATGCCAATGCCGATGCCTTTCCGCTTCGTGGTCTGGAAGGGGCGAAACAGCGAGCGCTGGATGAATTCGGACGTCATCCCGCAACCGTTGTCCGCCACTGCCAGAACAACCCAGCCATTGTTTCGACTGGTCTCGACTCGAATCTCTCCCCCCGAGGGAACGGCATCGCGGGCATTCAGCACAAGGTTGGTAATAACCTTCCGTATCTGCGCCGGGTCAACCCGAATCTTTGGCAGCGGCCGCAGCTCCTGCCGGAAGCGGACATCCCCGCCCGAGTCTTGAGCCTTGAGCGTTTCAACCACCAGGTCGTTGAGGTCGCATTCAATTGACCGCAGCGCAAGCTCGTGCCGCAGTTCCGTCAGCCTGCCGATGATCTCGTTGATGTGCGTTACGGTCTTGGAGATGCCCCGCAAGGCGTCCTCGCGAAACTGCGGGTCCTGGTAGTGTACCGGCAGGTTCTGCAGCATGAGCGAGAGCGTCGAGGCCGTATTCTTCAAATCATGGACAAAGAACGCTGACATGGCCTGAAAGGCCTCGAGCTGCTTGGACTGGGAGAGCTTCTGGGACAACTCGATATTCAACAGGCTGGCCGCGGCCTGCTCGCTCACGCACTTAAGCAGGTCCAGGTCCTGCACGGTGTAAGGAACAGCACCGACGCGGTCGCCAAGCACGAGCAATCCCAGCAACTCCCCGCCCGCGATCAGCGGGGCGCAGACCCGGTTGCCTCCCTTCCGGAACTCCACCGGATTGGAGCGTCGGAGGGCGGCCGCCCAAAGTTCTTTCGAGGCATCAATATCCAGCGGCTCGGGGTGCGCGCGCAGCGCGGTGATAACTTCCGCCGCATCGGTTGCTTCCAACGAAAGCTTCGTCGCCTCTTCGCGCGAAAGAAACGTCGAGGCCGCGCAATTCAGGCGATCCTTCCGGTCCGTTGCCAGCCAAATGGTCACCGAGAGGGCTTGAAAGACCTCGGAGACCAGTTTGACAACGGCGCCGCACAACTCGCCCTGCTCAACACATCTTGTCGTTCCCTCAGTGAACGTGCGCCAAACGGTGCGATAATCGTATATCGGCCGCTGGAAGTGGCGGCTGACAAAGCGCCGGGTCACGAGCCGCACGCGGTCGGACAACAAGAGCATCGCGAGTCCAACCAGGGCCAGGAGCACCAGGAACGCTGTCACCGGAAAACTCGCGTCGCCCCCCAGCACGGCCACGACTTTGGCGAGAACTCCTACCAGCAGGAGGTACACCCCTGCCACAACTGCCGTTAGCGAGCGATGTAATAAGGACTGCGAAGGATAAACGCTCACATCGGAAAGGCCGGCCCGGAGCACGCCGTACAACATCAGCACACACCCCAGCAGCAAGGCGCCGGCGTTGACTGATTGCAGCATCAGGTCCCCCCCATGGAACAGCAGCGCCTGGCTGCCCGTGTACACGCGGGCAACGAACAGCACGCCCAAACCCAACACCACAAACTTGATCCGCCAGCGCATGGTCCCAACTGCCGCCCGGAACGTGCGTTCCAGGTTCATCAAGACCATGACGGCGCTAAGCAGAAACATCAGATTGAGGGCCATGCCGCAAAAGCCCAGACGGACGATCAGGTGCGCGCTCGATGTCCCTTCAGCCAGCGCGCTGATAGTCTCGTCCCCACAGAGAACGGCCAGCGCTATGGGAGCCAGAAACGCGGCGGCAATCACGATCTGCCAGCGAGCAAGGAACTCGCGGGCGTTCCCCCGGGCGTAGGTAACACTGAACAGGAGCCAGGGCCCCGGTAGGATAGCCAGAGTCATGAACGCGAGCCGCTGCCAGCGCGCGATGCCGGCAACCTCGCCGGGACCCGCGGCAAGCCCGGCACAAATGCTCTCGGCGGCAAAGCCCAGCATGCCCGCTGCGAAGGCCCAGCGCGCCGCGGTCCGACGCTGCTGCAGGACGAGCGTCAACGCCAGCGAAGCCGCGGACAGAGCGCTGGCAAATTCCAGGGCGGCCGGGGCGGTCATTTCGAGCCTAAGATGCCAGAACGCAAGAAGCCTAGAAATAAAAAAAGGCAGGAACACACGTTCCTGCCTGCGTAGAACAGAAAGACCTTCAGCCAAGCCCGCTTACGCGAGCTTCCGGCGAATCAGCCCGAGAACCGACAGAGCGCCGCCCAGCAGCATGGCCGTCGTCCCGCCATCGGGAACCGTTCGCAGGCTCGCGTCCAAGCTGTAGCTCGCGCCATCGGGCGACGATCCGATCGTTACGACCTCTTCCAAGGCATAAGGAGCCGCCAGACTCACACCAGCGCTGGACACCGTGCTGTTATAAACAGAAGGCGCCACAGGACCTGAAGCCGTCAGAAGCGTCCCGGCAGGAGGAGTTACGCTCGCAGGATTCAGCGGGCTCCCGGTATAATAGGAATTGTACGTGACCGTTTGACCACCCGCGCCACTAACCACGTGTCCACTCAGAATAGCCGCAAACGCTCCTGCTGTCGGCCCAAATCCATCGGCGCCGAACGTAATGGTCAACGCATGCGTGGCCGAAGAGTCACCTATCTCTGTCGCCGTGATGCTAAGGTCCATAACCGGTGAAGATAGGGTTCCCGGACCGACCAGCGGCGGATAGGCAGTGCCGGTCGAAATCACGACAGTCCAGAATGCGTCGCTCCCCGAGAAAGTAATTGCCCCGGAGGTGCTCGCTGACGGCGATCCGACAAGCGCTGTGCCGTTGTCACTCACCCAGATCACCTGGTTCTGTACCGCCATGGCCGATCCGGCTAGCGCCATGACCGCCAAGGTCCCCAATACTGCTTTTATGCTTCTCATAGTTTTGTTCTCCATTTGCTTTGCTTTGTTCATTTCTATTCTACGTGTCGGTTGTTCCTAGCATGGGCTATGCCAGTGCAGGCGATCACTCCCATCCACTGGCGTAAGACGTTGATATGATGCAACTTGAACAACCATAACGTAGCGCCTGGCATGGCGTAGCCCACTGACAAACCGTAAATAATTCCGACAAGAAAGAGGATTTCACCCGCCAAAGCAGCCGATACATTGCGTAACATGCTGTTCTGATGCAACTTAGGTGAATCAAAGCACACTGTAAACGGAGCCAACACTTGCTGCGAAACAGGCTTTTCGGTTGCAACCTATTGATCATCAACGTGGAACACTCTATCTCGGGCGCTTTCACGGTGTTCCTCGCTCCAAGCGGGGCTCGTGCTCCATCTGTACGCCGCCCCGGCCCGTCGGCATCTCGGATTTGCAACCACCTGTGTTCCAGAAGCTTGCAACATGCCTATCCGGTTCCTTGTCCTTACCAAGGTTCGCAGAGCCCAACCGTGGGCAGATTAAAGGGGATTGCCATACGTCAAATCACGGTAGGACAACCAACCGGATAGCCACGTCGTAAGTCACTGCCCTAAAGGCACTTACTGCGCACAACAGAGGCTACCCTGATAACACCGTCACCACACCGTATAATCGCCGTATACTCCCCGTATAATCCCCGTATATTCAATTTGAATATACGGGGATTATACGGCGATTATGCGGTGTGGTGACGGAGAGGTGAGGGCGTAGAGCTGAGGTTAGGACAACCAACCGGATAGGCATGGCTTGCGATCGGCTTGTGACGGCGTTGAAAGCGAGGGCAGACTGTGCTGCCGGCGTGAGCGGTGGCCCGCTACTTCAACTCGGCCAGGACTCGCCGGGCCTCATCGGCCTTCTTGGGTTCCAAGCTGTTCAGAGCCAACGCCTTCTGGAGGGAGGTCTTGCATTCGGAACGCGCTTTAAGCTGGTATTGGGCCAAGCCGAGGCAGAAGAGCACTTCCCCGTCGCCAGCCTGGCTCTGTGCAGCTTCCTTAAGGAATTGGGCGGCCTTTTGATAATCCTGCTTGCGATACGAGAGGATGCCCAAAGTCCTGGCGAGGCGCGGGTCATCCCGGAAAGTCTGCCGGGCCTTGCTCGCTAAATCGTATGCCCTGGTGTCATCCCCCAACCGCTCGAAGCACAGAATGGCTAGATTCCGGGTGGCCGGGGCAAAGAGCGGAAAGTCCGCAAGAGCCTTTTCGTAGGAGTGAGCGGCCTGCTTGTAGTTTCCAGCCTTCTCTTGGGCCAAGCCGGAAACCATTAAGGCCGGAACGTAGTTGGGCTCAGCCTTGAGGATAGCTTCGGCCTGCGCCGCCGCCGAGGCGCTGACCGCCGGCCCCTTCGCGGCAGCCACCATTCCAACAAACCTCCTCGCCTCCTCCGACTTGCTGCCCGGAGCGGCGGCCACTCCCTTCATCGCGGCTTCCGCATCCGGCACTCGCCCCAGAGCGTAATAAGTCCAAGCCAGGTCATACGAGACTTCAGGGTCATTCGGCAGTTTGCGGGCGCTGTCCTCAAGCAGGTTGGCCGCCCATTTGTAATCCGCCGTCTCGAACGCAAGGCGTCCTAACATCGCGGAAATTGCGGCATCGTCCGGGGCCAGGTTGTGGGCCTTCTTCGCCCATTCGAGCGCCTTTTGTGGATCGTGATACCGACCAGACGAATAGATCTGCGCCAGCCTGACCATCAGCCGTGCGCTCTGCGGGTTGTACTTGAGCGCACTCTGGTACGTCTCGAGCGCCTTATCCAAGGCGCCATCGCGCTCCTGGATGGCCGCAAGACGGGACAAGGCGATCGGGTCCCCCGGGACCTGCCGCAGGTGCTGTTCCAATTGCGCCACCGTGGCCGCGCTCGCCGTCCTTGGGTCAATGGCGAGAATGGCCAGTCGCGCCTGGGCCTCCCGCTTGCTCGGAAAGTCTTCCTTTGCCTTGGAGGCCTTCTCCAGCGCCGCTCGCGCCGCCGCTTCCTCCGCCAGCGCGTAATACGCCATGCCAAGATGAAACTGAACCTCAGCCAGGTTCGGCAGCCCGGCGGCCGCTTCCTGGATCAAGCTCAGCGCCCGCGGGTAATCGCCGCGCTTGTATAGAATCCAGCCCAGCGTGTCGGCCGCCGCGGGGTCATGGGGTTGGAGTTGCCGCGCCTTTTCGGCGAGGGGTAACGCCTTGTCCAGGTCCACCAGTCGCTCGGAGTAAAGGTACGCCAGGTTGTTGAGCGCCCCGCTGAGGTTAGGGTCAAGGGCAAGGACTTTCTCATAGGCATCCCGCGCTGCCGCATAGTTTGTCAGCGAGTCGTTGAGCATAGCTACCTGCAACAGCACGGCGCCGTCGTTCGTTCTGGCCAGAAAGCCGTTGAGCGTGGCGAGGGCCTGCTGCGGCTGGCCTAAAGCAACGTGTATCTCGGAGAGCGCCAGATACGCAGCGGGCAAATCCGGCTTGAGCTCAATTGCCTTATGCAGTTCCGCCTCCGCCTGCTTTATATCGGCCTGGGCGGCGGGAACCTGGGCGATGGAAACCATGGGCCGGCCCGAACGCGCGTTCTTTGCGTTCTCTTCTCCCACCGCCGCGCGGGCCCGCCCGGTAAGAACCCGGGCCATCAGCAGGAGGGGTTCGGGAGCGCTGGCGTTCTTCGCGGCAAGTTTCTGGACCCTTTCGAGCGCCGCCGCGTATCTCTGATCAAGGATGTCGAGTTCGACCAGACCTTCGATGGCCGGAAGATAGTCCGGCGAGCGGTCCAACGCCTTCGCAAACTCCTGGCGCGCCTCGGGTCGCTTGTTCTGCTGAGCCAACACCGCAGCCAGGAGAACCGCTACCTGTGGATTCGACGGAAACAGCGTCTGCGTGCTGCGATACACCTCGGCGGCCGAGTCGTAGTCACCCTGCGCCAGGTACGCCTTCGCCAGCAGCAGGCGCGGTTCCAGGAATTGCGGCTCCCTCTTGACGAACTGAGACAGCGACGAGGCTGCCTGGGCCGGCTCACCCCTTCGAATGTTGACGGTCGCCAGCAACATGATGGCGTCAAGGTAGTTGGTGGCAGCGGTCACGGCCTGGTTCAGGTTCGCCAGGGCCTTGGTGAGGTCATGGTTCACGAGACTTGCCAGGGCGAGCTTGTACAGCACGTCAGGCCGTCGGCCATAAAGAGCGGCTACCCGTTCGAACCGGGCTAGGGCATTTGTGCCATCCCCATGTGTGAGCAGCAAATCGCCGCTGGTCAGGAGCGCCTCGCGATTGATGGGATCGCGCGCGAGCACCTTCTGGATGAGGGCCGCGCACTCCTCGCCCTTTCCCTCGGTGTAGGCCGCCTGCACCAGGAAATTCCACGCCGGGATGTAATCCGGCGCTTGCTGGGTGATCTGCGTGACGGCCTTCCTGGCCTCCTCGCGCGCGCCCGTTCGGTATCGAAAATCGGCGTAGCGGATACGGGCGTTGGACCGCGGCGGCGAAAGCTCGGCTGCAGTCTTGAAGGAAGCCTCGGCTTGCCTGGCGTCATTGCGCACCGCGTAGAAGTTGCCCAGGGCCAAATGGGCCAGACTGGATTTCGGGTCTTGGGTCACTGCCTGCTTGTACTCCGCCTCGGCGTTCGTGAAGCTCTGCTGCTTCAGCCAAAGCGTGCCGCGGGCGAGGTGGTACGCCACCGAACTCTTTGCCGAAGCCGGCAACGCGTCCAGCTTCTGCGTGCTCTCCTTGAGCTGGTTGGTCGTGGTCGTCGTATCGGCCAACACCAAAAGCGCGTCCGGGTTAGCCGGTTGTTTGGCCAGGACTTGCAGCGCCTGCGCGCGCGCGTCCCCGAGGCGCTGAACCGCGAAGTCGGCCATCGCCAGCTTGGTCCGCAACTCGAGGTTTTCGGGCTGAAGCTCGACCGCCTTCTTAAGGAATTGCTGCGCCTGGGGGAACATGCCGTCGGTAAAATAAAGCAGGCCAAGTTGGGAAATGGCCACCGGGTCCAACGGCGCAACCTTGAACACGGCCATATACTCGATTTCGGCCCGGTCATACTGCTCGGCTCGGAAGTCGCGGTCCGCGCGGGCAAGGTAGCGGCTTCGCTTGGCGGCCTTGGTGCAGCCGCTGCTGAGCGCGACGGCCAGCGCCAGCGTGAGAAGCGTGGATAAATGCCGTCTGAGCGTGTGAGCGGTCATGATAAAGTTCTCTCTTTCGATGCAATTCGAGCCGGGCTGAGAAAGCCAAAAAATAGCCTTGCTCATGCCGGCCTTCTTCTTTCCGATCTGCGAAGCCATAGTAACAGAAGAAAGAAGGGGATCAAGGAGAGGCCGAAGAACAAGGGGCCGCCCTGCCTGTGAATTGGAGAATAGAGGATTTGAGGCCCCACGTGCACGCAAAGCTGCCCGATAACGAACACGCGGAACCCATTCCGGAGCAGGGCCAGGGGAATAACGAACAGGGCCAGCGCGACGCGGCGCCAGGCCGAATGCAGAAACAAATGCCCGGCTACCAGGCTGGTAATCAGCAGGACGGCCGTGGACCGGATGCCGCTGCACTCAGGAGCAATTTCCAGCCGGATACCCGGCAGGTAGAGCCCGGTATCGCGGAGCAGGAAGGCCATGCCCGAGGCATCAAACAGTTCGGAAGCCACCTCCGCCGAACCGTGCTGCAGGAAAGTAGTGATCCGCTGCAACACGGCATCGGGCAGTGGCATGGCGAACAGGAGCAGGAAGGCGGGGAAGGTCACGCGGCGCAGCGTTTCCACCCCGAAGCAGAAACACGCCGCGCTGACCACAAAGGCCCACAGCGACAGGCCCATCAAGCCCAGGTATGACTCCAACCCGGGCCGCCAGCCGGCGCCTGCCAAGGCCCAATACCCCGCCAGGAGCCCCGCCCCGATCAGCAGCGGCAAAACCGCCCAGGCGCGCACCGGCCTGGAATACAAGGCCAGGCCCTGCCTGTTCGACCAGACCAGGTACCCGCTAATCAGCGGAACCAGCACCATGTAGGAGTAAAACTCACTCCCCAGCGCAAACCGCATCCACGCCAGCAGCGGCTTTGCGAAGCCGAGGGCGAGAGCGACGATAAGGACAAAAAACAAGCGCAGCCGCCCGGCTTCCCCGGAGGCTGCGACCTCCCGTTTGCTTGCCGCCGGCTGCAACCCTCGGCCAGTCTGCACAGATGTCTTCAAATCTCGTCTACCGGCCTTTAGAAGCTGTAACTCAGTGTCAAGCCCACTTCGTGCGTAGTGTAGTTATAAAGCTCCGATCCGGAAGTATTGAACAGGGTATTGTAAAACACCGAAGCGCCCAGCCGCTTAAAGAGCGTCGTGCCCAAAGCCACATTAAAGGAAGCGCTGTCATAGTCGCTCAAGCCCGGTGTATTGGGCGACGCAGTCGTCGCGTGATAGGTGGTGTTCCAATACCCGCCGCTGACATCCAGAAACAGCCGGCGCAGCAGCCGCTGGTGGACGCCGGCGGAGATGCCGGTGCTTTGGCTCGCCTGTCCGCCGTAATAGGAGGGGGAGGTGCCGCTGCTGGCGTTGACGAAGAGGCTTGTCGCCTCGAAAAGCTGATACTGAAGTGTCAGCGAGAAGATCGGGCTTAAGAAGTCTCCTACACTCGACCCAACATACTGCTGATCGTTAAGGCCGCCGCTCAGGTACGCAGACAGCCTCTTCCCGACAATCCACTGGAGACGGGCCTGGGCCTGCTCGGAGACGATGTCCGGCCCGACTGACAGGCTATCGTAAGTCACCCCGACGCCCAGGCCCACGCTCACCGTCGGAAGGACCTGGTAATTGACCCAATCCAGCGTGGACCATTCCGTCAGGTCGCTCAACTGGCCGGGAGCCGTCCCCGGCGCACTTTGCGTGGCTTCGGAAGCAAACCGGAAGCTCTGGTTGAAACTCAAACTGAACGAGACCTTGCTGTTCAACTGGTAGCCGGCTGTGAGGACCGTCGAGAACACCTGCTGGTCCGTCTGTGCACCCGTTTCAACCAGCGGTTGGGACGTGTCCGAAAACCCGATAGCAACCCCGAACACCCAATCCTCGTAAGCCGTGGTGCCGTTCAGTCCCACGGCCTGATCAAACGCGTTCTTCAACTGCGAGCTGGAATAAGTCGTCAGCGTCGCCGTGTAATCGAGCGACCAATGGGGGCCCAACCGGACGAGTACCCCGGGCGAAAAGGAGTTAACCATCGTGTCCACCTGTTGCCCGGGCACCGCTGCCACACCATTGCCGTACGAAAGCTGATAAACAAAGTGCGGGTAAAGGTGGACCATGCCCCATTCCAGCAAGCCTTCCCCGGTAGTGAACAACTGCGACTGGCCTTCCGGCGGTCCTCCCCCAAGCTGGCTCGTTCCTGCCAGGCGCGAGCCGCTGGGAGAGGTCGAGTAACCGGCCCCGGCCGCCGGTTCGTATTGAGGCGTCTGCGCCGTCGAATAGCTCGAAGGCGGAGGCGCAGGGGCCGGTTGCTCCGGCGTGCCCGAGGTGCTGGCCTGGCCAAAAACCCCCTTTACCGGCGCGATTAAGGAAGCCAGCATCAAATGCCCGCAAATCGCCCGCGAACGCATGGCGCACCGGTGTAGGGGAAACGTGGACGTCTTCATGGCGCCGTCAGGTTCGTAGATCAATTTCCGGGAAAGAGCATCATTGGCTCAACTATTGGCTTTGTCAATACACGGGCAGCCGACCCAGGGTAGTTTCAAGGCGCAGGCGCCGGCCTGCAGAACTCACTGCCGACGCCGTCCCGCCAGCCCGAGCCACCCCCGCCACAGTCTCACCGGATACTCGCCAGATACACACCGTCGTACCTCTGCAAAGTTTGCAGAGGTACGACGGTGTGTATCTGGCGAGTATCCGGTGAGACTATGGCGGGGGTAGCGGGGAACACCCGATGGTCCAACCAATATCGCAAGCTATTATGAGCGAGTAGGTTACAGATATAGTGTGGAGCCCTCCGGAATGGCCTGACGGCGCTAATGTTCAGCCGCGGCCCGCTTTCTGCAGCGCGTATTCTGCTGCAGCCCAAACCCGTGGGGCAATCGCGTCCCACGTCCAGTTCTTCAGGAAGACGTCGAACGCCCTCTGGGCCATAGCCGCGCCTGCCGATGGTTCCCGGAGGAGAGATACGCAAGCACGCGCAAACTCCGCCGGATCATCGGCCAACAACAGCTCTCGGCCGTTCCGGACTTCGTAGCCAAACGCGCCCAGGCGGGTGGAGACCACCGGACATTTCCTGCTGAAAGCGTCGGCGATCTTGATTCGCGTGCCGGCGCCGTGACGCACCGGCACAATCATTGCCGACCAGGTCGCGATTTCCGCATCGGCATCCGGGATCCAGCCGAGGGCGTCAATATCCCGGCCCTGCGCTTGAAGGGGGCCGTCCGTGCCTTTGCCGGCCAGGCGCAAGCGGGCGTCAGGGACTTGCGCCTTTATGTTTTTCCAACATTCATTCAAGAACCAGCGGACCCCTTCGAGATTTGGCAGGTAGGTGCACAGGCCGATGAAGCCAAGGCGCGGAGGCGTGCCGGGGAGGCGCAAGGGTTCACGGGCCGGGCGCTCGAAGCCGTTGGGGATGACGTGCACCTGGTCGCCCGCGCCGAGGTATTCGCGGTCCGCCTCGCTGCAAACGGCCAGCCCGGTGAACCGCTTTTTGAGGAGCAGTTCCCGGCGTTTCAGCAACATGGCGGTGACACCCGCCTTCAGCTTTTCGCCCAGGCTCGCCCCGTTTTGCCAAACCGTCCGCTGGAACGTGCTGGGCACATCGTCAATATCCAGGACGCTATGCGGCCAGAACCACTGCCCCACGATGTTCGGCGTGCGCGAGTGGAACACCCACACCAAATCAAATTGCTTCTGCATGGCTGCGAGGCGCTCCCTGTCGGCGCTGCCGGCGCGGCAGCCGTGAACGTTCAGGTAATGGGGATCAAAGGCCCAGCGCAGCCGCTGCCACAAGCCGCGGTTGGGTTCCAACTCCACGTGAACCGGCTCTTCCACGCGGAACTCCGCCGTCGTCTGGCGAAGGGCTGTGTCGTCGGCGGCGTCCACGCTGACGACCACCAAAGTGATGTCGCCCATCTGCTGCAAAGCGCGGCCCATCTGCAGCGAGCGCAACTGTCCGCCAAAGGCCTGACCCAGCGGCCAGCAACTGCTTACATACAGGATGCGCGGGCGCGTTTTCAGGCGGGCTTGTATTCGAAGTAGCGTTTCAAGGCCAGGAAACGCTTCTCCATCAGGTTGTAGCTCAACCACGCCAGCAGGAAACTCACACCAATCGCGAACACGTAGTAAGCCGCCAGAGAAACGAAGGCCAAGCCGTAATGGATGGGAGCGTGCTCCAGATTGAACACCTTCGCGAAGACCGGTCTCAGGATGCCGTGAATGACATAGATTCCGTAGCTGTATTTCCCAAAGGCCACCAGCACGCGTGAGCTCAGCATCTGGTAATACAGCTCGCCGGGCTGGGCCTGGAGTGCCGCCAGCACCGCGAGCCCCAGGAAGCTTACCACGATGGTTTCACTGAAGATCGGAATAGGTAGAAAATGCACCTGCCTGGGCATGAGCATCAGGCCCATTACCAGCACTCCGAACACCCAAAGGCCGGCGGTCATGTACTTCCCACTAGGCAGATGCTCCTTCAACTCCGGCGTGCGCAAGGCGATTGCCAGGAGCCCGCCGATGGCCAGGCCGTCTACCCGCGTCAACGTGGTCCATTGCAGTATCAGCGGCCCGGCCTGACCCATGATGGCGTCGGTGGCGCGGACCGTGGCGCACATTACCAGGACAATGAAACACACCCTGACCAGCCCTCGCCTGGAGAGCAAGAACACCATGGCAGGCCAGAGAATGTAAAAGTGCTCCTCGACGGCCAGCGACCAGAAATGGCCCAGCAGGAAAACGTTGGAGTTGTCCCAGATGTAAGCGCTCGGCCAGTTCGCGAGATAACACCACAGCCAGCCCTGGTGCGCCACAATCTCGCGGCCTCCAGCGTCGAGGTTGACGAACAAGGGCAGGACCAGAAGCACCGCGGCCAGGGCTCCATAATAGAGCGGGAATATCCGCAGAAACCGCCGCATGTAGAACTTGCCGAAGTAACCGGGCAGTTCCTTAGTATCCAGCAGGATGCCTGTGATGAGAAAGCCCGAAAGCACAAAGAACAGCTCCACGCCGTACCCTGACGGCGCCAGTACCCGGCCAAGGATCTTGCCGGCCAGGGGATAGTTCACTTTGATGACGGAGGTTTGGTAGAAATGCCCGAACAGCACCATCAGGATTGCGACGCCGCGAACGCCGTCCAGAACAGCCACGTGACCTGCCGCCTTCACGGCTGGCGGCGCTTCCGCGCGCGTACAAGGCGCGCTGGCGCTTCCCACACCCAAAGCCTGGCTTATCGCCATTTTGTCAGCTCCTCCGGGCACGTCATCAAACAAGGGGTATCTGCAGCGGGCCCCAATTACAGGCTCTCGAAGAAGTTGCGCAGGTCGTTCGCATACCTCTCGATGTTGTAGTAGCTCTCGGCCAGTTCCCGGCCCTTCTCGCCCATGGCGCTGGCCCGCTCCGGGTCATTCCCGAGCGCATCAATAGCGTTCGCCAGCGCTTCGGGGTCCTCGGGCGGCACAAAAAGGCCGCACCCGGCCTTCTCGATATCAATCTCGGTGGGGAGCGCTCCTGTGCGGGTCATGATGACGGGGCGGGCCATGGCCATCACTTCGATGATCTCGGTGAACCCGCAGGCGACATACTCCGCCGGGTCCTTCTTCACGATGATCAAGGAGCCCGCGCTGCGCCCATAATGGTTGTGCAAAAGCTGCTGATACGTGACCCGTTTCTCCTCGAAATTCCACCCCTGCCCGGAGTCTATGGCTTTGACGTTTTCGGGCCACACCACGTCTTTGGGCATCCCCGGACAGAGAACTTCTATCTTCTGCCGGCACCGCGCCGCGGCCAGGCTCAGCGTTTTGAAATCGCGAAGCGCAATGCCGCAGGAGAAGAAAGCCTCGGGGCGGTAGGGCAACCTGGGGTAAACGCTCAGATCCGCACCCCAGCCCAATGGGGCAACCTTCACACCCGGGGCAAGCTTGCGGGCCTGCTCGGCGCCGGCGCGCGTCAGCCCGACTATCCCGCTGTGATAGCGGGCGAGGTTCAGCGGCTCCCGAGCCCAGAGGTTCGAGACGATCCGGCAGCGGATCAGGCCGAGCTTCTTCAGCAGCAGCAGCCAGTAGAGTACGTTGTGGCCGCAGAAGACGATGCCGTCGTTGCCCAACCAGCGGCGTACGAGCTTCAGGAGCCTCAGGTCATGCGGCAGGGCACGGCGGTTGAAATAGAAATCGGGCAGCGGCTCAGCAAGTGCCACCTCGTAGCCCTGGCGAGCGAGCTCCAGGCACCCGCGCAGATGGTGCGGGGGCATCTCGCCTCGCTTGATCTTCTGCCACATCGCGCGCCCACCGTAGCTATCCAGGTAGAGCATTCGCCGCGAAGGCCGACCCCGCGCGGGCGAAAGCACGACCATCCCGAATTCGTCACGCTCGACGAGCCCTTCGAGAACACGGCCCGACGGTGATTCCAACGCTCCTGCCGCGGACGGACTCGATTGCGCCATATCAATCATTGTTGCTTAAAGACTTAGGCAGGCTCGCAAACCGGCGAGATTCCCGCCGGCGAGGTTGGCGGGCTACTCAGGCCTGCGAGGAGCGGGTCCTTTGCGCAGCTTCCCCATTTGCCGCCGGCACCAAAGCAGCCACATCTGCCAGCAGACCCGAAGCGTCGGCTCTTCCAGGAGGCGACGGAAACCCTCCAGATTGTCCTCGTAGATTTCGGGATGGACGACATCCAGAGGCGTCTCCAGGCGCGCGCCACTGCGGATCGTGTCAGCCAGCGGGCTGGAGCGGCGAACATACAGGAGCAGGTTCTGCCGATACCACCGCTCGACGCGCTGGTCGGTCCACAGCCTTGGCCGGAACAGGTCGTGACACTGATAACCGAATGAATCGAACAAACCGGCCCAATAGGACTGCCGCTGCTCGTTGGTGTGGCTGGTCCCTCCCTGCATCTTAATGGCCGCGCTGAAGAGGACAACGTCCGACGCGGCGCACAGGTCTTCAACAAAGGAGCGCGCCCGGCTGACCGACAGATGTTCGGCCACTTCAACGCTCAAGCAAAGGTCGAACCGGCGTGAGAGCGCGAGCCGCGCTTCCAGGTCCTTGGGAGTGAACCGCATCCGTTTGCTAAGGAGAGCCGACACATTGACCCAGGAGCCATCCACGCCCGTCAAATCCGTGCACCCGAGGGCTTCCGCGGCCGCCAGCCACGCGCCCTGCCCGCAGCCGACGTCCAGCACGGATGCGGGGCGGTAGGCTTCAAAAAGGATCTCCAGAACAATCCGTGCCGAGCGCAAGGCGCCCGGAACCTGGCCGGAGTAGAATTCCTGGGAATAGGAAGGAGCGTCGCCCGCGGATGGAGCGGCGCTTTGCAAATCAGCGCGCGAGCTGCTCATCGCGATGGGGCTACCAGCCGGTTTTCCGTAAGACGGCTTCGAGAACGCGAACGTCCCAGTCCGCACGTCGGTTTTGAGTTGAGCCCAGAAGCCGGTGCGCGGCCCTTTCCCATACCGAGCGCGGGTCCCTGACGTCCACACCGTTCATGCCCAGTGTGCTCGCCAGCGCGCTCCAGTCTTTATCCCAGATCGCCAGCTTCCGAAAGTGTTTGGGGCCGTGCTGACGAAGCAGTTGCAAGACTTCCTTGTCCCACCAGGTGACCTCCTCACTCTTTAATGTTCGGAAATCAACGCCTGCCCTGGCATAGCCCTCGAGCCATTCCGGGCGGATGGGTTGTATCTCCGTCTCGTCCCAGCCCCCATGCATGTGGCTGTACTGCCGGAAGATTTGCAGCGGCTGTCCCTGCAAATGGTTCATGTACTCCCAGGTTTGGTACCATCGCTGTTTGCTGACCATGCGATCCCAGGCCACATATTGAAAATGGAGGACCACGATGTCTTCCAAATCGAGGACCGGCGCGCCCTCCGGCCAGGGAACGCGGTGGTTGTGAATGCGCTGCCCTGTATGCGCTGTGCCATCGTCAATAAAACCGAAAAGTGTGCGATCCTTCGGCACCCATGCGTTCTCGAACCCGGGGAGGATGTTCACCCAGCGGAACCGCAGGACCGTACCCGGTGCCGCCTCGGAAATGCTTCCCCATTCCTTGCTCGCGAGGCAGTTTGCGGAGAGCGCCTCGTCGGCATCAAGCGCGATCAGGACTCGCTTCCCTGGGATGCGCCGGGCGTGCTCGATCAGCAAGCGCTGCCGGTGCAGTTCGTCGAATAACGCGGAGTCATTGAGCACGACCTGTACCCCGTCCAAACCGCGAATCTGGTCGGGAGTGCCATCGGTAGATCCCTGGTCAGCAACGATGAGGTGGTCGGCCCAGAGCTTCGCTGCCTTCGCGAAGCGTTGGATGACCCAGGCCTCATTCCGGGTTGGCGTGAGGCAAATCCGGGTAGCGTTCAGAGCTGACTCGGGCATCTGTTGGTTGCTCGCAGGATTCCGCGGCGACTGCGAAGCCCCGCGGCTCACGCCAGTCGCTTGTAAAGAGCAACGTGGCGCTGTGCCGAGTTGTCCCAGGAGAGGGCCGCGGCCCTCCTTCTGCCTCGCTCCAGCAGTTCCTCTCTCGGCACGTCCCCATGCGCGATCTGGAGGATGCATTCCGTCCAGGCGCTCTCGTCGCCCGGATCCAGCATAATGCCGGCGTCGCCGACCACTTCGGGCAGGCTCGTCGTGTTCGAGGTTACGGCGAGCGTGCCGCAGGCCATCGCTTCCAATGGCGGTATGCCGAAACCTTCATGGCGGGAAGGGTAAAGAAGAGCCACGCTCCTCCGATACAGTTCTTGCAGCGCTTCGGCCTCCGGGAACTCCGAGACGTCCACCCGCTCAGACAGGCCTAGAAAGTGCAACTGCCATCGCTCTTCCGCGCTCAATGGCTCTCCGACAACCCGGAGGCGGATACCAGAGTGCACCTCGGCGGCCTTGGCGAAAGCGCGCATTGCCAGTGCGAAGTTCTTATAGGCCCCACGTCTGCCGACAAATAAGAACGTCGGCGGATCGAACACGGTCGCAGGTTCTTTGCCCGACCAAACGGGGGAGGATGCGCCGAGATGAATTACGGTGATCTTGTTAGCCAGTTGCGGAAAGCGCTCCAAGAGATCGCGCTCCGTCGCTTTCGAGATGCAGATGATGTGGTCGGCGCGCAGAATGGCTTCCCTTTGACATCGGAAGATAAGGTCGGCCTGTTCCTCCAAATGGGGGTAGGTGGCCGCGATGAGATCATGAACCGTAATTACGACCGGGCACGTGAAATCGGAGAACGAGAGCCCGCCGGAAAGCGTGTAGTAGGTAGGATGCAGCAGGTTTGCCTGTTTGATCTGGCTTTGCTTCCACCAGAAACGCTTCACAGGTTGCGTGAAACGCCGCGGCCGGACGGAGCTGAGCAGCGAAGTCTTAAGTCGCGAATGGGCTGGAAGATGTCCGTTGAGAGCTTCCAAGCCCAGGAGAGTGGGGCACCAGTCTGCCGGCAAGCGCGAGATGATCTCATGGAAATAACGGCTGACGCCGCCAACCCTCTGCCAGCGGAAGATGTGCCCGTCGTAGAGGATGCGCATGCTAACTCAGCCTGCACCCCGCGGATTGAAAGCGCCCGGGTTCGGCAGCGCGGGTGCCCTGCGGCGCGACCGCGTTGGCGGCGCAAGGCTCAGAGTCGGCGGCTTCACCCGCGCCCGGCGCAGGTTCCGGGACAGTGGAATCGTATAGCTCACCGCGAATGACCTCCAGGTAACCGTGGCCGAAACGCAGGTCCGGCTCCAGATAGTTGCCTTCTGCCCACTCGTTCCAGGATTTCAAAAATACGATGCGTTCGCGGCCCGTAGCCTGCGCGCAAGACTCCAGCACCTTCCGGAAGTGAAGCCGAAACAGGTCCGGAGTCGAATTGTGCAGGATGACGGCATCGGGGCCGTACCGGGCGGTCGTATCCCAATTAGGCACCGCCATGGGGTAATACCGACAGTTCCGCTCCGCCGGGCAAACGAGCTTGGGCCAGACCTCACCGTAGTCATACACGCGATCCAGCCCGGGCCAAAGCGCTTTCGCCAATCGGCCCGTCCACGGAAGCCGTCGCCGGCTCATCGTGCGCTTGAGCCTCCTGGACGCGAGCCAGTTTCGACTGCGGGCGATTTGGCCTAGCGGCCAGATCGTCACGGCATCGAAGCCGGCGCCCTCTGCATCCCATTCCCGATCGCAGTGATCCAAATGAGCAACGAAATGCACGCCTCGCAGGCCCGCCTCCCGGGCCAGCGTGCGCCAAAGCGTCAGCATCCCGCGGCAGTCCGGTATCTTCAGCGGCCGATAGACCAGGAACAGCGGGCTGCCGTCAACCCGCACGTACCGCCGGTCGAGGAAGGCCGGAAGCAGCGCCTGAAAATGGGAGCGAAAATCCTGCACCCCAGCATAGGTCTGCTCCACGAGAATGCGCTGCTCATCGCCACCGGACCAGCAACCGCTCCACGTCTCGTTGGCCCAGCCGAGGCAAAAGGGGAAATCGGGCTTGCCCGACTCAAGGACCTCCCGGAAAGGGCGTTCGAGCAAACGGCGCCCATTAAACCAATAATGCCAATAACAGAAAGCGCCGACGCCGTAGGCCCGAGCCAAAGCGGCCTGGGCCTCGCGAACTTCCGGGACTCGAAGATCGTAATAGCCGAGGTCAGCGGGAAGGCGCGGCTGGTAATGCCCTTTGAAAAGCGGTTGGGCCTTGGCGACATTCGTCCACTCCGTGAATCCCTTTCCCCACCAGCGGTCGTTCTCCGGGATCGGATGAAACTGCGGGAGATAAAACGCGATCAGCCTGACGGCCGGTTGCGGTCGTGGGGCCGCGGGCCCGAAGTTGGTCAGGAGATCGGCAGACATATAGAATACTCGGAACGTGCCCTGCGCCTGGGCGCCTCCAGACTACACCTCGGTCCAGGGCCTGTTGGCGACAAGGGGCAGCAGCTTCTCCTTTGCCCACTGCACAAACGGATGACGGAGGCATTCCGAAGCCCCGACCTCCGGAAATACTTCGCGGCCAACGTCCTCACGCAGAAAGAAGGCGTTGAATCCATAACGCTGCGCCCCGATCAAACGATATCCCTTCTCGCGCGCGAGCTTTGCGAAGGCCGGCAGAGATGCTCCACAGTAGATGCCAAAGCCGTCCACATACTCGGCCCGGAAGTCCTTCCGGTACGGAACGGTCACTGAACGGGTGTCTCCCCAAATCGCTTGCGTTTCCGCCACAACGACCCGCGGGCGCACGACGTTGATCGCTTTCCAGAGCCAGTAATCAATCCCGTCGATATCCAGGCTCAGCAAGTCAATCTCTCCCGCGAACCCATGATCGGCGATCAACTGGTTGATGTTCTCGGCCTCGATCCAGGCATGAACAAACTGCGGTGGGTAGGTGAAGGTGTCTGGGTGCGACCGATAGAACGCCGCGCCCCGCTCCACGTTCTCCTGACTGCCGTCAAAGAGCAGGGCTGTCCATCCGTGATTGATGATTAGGTTCGCCGTGTTGCATTGGATGCCATCACCCGCGCAGACCTCAACTGCCGTCTTGTTGGTCGTGCCGATGAGCGAGAACAGATACCAAAGAATTCCGTCCTCTCCATTCTGGGAGAACGTCCTGAATTCCACATCGTTCAGTGCGGGCATTTGAGCCCCGGCAGCCTTGTGCCGCTGATACGCCAGCATGAGTTGAATCTGGCTCTCTTTTGCAACGCCAGGCACGGTCTGCCGTAACGCTGTCAAACTGTCCTGTAAGCTTCTGATGCCCAGTGGCCCCCCGCTTTTGACGAGAAGGTGCCGTGCTAATTGTTTCGGGTTACTCATAGCGGGAGGTTTGCCTCAAAGAACACCGCGTTTGGTGTCGCGTATAGACCACCGATCCTCATGAGCCATTGTCCGGCACATTGCGACTTGCAGCCCGGTAGAAGGAACGTGGCAGCGGAAACCCTGGTTTACCGGTGTTGTCTTGATCCAGCTTGTGGGGGAACGCATCCGCAAACACGGGTTCCAGCACCCGGTCCTTTCGCAGGAACGTGAATTCGGCCACGGAAAGCGCTTCGAGTCCGCCAACCGTAAAAGGCGGGCAATAGTTGTTCGGGTGGATATGCACACAGGTGTGGGTATCGAGCAGTTTCTCGAACACCTGCCGATAAAACCCAAAAACAGGCGCACTGAATAGTAGCTCCAGGTCGTGCAACTCGATCGCGATGATGCGAAAACGCGCCAAGACGCGGCTCGAGGTCGCCAGCAGCGTCCCGTATTCGGAGCCCTCAATATCCATTTGCAGCAAGAGGTCGCCGCCCGAATCCCCGAGCGCCTCCTCGACCCATTCACCCAGAGCCAGCGTGTCGCCGCGCGTGCGGTCGCCGATGAACTTCTGCACGAACCGAAAACGCGGGTGATCCACCGGAGGCTTTGAGACCGACCCGTCGGCCAGGTACACACTCATCCCCCGTTCGGCGCAGTCGAGCTCGAAACCGGCGACCATGCCGACACCGGGAGAAAAGCAGGCCTTGATACCCTCGAGATCATCGGGAACGAGATAGCCACCATCTCCGTTCGGGCCCAAACGGATCAACGGCTTGCTGCACTTAACTGGGTGCAGCTTCGAAAGTAGACGGCCCACCGTGTCGGCGGATACCGGGGCTGTCGGGAAAAAGGGAAGCCCCCCGGGTAGGTTCATTATCCTCTCCAACTGATTTGACAGAATGACGGGCAGGTCCGCCTTCGTGAAGGGTCCCGAGTGCGCCAGAAGGCGCAATGCAAACCTGAGCGCCACGGCCAGGAGCCGGTTTTGTAATGATGCTACGGGCGCGCTCATCGTGACGGTAAACTGCTCATAGTGCCTGGAATACTCGATCCAGCTCGTCGGCATACCGCACGATATTGTACCTGGTCTCACACAAACGCCGGCCGGCCTGTCCCATCGCCTTCGCCCGTTCAGGGTCTTCGCAGATCATGCGGAGTGCTTTAGCCAGCGCGACTTCATCCCCCGGCGGCACGAATATGCCACACCCTTCTTTTTCGATATCCACCTCGCCCGGTGCTGCCCCGGTTCGAGTCATGATGACAGGACGCGCCAGAGCCATGGCCTCCAGCAACTGGGTGAATCCAGCCGCCACGCGCTGCTGCGGGTCTGGCTCCAGAATAATCAGGGCCGCTGCGCAGCCTGCGTATTGTTCATACACCAAGTCCCGGTAAGACACGGCCTGCCAGCCCAGTTGCCCGTCGCCCCTCAACAACTCCACGGTGTCAGGCCAGGCTTCTCCTGTATCGTTGGCGTTTATTACGCGGATCGGCGCCCGTGACAAAGCCGCCGCTTTTCTCAAAGTCTCAAAATCCCTGAGTGTTTTGCCGCAGGAAAGGAACCAGCGTGGGCTGTATGCCAGCACGGGGAAGAAGGGCGTATCCACGCCCCAGCCCAGGTGCGCAACCCTGGCTCGCGGCGCAACATCCGTCGCCCGGCTCTGAGCCGCTGGAGTCATTGCGATGATCGCGCTGTAACTGCCGGCCAATCGTAAGCTTTCCCCGCTGCCATAAAACAGGGTGACGATCGGGCAGCGAAGAAGATTTATGGCTGCGAGAAAGGGTATCCAAAACAGGACCGTATGCGCGCTGTAAACGAGGCCCTCGGGACCAAGCCAGCTACGTGCAAACCTCAAATGCCTTCGGTCCTGGCGCCGGTAATTAAAAAAGCGGCCATCCCGCCGAGGTTCCTCAGGCATAGCGACCTCGTACCCCCGGCGCACCAACTCGACGCAGCCCCAAAGATGGTGGGTCGGCTCCTTGCCTGCGCTGGCCGCACGCCAGGCAACGGCCATCCCGTAGGAGTTCAGGTAGAGCAGCCGCCGATTCGGCTTCCTGTGCGCCGGCTGAAGGATCGTCATCCCTCCCTCGTAGCGCACACAAATCCCGGGGCCATCAACCACGCGCGATGATTCGAACGGGGCTATGCCGGGAGCAGAATCCGACCCGCTCATTTCAGCCTTGGGGTCGCGGCGGGAAGCAAATCAGAAAGCTTCCCGAGGAAAAGTGCTTCTCACGTTGGCCAGCGGCCTGCGGGATAGTTGGCACGAAGCCTAGCGGGCGCCAGGCAGGACGAGCTCGTCCTCGGCACGCTCGGTGGACCACTCGAGCAAAGGGCAGACGGCGCCTCCCCATTTCTCCGGGAAGCGGGAACTCGCGCCCCCGGTTTGCTCGACGCAAAAGCCAATGGCGCTTTCCTCCGAGAACAGGATTTCCTGAAATGGAATGTCACCCGTGACCGTCACGTAGTACTGGCCTTCGTTTAACAGATTTCCCGGAATGGTACACCGGCACACGTACAAGCCGGGTTCATTGGACTTCTTCGAGAAGTCGGGACTGGAACTATCGGCGGCGGTGAAGGCCAGAATGCCCTCGGCCGTGAACAAACGCAGAGCGATCCGGGACATCGGCAGCCTGCTGAGAATCCGATACTTCACCTCGATTGAAAACGGCTGCCGAATGTCCACGTGCCCGCTCACCTCCTGCTCCGAAGTGACCACCCGGATCTCGCACAATCGGACGAGCTTCTCGTCAGCCGAATTCTCGGGCCAGGTTCGGAACCCATACGCCTCGCAGCCTTTGCTCAAATACTTGGAGATCACCTCATCGGTGTCGCCGAAAGCAACCAGTCGCCCTTGCTCGAGCAGAACCGACTTCCGGCACAGGCGTCGCACTACTCCCATGTTGTGGCTCACGAAGAGCACGGTGCGCCCCTGAGAGCCCGCAGACTCCATCTTGCCCAGGCACTTCTTCTGGAACTCGGCATCCCCGACTGCCAATACTTCGTCCACAACCAGGATTTCGGGCTCAAGGTGGGCAGCCACCGCAAAAGCCAGGCGTACATACATCCCGCTGGAGTATCGCTTCACCGGGGTGTCCAGGAACTTCTCAATTTCCGAGAAGGCGACGATCTCGTCGAATTTCCTCCTGATTTCGGCCCTGCTCATGCCGAGGATCGCGCCGTTGAGAAAGATGTTCTCGCGGCCGGTGAGTTCCTGATGGAACCCGGTTCCCACTTCCAGCAGGCTGGCAATGCGCCCTTTTAACGTCACACAGCCCTCGGTGGGTTCCGTGATCCGGCTCAGGACCTTTAGCAGCGTGCTCTTGCCTGCGCCGTTGCGCCCGACAATCCCTATGACCTCGCCCTCTTCCACCTCGAACGAAACGTCCTTAAGCGCCCAAAACTCCTCCCGAGAAGCCTTCCTCACTTCGCTGCGCGCGGAAAACCACCTGAACGGATTTCGGACCGCATGCTCTAAAGAATGCCGAAGGCCGTCACGCGTATCCCGCTGATGGCCAATCACGTAGCGCTTTGAGATGTTCTCGACGGAAATCATCCGGTTAATGGGGTGGCGCGCTAGTGCAGGAAGGGAATTGCTTGGGTTCAAGGGCAGCAGCCAAACCCGTCGCGCTCCGGATCGGGGGAAGATGGCGCTTGGTTAAGGTGTAAATCCCTGAGACCACGCGACTTGAGGAAAGGACCGCTCCCATTCTAGTCTTTCCGGCACCGGCAATGGCTGCCTGCCCACGAACGCCGGTTCCAACCGAAACACTGGCGCGATTCCTGTGATACCCCGGTGTATCTCCCATGTGGGTCGACCCCACGGCTGTCCGGTTGTTGTGAGGGTCGGACGCAGTTTCATGCAGTAATGATGGGCCTGAACTGCCCCTTAGGGGGTGTGAGCGATTTGAACTGCG
>DATKNZ010000319.1:0-16552 GCA_035541055.1 Candidatus Acidiferrum sp. | reverse complement strand
GAGGACATCGTCCGCCTCAAGCCGAACCTGGTGTTGGTGGACATCTCCCTGCCGGGCAAGAGTGGCCTGGATTTGGTCAAAGAGCTTCGCTTACGGAACGGAGGGGTAAAGGTGCTGGTGGTGTCCATGCATGATGAGGCGCTCTACGCGGACCGGGTGCTGCGAGCCGGGGGTGACGGCTACATCATGAAGCAGGAGGACCCGGAGGAGGTCGTTCACGCGATTCGCGATGTGCTTGACGGGCATATCTACGTCAGCGAGCAGGTGCTGGCCCGGAGACACAAAGGAGCGCCGAAACCCGAGAGAAAGCGGGTGACGCGAGGGCTCGAACAGCTCACGGATGCCGAGCTCGAGATCCTGGAGTTGCTCGGGCGGGGGAAAAGCAACCCGGAGATCGGCCGCCAGCTCCACCTGGGCCCAACCGCCGTCCGGGACAATTGCCGGAGGATTCGCGGAAAGCTGCGCCTGAGGCACGACAACGAACTGGTTCGATACGCTGTTTGCTGGGTGGAGACCGGGTTGGCCTGACCCGCTCGCCAAGGTCAGGCAGGCTTGTCGCAGGGCACTCGTACGGTAAGCGTCGTCCCCTGACCTGGCGCCGACTCGATCTGGCAGGCCCCCCCCAGGGACGCCGCGCGCTCGCGGATATTGGTTAGCCCGATGCCGCGGCGCTTCGCCCGGGCAGGATTGGCCTGGCGGACCTCGAATCCTCGCCCGTCATCCTGGATTCTCAACACCAGGGAATTGCCCTGGAGTGACAGACGCAGCCGCACCGTTTTAGCGTGGGCGTGCCGCTCGATATTCGTGAAGGCTTCCTGGACGATGCGGAAGAGGTTCAATCGCACGGGCGGAGGCAGGCTCTCTGCGCGGCGGGTCAGGCTGCATTCGACGGCCATACTCGTGCGGGAGCGGAGCTCGCTGCAGAGGCTGCGGCAGGCGGCCGCCAGCCCGAGCGCGTCCAGGTCGCTCGGCCGCAGGTCGTGGGCGATGCGCCGGTTCTCCTCCAGGGCCTGCACCAGCAACCCGTCGCAGCGATCGAGTATCTCGCGCCCCGCGGGGCCGAGACCGGCAGCCATGTCGCGCACCTTGCGCAAGCGCATTTTGGCGGACGCAATGAGCTGGTTGACGCCGTCGTGGAGGTCGCGCGCCACCCGCAGCCGCTCCGCCTCCTGCGCTTCGATGATCCGCCGCGAAGCCTCGCGCAGCTCCTCCTCATTGCGCTTGCGTTTGGTGATGTCGCGGATGATGGACACCCAGGCGGTGACCTTCCCCGCCTCGTCGCGGATGGGCGCGAGGTGCTGTTCGGTGGGAAAAGCCGAGCCGTCCCGGCGCCGCATCGTGAACTCGAACTCGCGCGCGAGCCCTTTTCCCGCTATGGCGGCCTGCAGGTGCCGCTGGAATTCCTCCTGCGCCGCCCGGTCCCTGTGCAGCATGGCAGCGCTCTGGCCGACGAAGTCCTCGCGCCCATAACCGAACATCCGGGTCGCTCCGCTGTTGCATTCCTGGATGGTGGCGGCCCGGGCGTCCACGATGAATACGGCGGCGTAAAGACTCTCCAAGGTCTTCTCCAGCAATTGGCGCTGCGTGCGCGCGGCTTCCTCCGCCCGGACGCGTGCCAGGGCCCCCGCGGTTTGGGTGGCGATCGCTTCGATCACCTGGCGGGACCGGAGCGGGATCTCCCGCTGGACACGAGAACCCACGGCCAGCACAGCCACAATGATCCCGCCGTGCTGTAGTGGGATGAGCTCGAGGGCCTGCAGGCCTTCGGACCGGAGCAGCCGCACGATTTCGACCAGAGGTATCCGGGGGCGCTCGGGGGGGCGTGGTGAGCTCCGCGGGGCCTCGTCGGGGTGCGCGGCCACGTGCGCGGCGTTGCGCGCGAAGTCGGCGGAAAGCCCGCGCGCGCGCACCAGGTCCATCGCGCCCGTCTTGGGATCCACCAGGTAAACGGCGCCGCAGTCAACCGCCTCCGTCTCGAGCGCGAGTTGGAGCAGGCGGTCAGCCGTGGCGTTTAAATCGCTGGTGGCGCTTAGAAACAGCCCAAAGTCGCACTGGGCCTTCAGCACGTTTTGCGCCCACCGGCGCTCCGTGATCTCCCGAGAGATCCCGACCGTGCCGATGGCGTGCCCCCGTTCGTCGAGCAGCGGTGACCTGATCGTCTCGAACCACCTCTCCTGTCCCTGAGGCGGCGTTAACGGGGCCTCCGTCACCGCGGGGCGGCCGGACCGCAGAACCTCCGCGTCCTCGCGAGCCAAACGGGCCGCCTCCTGCGGGATGAGGTCGAAGACGGTCCGCCCGAGTATCTGGTCCCGGGGTCGGCCATAGACCTTCGCCAGCGGCTCGTTGCAAGCCAGGAAGCGTCCCTCCTCATCCTTCAGCCACGCCGGGTCCGGAATATTGTCCAGCATCGCCCGCTGCAGGACCTGGCTCATCTGCAGCGCCTCTTCGGCCCGTTTGGCCTTGGTGATGTCCTGGATCGTCCCCTCGTAGAACAGGACGCGGCCGCTGTCGCCCTCGCGCACAGCGTGAGCGTTGATACTAACCCAAATCGTGCTGCGATCCTTTCGGTAATGCTCCAGCTCAAATCCCCGGACGGTCCCCTGCTCCTGCATCATCCGCTGGAACTCGTGCCGCCGTTCCGGCTTCACGTAGAGCTGATGCTCGACGTCCGTCACCCCGGCTATCAAAGCGTCGGGCGTCGGGTACCCGATCATCCGAGCCAGCGCGGGGTTGGCGCTGAGGAACCGGCCCTCGGGGGTCGTCTGGAAGATGCCCTCCGTCGCATTCTCAAAGATGTTGCGGTACTTGGCCTCGGCCTGGCGCAGGGCTTCCGTGAGCTCGATGCGCCGCAACGCGCCGGCGCAGTAGTTGGCCAGGGCCTGCAGCAGCTCTAAATGCTGCGGCGTGTACGCCTGCGGCTGGTAGCTTTGAAGCGAGAGAAGCCCCATCACGGCACTGCCGTAATGGATGGGCACGAACATCCTGGAAGCCGAACGGCGGCTCGAGTCACCGAACGGAACGAATGCCTCGCTGCCGCGCGGCCGCTCCGCCTCGTTCACGAGCTGAGCGCCTCCCTCGATGACCCGGCGCATAAAAGGGGTCGGCGGGGAGGACGGGCCGTCGGATGGGAAGGGCGTTTTCTTGCCGCCCACGGTGTCGAAGGTCAGGACCGGGGTGATCCGGTCTTCGGCCTGGGAGTACAGAGCCACGTAGCCCGCATCCCAGTCGAGGAGGTCCGACGCGACCTCAAAAATGATCCTCGCCGCCTGATCGGGCGCCAGGGCTGTGCTGAGGCGATAACCCAGTTGAGAAAGAGCAGCCCTCGTTTGCTCTCCACGCTTCCAATCGCTGATGTCTCTTGCCACGCCCACCAGCCCTATTATTCCGCCCCGGTCGCCCTGGATTTGAGAGGTGCTCAACCAGATTGGAAACTCCCTGCCATCCTTGGCGCGGTTAAGTATCTCACCCTTCCAGCCACCCTCAAACGTCTGCTGGAACACGCGCTCGCACATCCCCGGCGGGTTTTTCGGCGAGTACAAGAGATGGGGCGTCTTGCCCAGAATCTCCTCCCATGCATAACCGTAGGCCTCCAAAAACGCCCGGTTGACAAAGGTGAAGCGGTTCTCGCGATCCGTGACGGAGATCAGCTCCGTCGTGCTTTGGATCGCGTCAACCAGCAGCCGGATCTGCTCCTCCGTCCGGTATCGTTCGCTTATGTCGGTGGCAACCAGCACCAGGCCGGCCGGCTGATCGTGGAGATCCCTAAATACTGCCGCACTCAACTCCGCGGGGAAATGGCGGCCGTCCTTCCCAATTAACGTGTACTCGGTCTTGGGCAGGGTTCCGGAGGCGAGCGTGGTCGCGATGTCTGCCCTGACACGCTCGTGATCTTCTGGCAACGTCAGGTCGAAGGCGCTCTTCCCCAGCAACTCGGAGGGGACAGCATAGCCCAGCATCGCAACCCCTTGCGGGTTGAATTCAACCAACCGGCCCTGCAGGTCAAGCAAGACAACGGCCTCGGGCAGGATTTCGACCAGTTGGCGGTAGTGCTTGTCGCTGGCCCGGAGGGCAGCCGTCGTGTGCCGGAGCCGCAGAATCGTTCGGACCCGCGCCAGGAATTCGTGCGGGGCCACCGGCCTGGCGATGTAATCATCTGCCCCAGCCTCGAGGCCATCAACCTTGTCTGCGGTGCTGGTGGCCCTCCCGGAAAACAATGCCACCGCCACATCCGACAGCGCCGGGTCGGCTTTAATCTGCCGGCAGATCTCCACCCCGCTGAGGTCAGGGAGCACGACGTCCAGCAGCACCAACTCGGGGCGCTTGGCGCGGGCCAGGTCGAGACCCTCCGCTCCGGTTCGTGCTTCCCACGCCTGGTAGCCTTCCCCGCGCAGGATTTCTGAAAACAACTGCAGGAGATCGGGATCGTCATCCACCAGGAGTATGGCTGTTTCATGGTCCATGCCGCTGCCTTTGTTTGACCCGTACACGTAGCAGTGGCCTGCTGAAAAGGAAAGAGCTAATTAGACCGAAAAGACTGGCGCCGGCCCATTTCGTGGCTCGGCCGGTTACGGCCCGGGGCGGGCCTGCACTTTGCATCTCGTTTTAGCTGCAATTTGCACGAGACCTCTCGACCGAGGGGAGATTCTCCGTCAGATCCGCCGCCTGACGATGCCTTGGAACGGTCCAAGCTGCGAAGGGGGCATGAAGAATCAATCTATCGCGTTGCTCATCGTAGTTGGCTTATTCACGGCGGCTCATGTGTTTGGGCAGCCTAACTCAGCTACCCCTTCATCCCCAGCCGGCGCCACAAGGCGAATTCCTGGAACTCCCACAGACAACAACGCGCCCGCGGCTAATCCAGCCCCGGCGACGCCAGCTCCTAACACAACGTCCAGCGGGATCCTGCGGCAGCCTTCCGTACCTCCACCACAGATGCCACGGGGGCTAAACCAAAACCCGGCAAACCGTCCTTTTCCGAATCCAATCCCCCCGACGGCACTTCCTAACGCGGGCATCTCGGGCGGGAGCTTGCGGCCGCCTCCTGTCCCTCCGCCCCAGATGCCTCAGGGGCTGAACCAGAGCACGGTAAATCGTCCACTTCCAAATACGATTCCCCCGACGCCAGTTCCCCCTCATCCAGGAACTAATCCCAAGCCATGAAAGAGCAGGACCAATATCGGCAGCATGTTGAACAGAAAAGTCGGCGCCTTTCGTATCCCCCCTGCTACACAACCTCGTCACGGATAGCGGCTGCCAGTTTTCGGCAACCGAATCGGCCGCAAGACGCTGAGTTTCAGCAACATACGCAGCTCAGGCTTGTCGAATTCCTGTAATCCGGGGCAGGCTGGAACCCCTCCACTACCCCTCCACCACCCCTCCTGATGCACACCGGAGGTTGAATTTGAACCTCCGGTGTGCATCAGGAGGGGTATGGGAGGGGTAGTGGAGAGACTCCAGAGGGATCCCTTCGCCTCAACCGGTGCGCGTCCTCACTTTTTACGCCCTTGCGCGTTGCTGCGACGGCGGATTATGACGGCCTTACCGGGAGGGCGAGCGTCACCGCGAGCCCTGACTTTCCCCTTTTCTAAAAGATATTTGGGCTCGCAGGGACGCTCGCCCTCTCAAACGGCGCGGCCCTGTGGTGGTGCGTTTGACCTGGCGGTTGAGTGGAATTAGGTTTTTGCCACAATTCCCACGGAGGTTGAAGGCCAAGGCACGCCGGGCCTCGATTGTTTCTCCGGATTGATGCGCAAACGAACAACAGCATGAACTTTGTAGTTCCTGGCAGGCCTTATTTCGAAGTGGGTCCCCTGAACGGGCAGCGGCATGGCTCTCCGGCAGCACGTTGGCGCGGCTCGAGCCTGTTCGCCAGCTTAGCCCTGCTTTCAGTTCTGCTCAGGCCGGTCAGCGTAGCCGGGCAATCCTCCACCAATTACGGCAATCCAGGCACTATCATCATTCCCAACGGCAGTTCGGTCGGCATCGGCGCGACGCCCTACCCGTCGCTGATCTACGTGGGGACCAACGGGGCGCCGTCCCTGGCCGGGACGATCCAGAGAATCACCATTACGCTCACCAATTTGAACTACGGTTCGCCGGAAGGCCTCGGGCTCATTCTGGTGGCGCCCAACGGAACCGCCTGCGAATTCATGGCGGCGGCGGCCGGCACCGGGTCCGGTTCTCCGTTCACGCTGACCTTTGATGATGCCGCCACCAATTCGCTACCGCAGAATTCCGTGCCGGCTTCCGGGATCTACCTGCCGACTTCACTGATCTGCTACCCGTCCTGCAACACCCCGCCCGACCCGTACCCGTCGCCCGCCCCCGTCATCTTCGATGCCGCACCGCCCCGAGGCACGGCGACACTCCTCGGCGAATTTGGCGGGTTGGAAGCCACCGGGGCGTGGAGCTTGTTTCTGGCTAATCGGACCTCAACGGGCACGCCCGGCACGCTCGGGGGCTGGTCATTGAATTTTACCATGCGGCCCACCGCGCATCCGACCGCGACGGTGGTGACGTCGTCGGAGAATCCGGCATTCGCGGGCGCCACGATCACCAATACTGCCACCGTGAGCGTCACGGACGGCTCAGGACTGCAGGTCAACGCCGGCACGGTCAGTTTTACCGATGGGCTGACCACGCTGGCCGCGAACGTGCCGGTCGCCAACGGCGTGGCGATGTTCGTCACCAACGGGCTTGGGGAAGGGACACACCGCGTGCTGGCCAGCTACAGCGGAGTCAACTCCGGCACGAACCTGGGTATCAGCAGCGGGCATCTGGACCAACGCATCGATGAGGCGACGGTCTTATATTCCTCGGCGCCCGAGTACTCCTATAACAACCCGGGACCGGTGGCTATTCCGGGCGGATCCAGCTCGGGCGGATACAGTTCGGTGGGGCCGGCGGGGCCGTACCCGTCGAACATTTTCATCACCAACTTGCCCGGGACCGTCAAGGCCCTCACCATTACGCTTAAACAATTCCATGCTCACGTGCCGAATTGGCTTACCTTCCTGCTGGTCGGCCCGGGCGGCAGAACGCTGGACTTCTTCTCGCGAGCGGGTGGCAGTTCGGTCGTCGGCCCCTTCGATGTCACCTTCGATGATACGGCCAGTTCCAGCGCCGCGAGCGGGGTCGCCGGCGGCTCATTCAAGCCGACGAGCGAGAGTGGTCCGAACTCCTATCCGGCGTGCCCGTTCAATGCGGTGGATTGCCAAAGTGCCAGCGTGGGGCCGCCGGCTCCGGGGGGCCCTTACACTTATGCTCAGCCAGCGGGGACCGCGATCCTGGGGAATGCCAATGCGGCGGGTGTTTTTGGCGGCACCACCGCCAGCACGGTGAGCGGGAATGGCACGTGGAGTTTGTATGCGCAGCTTCTGGTCGAAGATGCCAACAGCGCCGGGCTCAGCGGCGGTTGGAGTTTGAATTTCACGGTCAATACACCCGCGTTGTCGGTCACCGCCAGCCATAGCGGCAACTTTTGCCAGGGCCAGGGCGGAGCGCAGTGTTCCGTGACGGTCAGCAATGGCGGGCCCGGGCCGACCGGCGGCCCCGTGCCCGCCACGGTGGTTGATACCTTCCCGAACGGCTTGACACCCGTCGCCGCCAGTGGCTCCGGCTGGACTTGTGTCATCAGCAATCAAACGGTGACGTGCACGCGCAGCGATCCAACCGCCGCGGGAACGTCTTACCCGGCGATTACCTTATTCGCGAACGTGGCGACAAATGCGCCTGGCAGCCTGACCAACAAAGTGACCCTTTCCGGCGGCGGCGACGCCACGCCGGGAAATCACACGGCTGCGGATCGAATCACCATCAATCCCATGCCCGTCGCCTCGATCTCTCCGTCACCGCCCGTGCCCTGCCCGAATTCAACGGGCAACCAGGCTCTGGCCGGCGCTGGCGCGGCGACCTACTCGTGGAGCATCACCAACGGAACGATTACCGGGCCAACCAACCTCCAAACGGTGACCTACACGGCGGGTTCATCGGGCAGTGTCGGTTTGACGCTGCGCGTCAGCAATGCCTCCGGTTGCACGGCCACCAACACGCTGAGTGTGCCCACACTGATAGATACGACGCCTCCGACCATCACCTGCTCCAGCAATATCACGGTCACTGCCTTTGGCCAGTGCCCGGTGACGGTCAGCTTTAGTGTGTCGGCCTCAGACAATTGCACGCTGTCCAACGTGGTCGCCACGCCTTCCTCCGGAACCGCATTTCCGGTGGGCACCAATATCGTCGTTGTGGTGGCCACCGACGCGGCGGGCAACACCAACACGTGCAGCTTCCAGGTGACGGTCATGGCGGGGCCCCCGCCGGACCTGGCGGCCGCGCTCGTCGGCACGAACCTGGTACTCTCCTGGCCGGCCGCCGGGGCATGTTATTCGCTGCAATCTACGCCTTCGCTGGCGTCGAATTCCTGGACGAACTACGCGGGGCCTCGCACGACGAACGCCGGGAGCCTCAGCATCACGGATAGCGTGGCGGGCAGCCGGTTTTACCGGCTGATGCACTGAGGCCTTCACTCGGCCATGGCTCGGCCGGCAATCCAGCCGGTGGTCCAAGCTGCCTGGAAATTGAAGCCGCCCGTGACGCCGTCAATGTCGAGCAGTTCGCCGGCGAAGTAGAGCCCCGGGCAGAGCCGGCTCTCCATGGTCTTGAAGTTCACCTCGTCCAGGCGCACCCCGCCGCAGGTGACAAACTCCTCCTGGTTCAGGCTCTTGCCCGAAACCGCCAGCTCCGTGCGCAGGAGCTGCTGAACCAGTTGATGGCGATGCGGGCGGGAGAGTTCGGCCCACCGCGTCGGTCGCGGAATGTTCGCCGCCAGGACAAGCTGGTCCCACAGGCGGGCGGTCAGCGGCGCCCGGGGCGTGTTCACCACATACCGCGACGGCTGCGCGTCGCGCCGCGACTGCAGCTCGGCCGCCAGCGCCTCCGGGTCCAAGTGCGGCAGCCAGTTGAGCTGCAGCGGGAAGCAGTAGTTACGCTGGTGCAGCTCCCTTGCCCCCCAGGCCGATAAACGGAGAATGGCAGGGCCGCTTAGCCCGCGGTGCGTGATCAGGAGCGCGCCTTGCTCGCGCAGCCTTGTCCCCGGAACCGAGGCTTCCACCGCCGGCACGGAGACTCCGGCCAATCGCCTCAGCCATTCGGCCTGGACCGTGAACGTGAACAGCGACGGCACCGGCGGCACTAGCGTGTGGCCGAGCGACACCGCCAGTCCGCCCAGGGCGGGAGCACGACATCCGCCGGTTGCTAGCAGCAAGCGATCACAGCCGAGCGATGCCTGGTCGGAGAGTGTCACATCGAACCCGCCTCCCGGGCGCCTGGCCGCGCGTTCCAGGCCCCGGCCGGCAAGCAATCTCACGCCAGCGGCCCGGGCGGCGCTCAGCAGCCCATCAATGACGGTCTGCGAGGAATCGGTCACCGGAAACATCCGTCCATCGCCCTCGGTCTTGAGCCGCACGCCGCGGGCCGCAAACCAGGCGGCCGTATCGCGGGCCTGGAACCGCTCGAGTGCGCCGATCAGCGCCTGGCCGCCGCGGGGATAGTGCGCGGCAAACGCGCGGGCGTCGAAACCGGCGTGGGTCACGTTGCAGCGTCCACCGCCTGAGATGCGAACCTTGGACAGGAACTGAGTTCCCTTTTCAAGCACAGTGACCTCAGCGCGGGGGGCGGCCTCCGCGCAGGCGATGGCCGCAAACATTCCTGCCGCGCCACCGCCGGCTACCACCACCCGGCTGGAACTCATGACGGCGGAACGGTATCAGGCATCGCCCCAAAAGTCGCTCGCGATCGCCGAACGGCTGGTGCATCCTGCTTCGGCTGTGACCGACCCACCGCTTCCCGGTCCCGTCCCGGATGGTGCGCCAACCCCGCATCGTCGCCGCCCTCGATACTCCGGCAAGTATCCGCGGCGGTTCGAGGAGAAGTACAAGGAGCATGACCTGGAGCGCTACGCGGAAACGGTCGCCAGGGTAATCGCCGCCGGCAAGACCCCGGCGGGCACGCACCGCCCGATCATGGTGGCGGAAGTCCTCCTCGCGCTGGCTCCGCAACCGGGCGAGACCGGGGTGGATTGCACGCTGGGCTACGGCGGGCACGCGCAGGAGCTGCTCGCGCGCCTCCAGCCGGGGGGAAGGCTGCTCGGGCTGGATGCTGACCCCATCGTGCTTCCGAGGACCGAAGCCCGGCTGCGGGCGCTCGGTTTTGGCCCGGAAACGTTCTCCGCGCACCGCCGCAACTTCGCCGGGCTGCCGCAGGTGCTGGCGGCAGCCGGGTTAGGCGGCGCAGACTGCGTGCTGGCCGACCTGGGAGTGTCGTCGATGCAGCTTGATGATCCGTCGCGCGGCTTCTCGCTGAAATTCGAGGGGCCGCTGGATATGCGCATGAATCCGCAGCGGGGTCAGCCGGCCTCGACAGTGCTGGAGCGACTGCGCCCCGACGCCTTGGCGACGCTATTGGCGGAGAACGCCGACGAGCCCGAGGCGCGCCTCCTCGCGCGTCTCCTCGCGGGGCAGCGCTTCGCCACCACCACCGCGCTGGCCGACGCCGTCCGCCGCGCATTGCCGCGCGCCAGGGACGAGGAGCGTGAGTCCGCCGTGCGGCGCGTGTTTCAGGCGCTGCGCATAACGGTGAACGACGAGTTCTCGGCGCTCGACACCCTCCTGCGCCTTCTGCCCTCTTGCCTGAAGCCCAGCGGGCGCGTTGCCATCCTGAGCTTTCACTCGGGCGAGGATCGCCGGGTGAAGAAGGCATTTGCGGAGGGTTTGCGCCAGGGCGTTTACGAGGAGATCGCCCGTGAGGTCATACGTCCGACGCCGGAGGAACGTCACGCCAACCCTCGCTCGGCGCCGGCGAAACTGCGCTGGGCGCGGAAGGCGGGTGTGGCGCAGGCCTAAAGGCACGTCTGGAAGATGGCTGTTTGGGAGGGCGAGCGTCCCCGCGAGCCCTGACCTTCCCCGAATATTTGGGCTCGCGGGGACGCTCGCCCTCCCAGAGAAAGGGGGCCAAGCCAGAGTCGCCGGGCCGCTCATCGTGTAGAGCCATTGTTCTAACCCAGCTACTTGCATGTCGGCTGCTCCCATTTTGAACCCTTGCGCGTTGCTGCGGCGCGCGGAGGTATGAACAGCTCGGGCCAGACGGCGTTCGCCTGCGAAGTAGGTGTCGGGGGAATTAACAAAGTGGTATTAGTGGCGACGTGTGTGCGTAAAGGGTTGTGGTTGTAGGACAAATGAACACAACGCGATAAGCCTGACTGCTGACGCGCCCGGAGGAGTGTCGGAATCCATTACAGTCTCACCTCTGAGAAAGGATCGTTTCCACCAGCGAGTGTTTTTATTGGAATGTATAAATGCCTATGCACAAATGTGTTATGCATCCATCGCCCGCGTGCGGTCCGATTCCGGCCTAAATCAAGCTAGCAGGTTCGCCAAGCATTGCGCTTCACGCGAAAAGCCATACGAGTTCAAACAACTTCAAATATGAAATCCGCCATAAGAAAGACAGCCATTTTGGCTCTGACGACCATTGCGCTGAGCAGCGTGTATTCAGTGTGCGCTGTTTCGGTGCTTGTTGACCGGGGCCTGCCCACTGCCAACCTGAACGATCCTGCGGGTGCGAATCGCGCCAATATCGCCTTTTCGGCAGGTGGATACACTCCAAATGACTACACGGTCCTGGGCGACACATTCGTGAACACCAGCGCCAGCGTGTGGTCCATCAACGATATTCGGCTCTGGAGCGTCTCCCCACTTGCTACCGCGACGCTGTTGAGTGGACTTGCCGGGTCTGGAGTTTACGGATCAACCGCCGGGACGATTTCGGCCACCACATATGCCGTCAATGACGCGAATGGTCACAACAACTTCCAGGCCGCTGGCGTCATGCCCCCGCTTTACTATGATCTGTGGCAGCTCGACTTCACGGTCAACATCACGTTGGCCCCCGGCCAGACTTACGACTTCTTCCTCGATGGCACTGGCAATACCGCTACAGACTTCTCTGGCAACGCGCTTGTCGTTCCTTACCTACATGGGTCGAACGCCGCCTTGAGCGGTTCCCCGCAGCAGGGATCGGACGGCATGATCCTTTTGGCGGATGTCGTCAACGGGAGCTTGGACCCGGCATCCATTACATCGGAAAACTCGGCCCAGTTTTGGGACAAGCCCTTTGACTTCAACGTGCAGGTCTTTGGCTCGGTGCCTGATGCTGGCAGCACGCTGGCGCTTTTGAGTTCGGCGCTCGGCGGGCTGGCGCTGCTCAGGCGGCGTTTCCAGGCTTAAGGGATCAGCGAACCCTATCCGGAGAGCGCAACTCAGAACGCCAATGGCGTTCTATCATTCAGCCCAGGGTTGCGCCCAGGCGATACCCTGGGTCATCGCCCGCGGCAGTTCCCGTCAACTCGGAAGGAGTTGAATCCTTTTCTCGCCACCGCACAGCCTGCACCCGGTGAGAGATGCAACTCTTTCAGAGTTGATGCAGCGGCGGGCGAGGGACCCGGGGTAGTTCGTTCCTCGCAAACCCCAAGCTGATTTATGGAACGCCCTTGGCGTTCATGGGAGAGCCCGCGTTCCCTCTGCGCTGCAGCAGGTTACACATCAGCCTGCGCGGTGTTGCCGCGACCGGATTACGGCGATACCCCGGTGTATCTCCCATGTGGGTCGAGCCACATGGGAGATACACCGGGGTATCACATGAATCGCACCAGTCTCTCGGCTTGGAACCGCCGCTTGTACAAGGCGTAAACCGGTTAGGGACAGGTGCTTACAGAGAACACTTCGCTCCGGTCTGCCCAAGCCAAGCCTCGGAACTCCATCTCGCACCAGATTCGAACCGGTGTCTTTCTACTACGCTCCCGGATGCGGCGTGGCGCCTGAACAACCTGGTGTAAGCCAGACCGTGGCCGGGTTCGAGGTGGCTGCCCGCAACGCGAAAAACCCAGGCGGCCCGGAAATTCCGGTGCCGCCGCATCACTTCGAAAGCCGCCTGGATCACCTCCGTCGGGTAGTCTGCCGGATCGAGCTTCTGGAGCAGGCGCTCCTCCACTTTCGGGGGCAGGGGCTTCAAGGCGGTGCCGTTTGCCAGGTCGCGCATCAGGTTTGGCGGGATGGTCAGGTCGCCGGTGGCGCAGTCCTGGCTTGGCGAGCGGGTGCCGGTCCTCACTTTGCAAAGCGGCTACCGTCACCCCGACCGGCCGGCCCCACACCTTGCGGCTACGCGCGCTTGGCCAGAGCCCTGGCTGATCCAAGCTCTTTTTGAGTTGCAGGTCCCGTGTTGGCGGGCCGACTATGTCCAAGGCCCAATGAACCCTCGGACCCAAGGTCGCAGCAGGTCAAGGCACGCTGGCGCCAGTCTGGAAGGCAAGCGGTTCGATTCGTCACAGGAGCCGATCCGACTCCGCGCTCTCCCGCCAGGCTCGCCGGGCAACCGCCGCCGCGCCAGCCTCGGCAGAACAAAACGCCCCACGCGCCACTGTGCCGGAGCACTTCCGGTTGTCTGTTCCTTCCTGGTATTGCTCTTCGCAGTCGCGCCGTCCGTCGCCCAGCCCGCCGCACGGCGCACCATCCGAGTGGTGATGGACAACAATTACCCGCCCTTTGCTTTCACTGACAGCGAGGGCAAGCTGCAGGGAATACTGGTAGATGAATGGCGGCTGTGGGAGGACCGGACGGGCATCAGAGCCGACCTCCACGGCATGGATTGGAACGAGGCCCTGCAGCGCATGCGGGCCGGCGAGTTCGACGTCATTGACACCATCTTTGAGACGCGGGACCGCGCTGCCTACTGGGATTTCACCAAGCCGTATCGCCGGATTGACGTGCCGATCTTCTTCCAAAAGGACATCGCCGGCATCACCGACCTGAAGTCGCTCAAAGGCTTTCCGGTGGCCGCCAAGGCGGGCGACGCCGCCGTAGATCTGCTCAAGCGCAACGGCATCACGACGGTGCTGCCCTTCAACAGTTACGAGGCCATCGTCCAGGCGGCCAGCCGGCATCAGGTCAATGTGTTCATAGTGGATAAACCCCCAGCTCTCTACTACCTGAACAAGCTCGGGCTTGAGGGTGAGTTCAGACAGTCCGCGCCGGTGAATACCGGCGAGCTGCATCGCGCGGTCAAGAAGGGCGACGCGGCCTTGCTGAAGACGGTCGAAGAGGGCTTTGCCGCGATCCCGCCCGCGGAACTTAAGCGCATCGAGGATAAATGGTACGGGCAGACGCTTGGGAACCGCCGCCACCTGCGCTACGTGGGATACGCTGCCGTCGCGGCGCTGCTGCTGATTCTAGGCTTGGGGGCCTGGAGCCTTACGCTCAAGCGGTTGGTCAAGTTACGCACCGCAGCCCTTCAGGAAAGCGAGGCGTTCCGCAAACGGGTGTTCCAAAGCTCGCCGATTGCCCTCGTCATCATGGACGCCGCAACCGACCGGTTCATAGACTGCAATCGCGCGGCGGTTGAAATCTACCGCTTTGCTTCCCGCGAAGAGACCCTGGGCAAGACTCCGCCGGAGGTTTCAGCGCCGGTGCAGTACGACGGCACCCCTTCACCCGAGAAAGCCACGCTCTATATCGCCGAGGCGCGGGCACAAGGCAGCGTCGTTTTCGAATGGCGCCACCAGCGTCCGAACGGGGAGATCTGGGACGCGGAGGTGCATCTGATGAGCTTTCAGTCCGGCCGGCGCCAGCTGCTGCAGTTCACGCTCCAGGACATTACCGAGCGCAAGCGGGCGGCGCAGGCGTTGCAGGCGAGCGAAGAGCGGTATCGCCAAATCGCCCGATGCGTTCCGGACCTGATCTGGACCATGGATTTGTCGGGCCGTTTCACTTATGCCAACTCCGCGGCGGAGCGCACCCACGGCTGGACGCCCGAGGAGTTTGTAAAGCTTACCTACCGGGACGTGGCCACCCCGCAGCAAGCCGCCAAACACGCTGCCATGATCCAGGAAGAGCTTGCGAAGGCGACCACTCCTGAGTTTGACCCCGAGCGGATGCGCTCTTTCGAATCCGAAGAACAGCGCAAGGACGGGTCCACATTTTGGGCCGAGGTTTCCGCTGCTTTCCTGCGCTCGGACGAGGGCCGGCCTGTTGGCATTATCGGGATCACACGCGACATCACCGAACGCAAGCGGGCCGCCGAGGCCCTGGACGCTTCGGAAAAGAAGTTCCGCAGTATCTTCGAGAATGCGCCCGTGGGCATCTTCCAGTCGACGATCGAAGGGCGGTTGCTCAGCGTAAACCCAACCGGCGCGCGGATGTTCGGCTACGATTCTGCGGAGGCTTTTCTGGCTGCCGCAACCGACGTGTCCAGCCAACTTTTTGTTAGTCCCGGGCAGCGCGAAAGGATGGTGCAAGAGGCGCTTGGGTGCGACGGGTTTGTCCGCCACGAGGTCGAGTACCGCCGGAAAGACGGCTCGGTGTTCATCGCCAACCTCTACATGAGAGCCGTGCGCGGCCAAGGTAAGGCGAGGGGGTTCGTAGAGGGCTTTGTAGAAGACATCACGCAGCGCAAGCAGGCCGAGGCCGAGCTGCGGCGCATTAACCGCACGTTGCGCATGCTCGGCGAATGCAACCAGGTGCTGGTGCGCGCCGGCGACGAGACCGCCCTGCTCGAAGCGATTTGCCGCCTGATCGTTGAGGCGGGCGGATACCGCATGGCCTGGGTCGGTTTCGCGGAACAGGACGAGGCGAAATCGGTGCGGCCGGTCGCCCAGGCCGGCTTCGAGGCAGGATACCTGGCGGCCGTGAACGCTACCTGGGCTGACAATGAACGAGGGCGTGGCCCCGCCGGCACGGCCATTCGCACGGGACAAGCCGTCGTCATGCGGGATCTCGTGAGCGACCCGGCGTTTGGCCCCTGGCGCCAGGCTGCCTTGCAACGCGGCTACGCCGCCTCCGCCTCGTTGCCGCTGAAGGGCGACGACCGCGTCCTGGGTGCGCTGCTGGTGTACGCCGCCGAACCGCAGACCTTCGACGACGGCGAAGTGGAGTTGCTGACCCAACTGGCCGGCGATCTTGCTTACGGCATCACCGCCCTGCGCACGCGCGCCGAACAGAAGCAGGCTGAGGACACATTGCGCCAGAGCGAGGAGCAATTCCGGTTGATCATGGACAACCTGGCCGACCTGGTCGCCGTGCTCGACCTGCAAGGTCACCGTCTCTACAACAGCCCCTCCTACCGCCATCTGTTGGGTGACCCGGGGCGCTTGCGCGGCACGTCTTCCTTTGTCGAGGTTCACGCCGAAGATCGCGCTCGCGTGGAACAGGCGTTCCAGCAAACGGTGCGGACCGGTGTTGCGCGAAGGCTCGAATACCGCCTGGTGGACCTGAAGGGGCAGGCGCGGCATATCGAATCGCAGGGCAGCGTGATTCGCGACGAGCAGGGCCGCGTCGCCAAAGTTGTGGTGGTGTCCCGCGATGTGACTGAGCGGCATCATGCGGAGGAGGAACTGCACCGGCTTTCGGCCCATCTGCTCCAGGTGCAGGACCTGGAACGGCGCCATCTCGCCCGTGAGCTGCACGATACAACCGCCCAGCACCTCGCCGCGCTCACCGTCAAC
>DATKNZ010000318.1:0-2182 GCA_035541055.1 Candidatus Acidiferrum sp. | reverse complement strand
GCCGCGTGAGGGCACGCGGCCTACAGGAGCGGGGGATTAGTATTGTAGGCCGCGTGCCCTCACGCGGCGGCATCAGGGTTAGGGAGTGGGCGCCAAGGCGATGCCGCGGAACGCATCGCCGGTCGGGGCCGTTGCGAGGATGGTGAACGCGGAAGCGGACCCCGTGTCGGTGACGCACACCACGTTATTGGCGCTGGATTCGCCCGTGGTGGCATAAAGGACCGGGCTGGCGCCGCTGAAATCGGCTGCCAGCTCCCAGACTTGCTTCGAGGAGCTTAGGGTGTAAGCCAGGGTGTAGGCATAGACCCAGCCGGCGCCGTTCCAGTTGAAGCGCTGGATGCCCCCGCCACTGGTGGAGCTGCGATTGTCGGCAATGTAGGCGACGGTCATGGCGGGATTGAAAGCAAAGCCGACCGGGCTGGCTGTTCCCGTTCCGGTGCCGGCGGTGTTCAGGAACAGCGAGGGCGTGGAGGCGCTGGTGGGCGCGCCGGCAAACGCCATGATGCCCAGTTGGCCGGAGCCGGTCGTGTAGAAGAGCCGGCCATTGAACAGGTTCAGATTGCGCGTGGCGGGCGAAACGGTCGAGACGACGACCGGGGGCGAGTTGGTCCCAAGGTAGATGATGCCCCCGGAGCCGCCGCCGCCCCAGAAGTTGCCGCGCCCGTCGGTCACCGCTGAGCGCAGGCTGCTGCCGGAGAACTGGGTGGTCGTGACGCCGACCGTCGCCGTGCCGGCAGCGTTCACCAGGCCGATGGCCCGCAGGACGGCCGAGGTGCCAGTCGTGCTCGAGCTGTCGAGCGACGAACCGGAGTAGGTGCCGGACGGCACGTTGTAGCCGGTAATGGCCAGGAGGTGGCCGTCGGGCGAAAGGAACAGGCCGCTGCCGTAGGCAATGGAGCCAAACAGCAGCCCATTGGCGCCGGAAGTGGGGAGCGCTACTTGAGACAGGGGCGCGCCCCCGGCTGGGGAGTACTCGTCGAGAACGCCCGGCGCCCCGGCGGCGTTGATGCTGCCGTTGCCGATTTGCAGCACGAGCAGGTCGCCTTTCGCGAACTGGGATATGAAGAACGGCGGGGCGGCGAGCCGATAAAAGACGCTGCCGAGCGAAGGATCCACAGCGGCGAGCAGGCTGTTGGTTGCAGACGAGCCGGGCACGGTCGTCCAATGAGTCGTGAGGCCGACCTGTGGCAGGTTGGTTTGCGCCTGCAGATTCCAGCCGGTGTGGTCGGCGGGCCAGGAGACGCTGAGCTGGCCGCCGGTGGCCAGCGCGGTGAGATTCGTGCCCACGGTGCTCGTCACGTGCAACGTGCCGTCGTTGTTGAGAGTGCTCGTGTCCCAGGCCATGTTCGGGCCGGGCAAGACAGGCGTGATTTTGTCGAAGGCGCCCGCGTAGCTGCGGGCATCGAACAGTTTAAACGCATCGCTGGGCGCGAAGGACCCAGCCAGGAGATTGAGCGTGAGGGTGCCGCCAAACGTGATGCTGGTCAGGCCGGCGAGTTGGTCGCAGGTCCCGGCGCTCTTGTTCACATCGAAGCTCAGCAGGCTGCGGGTCTGGAGCGTGAGTGAATTGCTGATGCTCAGGGTATCAATGGAACCGCCGGGGCTGCCGGGCGCGAGCATCCCGCCGGCGCCAACGACGACGGGTCCGAGAACGTGCCCGTTCCCGCTGAGAGTGCCGCCGGCCACGGTAAGCAAGTTGGTGCCGGTGGAACCGCTGACGAACAGGGTGCCGTTGCTGACGGTGATGGTCCCGGAATGGGTGCTGGCCCCGCAAAGGGCGACTGCGCCGTGCCCCGTGAGCGTGAGGGCTCCGGTGCCGCCCAGCGCGCCGTTGACGGTGAGCGTGCGCCCCCCGCCCGTCCGCCAGGTTTGGGCGGCACCCACGTTGAGGGCGGAATTGATCGCGCTGTCGTACAAGGCTGACAGCAGGTTAATGCCGCCGGAGTTGACCGTTAGGGTGCTGCCGCTGATGGTGACGGGGCCGGATTCCTCGAGGGCGAGACCGCCAACGGCAGTGTCCTGCCCGAGGGCGATGCTGGTATTGCCAGCCGTCAGGTAGGAGAAGACCACCGTGTCGCCCGCGCCCGGGGTGCGGCTCTGCAGCCAGTTGCCGGAGTCGCTCCAGTTGGCCGAGTTCGTGCCGAGCCAGAAGACCATCGAAGTGGGCGCGTAGTAGCGGACG
>DATKNZ010000317.1:0-5287 GCA_035541055.1 Candidatus Acidiferrum sp. | reverse complement strand
GGCAAAAGCCGACTGGGGCCGACGCCCCTGGAATTGCAGCAGCAGCGGACCAACGCCACTCAGGCGGAAACCACTATTGCGCGATGAAGCATAACCTCCGCGACCTACGCAAGGTGGGGACGCCTCGGCGAGGCGTCCGCCGGGCCGACGCCGAGGACGCCTCGGCGAGGCGTCTCTACCATGCATGCCTCGCCGGCTGGAGCTGCGCATGCCTGCTGCTTGCCCTGAGCTGCCTTCTCCAGGGTCCTTCTGCCCATGCCCAGTCGCTCAACCCGCAGAGCCTCAGCCGGGTCAGGTTCGAACAGAAGCTGAACGCGCAGGTCTCTCTGGACCTGCCCTTCCGGGACGAGGCTGGTCGGGCCGTGAAGCTCGGTGACTATTTCCAGAACAAGCCGGTCATCCTGGTGCTGGGCTACTACGAATGCCCGATGCTGTGCACGCTGACCCTCAACGGCATGATCGAAAGCCTGGAGGACATCAAGTGGAATGTGGGCAACCAGTTCGATATCATCAGCGTCAGTATCAACCCGCAGGAAGGGCCTGCCCTGGCCGCCGCCAAGAAGAAGACCTATCTCCGCCGCTATGGCCGGGCCGGGGCCGAGCAGGGCTGGCATTTCCTGACTGGCAACCAACCGGCTATCGCCGCGCTGGCCGATCAGATCGGCTTCCATTACGCCTACGACCCGGCGGTCAAGCAGTACGCGCACCCCTCGGGCCTGGTCGTCCTGACGCCCAAGGGCCGCGTGGCCCAATACCTCTTCGGAATCAAGTTCGCGCCCAACGACCTCTACAGCGCTTTGGCCGGCGCCCGGGGCAACCAGATCGGGCCACGCATTCGAGAGTTGGTCTTGCTGTGCTTCTGCTACAGCCCGATTCACGGCAAGTACGGCCCGACCATCATGCTCGGGGTGCGTATCCTGGGCGGCGCCACCCTCGCGGCGCTGATCTGGCTCATGGTCTCAATGCTCAGGCTGGAAAGGCAGAGGCGGCGTCGTCTGGGTCCCGCGCAGGGAGACGCCACCAACCCGTCCCCCGGCCCGCTGCCGCCCTCGCTTCCTCGGACGGGAAGCGGGAACGGTGAGGGGTCGGTCGCGGTCCGCATTGCGCCGCCACGCGCGCCCGTGGCAGATTCACCCGGCTCCCGATGAAGTTCCCCCTCCTGCCACCGGAAGCTTCGCAGGTAGCCACCCGCACCGACCACCTCTACTCGGGTCTGCTCTGCATCAGCACGCTGGTTGTCTTCCTGGTGTTCGGCACCATTGTCGTATTCCTGTTCAAGTACCGCCGCGGCAAGCCGGCGCCGCGCAGCCATCTCCCCCTGCCGGAACTCAAGATCGAGCTGACCTGGACCATCGTGCCGACGCTGATCTTCCTCGGGTTCTTCACCTGGGGCGCCGAGTTGTACTGGAATATCGAGCGCCCCCCAACCGATGCGCTGGAAATCCACGTCATCGGGAAACAGTGGATGTGGAAGATCGAGCACGCCGAGGGCAACCGTGAGATAAACGAGCTGCACGTGCCGGTGGGCCGAGTGGTCAAGCTTACCCTCGCTTCACAGGATGTGATTCACAGCTTCTTCCTGCCGGCCTTTCGCATCAAACAGGACGTCGTTCCCGGGCGTTATACCGCGCTTTGGTTCAAGGCCGACCATGTCGGCCAGTATCACTTGTTGTGCTCGGAGTATTGCGGCACGCACCACTCGGCCATGAATGGCTCAATCTATGTGATGTCACAACCCGAGTTCCAGCAATGGCTGGCGAAAGGCCAACCGCAGTCCACGCTGGCGCAGGAAGGCGAGCGGCTGTTCCGCCAATACGGCTGCAGCGGGTGCCACGTCAACAGCACCTCCGTGCGCGCGCCGCCCCTGGAGGGGCTCTACGGCAAACCGGTGCCGCTGCAAACCGGCCAGATCGTGCTGGCCGACGAAGCCTACCTGCGCGATTCGATCCTGCAGCCGGCCAAGGACATTGTCGCCGGCTATACGAATGACATGCCTTCGTTCCAGGGCCACATCAGCGAAGAGGAACTGGTGGAGGTCATCGCCTACCTGCGCAGCCTCGGCACCACCACGCCGGCCTTGCCGGCCTCGCAGCGAGACTAGCCATGACCCATTGATCTTATGAAGACCCTTGGCCGACTGGAGCCGACACCGGAGTTATTCTCCCTGCCTGAGCTGAAGAATTATCTGACAGAAAGCCACACCCTGTCATCGTGGCTGCTGACGACGGACCATAAGCGCATTGGGCTGCTGTTCCTGTTCTCCATTGGAGTCTTCTTCACCATCGCGGCGTGCGCCGCGGCGGCCATGCGAATGGAGTTGGTCACGCCGCCCGGCGACCTCGTCACCTCCGAGACGTACAACAAGCTGTTCACCATGCATGGCGTGCTGATGGTTTGGTTCTTCCTCATCCCCTCCATCCCGTCGGTGCTGGGCAACTTCGTCATCCCGATGATGCTGGGCGCGCGCGACCTGGCCTTCCCAAAGCTGAATCTCCTGAGTTGGTACTTGTTCAACATCGGCGGCCTGCTGGCCCTGTATTCCATTATCTTCGGCGGGGCCGATACGGGGTGGACCTTCTACGAGCCGTACAGTAGCACCTTCTCGAACACGCACGTGGTCACGATGATCGCCGGCGTCTTCATTGCTGGCTTCAGTTCCATCCTGACCGGCCTGAACTTCGTAGTCACCACCCACAAGCTGCGCGCCCCGGGCCTGACATGGTTCCGGCTGCCCTTGTTCATCTGGTCGCTCTACGCCACGAGCGTGATCATGCTGCTGGCGACGCCGGTGCTGGCCATGACGCTGACGCTGGTAGGGGTGGAGCGCCTCTGGGGGGTAGGCATTTTCGATCCCAAGCTGGGCGGCGACCCGGTGCTCTTCCAGCATCTCTTCTGGTTCTACTCGCACCCGGCGGTTTATATCATGATCCTGCCCGGCATGGGGGTGGTGAGCGAGGTGATCACGTGCTTCGCGCGCAAACAGATCTTCGGCTACCACTTTGTCGCCTATGCGAGCATGGCCATTGCCATCATCGGGTTTCTGGTCTGGGGGCACCACATGTTCACCAGCAGCCAATCCATTTACGCCGGGTTTGTCTTCTCGCTGATGAGCTATTTCGTCGCCGTGCCTTCCGCCATCAAAGTGTTCAATTGGACGATGACCTTGCACCGCGGCTCGATTTCGTTCGAGACGCCCATGCTCTACGCGCTGGGGTTTATCGGCCTGTTCACTATCGGCGGGCTAACGGGGCTATTCCTGGCGGCGCTGGGCCTGGACGTGCACCTGCAGGACACGTATTTCGTCGTGGCGCACTTCCACTACATCATGGTGGGAGGCATGGTGACGGGCTTCATGGCCGGCCTGCATTACTGGTGGCCCAAGATCAGCGGACGCCTCTACCCGGAGCGGATGGGCCAACTTGCCGCGCTGGTCATGTTCATCGGCTTCAACCTGACCTTCTTCCCCCAATACATCCTGGGCTACCTGGGCATGCCGCGCCGCTACCACGCTTACCCGCCCGAGTTCCAGCTTTACAATGTCATGTCCAGCGCCGGCGCGTCCATCCTCGGTGTGGCGTACCTGCTGCCGGTCATCTACCTGATCTGGTCGCTCAAACATGGCCGGAAGGCGCCGCCCAACCCCTGGCACGCCACCGGCTTGGAATGGCAGACCAATTCGCCTCCCATTAAATCCAACTTCGAGGCGACACCCGTCGTCACCGGCCCGCCCTACCAATACCCGACCGAAGAGGAAAGGGAGATGGTGCATGGCTGACGCGGAATCAGCTTTGGCGGAGCACTTCGAGGAATTGCCGCAGCAGCGGGACGCTGCCAAGCTGGGCATGTGGACCTTCATTGCCACCGAAGTCCTGTTCTTCGGCGATCTATTCATGGGCTACATCGTGAACCGGCTCGCTTACCCGCAGGCGTTTGCGCTCGCCAGCCATCATACGGTTGTGCTGTTCGGCACGATCAATACCGCCATCCTGCTGACCAGCGGCCTGACCATGGCGCTGTCCATTCATGCGGCGAGGGCCGACAACCTCAAGCTATCGGGGCGGTTCGTGCTGCTCACCATCGCCTTGGGGCTGGCGTTCCTGGCCGTCAAAGGCCTCGAGTATCACGAGGACTTCCACGAGCACCTCTGGCCGGGCTCGCATTTCCGGCCCGACCTGCCGGCCCAGGCCCAGATATTCTGGTTCCTGTACTGGGTCATGACGGGAGTCCATTCCGTCCACGTCATCGCCGGCGTGCTCGTGCTGTGCATCATCGCCTGGATGATCGCCCGTGGCCGCTTCTCGGCTGAGTACCATACACCCCTGGAGATGACCGGGTTGTACTGGGCCTTCGTGGACGTGATCTGGATTTACCTCTACCCGCTGCTGTACCTGATCAACCGCTACGCAGCGTCCTGAACTCGCCCATGCTTTCCAAGAAGGCCTATATCGGAATCTGGGCGGCCCTGCTGGGGCTGCTGCTCGCGACCTATCTGCTGGCCAACGTGCGCCTGGGCCCGTTCAACAACGTCATCGCCCTGGCCATCGCCGTCACCCAAATGACCTTGGTCGCGCTCTTCTTCATGCACGTGCGCTATGAGAAAGCACTGACCTGGGTTTTCGTCTGCGCGGGGGTCATCTGGCTGCTCATCATGTTTAATTTTACCTTGGCGGACTACCTGACCCGCCCGGGGCCGCTGCACCACATCGTTAACAACCGCGTGGGGCCGTAGGGAGTGGGAACGAGGCGCCCTCGGTTGTAATCACCTCCAGCCCCGGTGTCACGGCGGATACAGGAGCGCGCGCCTCCCAAATCCGAAATCCCAAATGCGAAATCCGAAACAAATCCCAATGCTCCAATCCCAAATGTGGAAAACCCACCGGGGCCGCAGGTTTCGGTCATTGCTGGTTCGAGCCTTTGTATTTGTTTCGGATTTCGGATTTCGGATTTCGGATTTGGGAGGGCGCCGCGCGGCGGTACTTTCGAGACGCACCTCTGGCTGAATGCTTCCCCAGAATCGCCTTGCCCAAAAGCGCGGTTACCGCGAAGCTACGCCCGTTTTATGGCCACCAACAACACTGTTCGCGCTGAGCGCTCCCGGTTCACGGTTCACGTGACATTTGTCGTCTTCGCTGCCTTGCTGGCCATCGTGGCCACGGGCTGCGGCCTTACCAAACCTGCAGGCGCCGGCTTTGCATCGGTGAAGATCAAGAACAGCACGCCGGCGAAGATTCAGCAGGCTGCGGTGCAGGTTTTCCGCGAGGACGGCTACACGGCCTTTGAAGGCGGC
>DATKNZ010000316.1:0-19767 GCA_035541055.1 Candidatus Acidiferrum sp. | reverse complement strand
CGAACCGGCGTACCTGCCGCATGAGGCCTGCTCCACCCGCCCAAGTCCAGCAATGTACCGTGTTCGCGCCATATCCCCCACTATACCCCCTGTATACCCCCTCTATACCCCTTATATTGAAATAGAGGGGGAATACAGGGGGAATACAGGGGGTATAGAGGGGGTTTACTGGGTGATACTGGGAGGCTCTGGATAAGTCCCCGATTATCCGGCGGCACTTGAGCCGGTTGCACCCTGGAATAAGGACAGGGGATTATTCGGGGAAAGCGCTGCGATCGGCTGGAGTTAGACGACCTCCAGCGGGCACTTGGGGAGGGCAGAGATGAACGCCTGGCCGTATTGCTTGGTCAGGATGCGGTTGTCGAGGGCCACGATGATGCCCTGGTCGGTCCTGGTCCGGATGAGGCGGCCGACGCCCTGGCGGAACTTGAGGATGGCCTCGGGGAGGGAGAACTCACGGAAGGAGTCGCCGCCGCGGGCTTCGATGGCCTCCATGCGGGCTTCGATGAGCGGGTGGTCCGGCACTGCGAAGGGCAGGCGGGTGATGATGACGTTGGAGAGCGCCTCGCCGGGCACGTCCACCCCCTGCCAGAAGCTGTCGGTGCCGAAGAGGACGGAGTCAATGTCATCCTTGAACTTCTCGAGCATGACCGAGCGAGGCGTGCCGGTGCCCTGGATGAAGCAGGCAAGGCGCATCTTGTCGAAGAATGGCTGCATGAGTTCGCCGACTTCGAGCATGAGCTTGAAATTGGTGAACAGGACGAAGGCCTTGCCGTGCGTGAGCTTGATGAAATGCTCGATCCAATGGATGAGGGCGTCGCGGTAGCCCTCGCCGCGCGGGTCGGGCATCTTGCCGACGACGTAAAGCTTCATCTGCCGCTCGTAGTCGAAGGGGGTGCCGACTTGCAGGAGCCGGGCGGCCTCGGCGCCGACACGATGGGCGAAGTAGTTCAAACCCGCGTCGTTTTGCGGCAAGGCGCTCTGTTTCGTGGCGCGTGTTGCGTGCTGCTTGGCGGACGGCTCCACGGAACTCGGAACACGCACCACGCCTGTCACTGACAAGGTGGCGCTGGTCATAATGATAGAAGTGCTGGAGCCAAAGAGGCGTCGGCGCAAATACTCCGCGACGTCAATCGGGGCCGCATTCAGGGCCAGCGCCTTCTGCGCCCGGCCAGTGCGCTCGACCCAATAGACGTGGTCCTCGGCGCTCTGGTTGAGGAAGACGGCGATGGCCTCTTTCAACTCGGCCAAACGGCGGTTGCATTCCAGCAGTTCCTGCCCGATCTCCTTGTCGTTGATGAGCTTGATCAGGTTGCTGACCGCCTCGCGCAAGCGCTGGACCGGGAGCGTCACACAATCCTGCACCAGTTCGGGGCGGCGGATGCGTAGCTCGGTCCACTCGCGCCGCTTCGCGGAGCCGCCGCCGGCGCCGAAGCTGCGTTTCCCGGCGGCTTTGTGGAGATCGTCGCAGGCCGCCTCAACGGCGGTAAAGAAGCCCCCGGCCTGGTCCAGCAGCTCGTCCACCAGCTTGACCGCGTCGCCTTTACGGACGGTGGCGAGCAATCCCTTCTGCGTGTGCGGGTTCCAAAGGCGGTGCGCGGCGTAGCGCACCTGGCCGCTCGAGACGCTCACCCCGATGTGTTTCGAGGCGACGTGCTCCATCTGGTGCGCTTCGTCGAAGATCACGAAATCGTTGCGGAACAGCACGCCGCCTTCGACCTCCTCCTCCAGGCCGCCGAGCAGGGTGAAGAACAAGGTGTGGTTGAGCACGACCACATCGGAGGACATGATGCGGTTGCGCGCCCGCTGGAAGAAGCAGACGCCGTGGTCCTTGGCGAAGTCAGAGGGGTAGCCGCAGAGCTTGGGCGCGCACAAGCCGCGCTCGGAGCAGACCTGGTCCCAGACCTTGGGGTTGGGCTCGATGTCGAAGTCAGACAGGCTGCCGTCCTCGGTTTTTTTCGCCCACTCGGATATCCTCTGTAGCTCCTCTGTCTCGGTAGTAGTGAAGAGGTTAGGCGCCTGCTGGACGGCCTTGTGCAGGCGGCGGGTGCACACGTAATTGGCCCGGCCCTTGAGCATGGTGAAGGTGAACTTCACCGGCATGATCTGCTGGAGCATAGGCAGGTCTTTCTCCGTGAGCTGCTCCTGGAGGTTGATCGTGTGCGTGCAGATGACGGCCTTCTTCTTGTGCGCGACGGCGTAAAGGATGGCGGGCACGAGGTAGGCCAGGCTTTTGCCGACGCCCGTGCCGGCCTCGACGGCCAGGTGCTCGCCGTCAGCCAGCGCCTCCGCGACGGCCACGGCCATTTGCTGCTGCTGCGGGCGGAACTCGAAGTTCGGGGAGTGGGAGAGAATGCCCTTGGGCGAGAAGATGTCGGCGGTCTGCTGGACGAGCCCGGCGCTGGAGCCGGCGGGCTGGGACTCGATAACGCTGATCATGCCGAGGAGGGGACAGGCGAGACGCCGGTCCTAGGTTGACCGCCGCTCCACGATGGTCTGCACGGCCTGGTTCTTGACGATGCTGTTGGCCGGGAGCACGCCGCGCCAGTTGGTATTGGGGTAGATGACCGAGCCGCGGCCCAGGATGCTGCCGGGGTTGAGCACGGCATTGCAGCCCACCTCGGCATGATCGCCGACGAGCGCGCCGAACTTGCGCAGGCCGGTGTCAAAGGGCCGCCCGTCCATCATGACGGTGACGTTCTGCGGGGCGAGCTTCACATTGGAGATCTTCACGCCGGCGCCCAAATGGGTGCGGAAGCCGAGGATGGAGTCGCCGATGTAGTTGAAGTGCGGGGCGACCGCTTCGTTGAACAAGAGCGCGTTCTTCACCTCGCAGGAGTTGCCGACCACGCAGTTGTCGCCGATGAGGACCTGTTCGCGGATGTAGGCATTGTGCCGGATCTGGCAGTTGCGCCCGATGATGGCCGGCCCTTTGATCATCGCGCCGTCCTCGATCACCGTGCCTTCGCCAATGGATACGCGCTCGCCGATGTAGGCGACGCCTTCGCAGCGGTTGTGCAGGCCGGGGACCAAGTGTGTTTCGAGGTAAGCCTGTATGTTCTTGAGCGCATCCCAAGTGTATTCGCACCCATCGAAGACGGCCGCATGCGCCGTCTGGGTGAGGTCGAAGAGGTCCGCTGGCTTGAACACAAAGGCAAGCTAAGCGAAGGGGGAGACTGGGGAAACCACTTTTTGGGGCGCCCGAGGGCAGGGGCGTGGCGGCTCAAATCCGAAGCCCGAAGGCCGAAGGCCGAAAGAAGGCCGAAATCCGAAGCCCGAAAGGCCCCACCACACCGCGGCTCAGCGGCTTCGGGCTTCGGATTTCGGCCTTCTTTCGGCCTTCGGATTTCGGCGTTCGGATTTGGCTGCCGGACTTTCCCTGGCATCCGCTCACCCCCTGGGCTAGCCTAGACTGGCCGGCCCGCCGTAACTGGCCTCATGCAAACGGTTTATTTCGACTACAACGCGACTACGCCCCTGGATCCGCAGGTGCGGGAGGCGATGCTGCCCTACCTGGACGAGGTCTGGGGAAACCCGTCCAGCGTCCACCAGGTCGGGCGGCGGGCGCGGGCTGTGCTGGACGACGCCCACGAGCGCGCGGCGCGGGTGCTGCGCTGCAAGCCGAGCGAGGTCGTCTTCACTAGCGGCGGGACTGAGAGCGCGAACTTCGCCGTTCTCGGGACCGCCCGGCGCTTCAGGTCTAAAGGGCGGCACATCATCACCTCGGCGGTCGAGCACCCGGCGGTGTTGCACTGTTGCGAGCACCTGGCCAGGGAGGAGGGCTTCGAGTTGAGTTGCCTGCCGGTGAATCGGGAGGGACTGATTTCGCCTGCCGACCTGGCGCAGGCGCTGCGCCCGGACACCGTGCTGGTCTCGGTTATGGCGGCGAACAACGAGATCGGCACAATCCAGCCGGTGGCGGAGCTCGGGGCGATTTGCCGCCAGCGCGGGGTAGTCTTCCACACGGACGCAGTGCAGTGGTTTGGGAAGGAGCCTTTCGACGATGTTCACCAGTTCAATGCCGACCTGGTCTCGATCTGCGGGCATAAGATCCACGGCCCGAAAGGCGCGGGTGCCCTGTTCATCAGGTCGCCGCTGCAAATCTGGCCGCTGCTCCTGGGCGGCAGCCACGAGAACGAGCGCCGGGCGGGGACGGAGAATCTCGCGGCCATTGTCGGTCTAGTGGAGGCGATGGAGCGCTTTATCCGGCCCCCGGTCTTCAGCCCTGAGCAGCTCGCCCCGTTGGGACACAGGCTCATCCGGCTTATTGACGGGCTCCCCGAGGCGCAACTTGTAGGCTCGCGCGAGCAGAGGTTGGTGAACACCGTCTCGTTTGTGGTGCCTGGCTCAGACAGCATCAGCCTCCTGGCCGGGCTGGACCTGGAGGGGATATGCGCTTCAAGCGGCTCGGCGTGCTCCGCCGGTTCGGTGGAGCCTTCCCATGTCGTCGCGGCCTTGGGCCTGCAACAAGACGCCGCCAGGGCACTGGTGCGCTTTTCGCTGGGGCGAGGCTCAAAGGTGGAGGAAGTGCAGCACGTGGAGAAGGTGCTGCCGGAGGTAATCCGCCGGGTGCGGAGGTAGGGGTAGGAAGCCCGAAATCCGAAGGCCGAAGGCTGAAAGAAACCCGAAAGCCGAAAGCTGAAAACCACAGGGCCACGAAGTCCCGTTTCGGATTTCAGGCTTCGGCCTTCTTTCGGCCTTCGGATTTCTGCCGCCATTATTGTGCTGCCAATAACCCTATGAACAACTCCCTCTTTTCCGGTGAATGGCCCGGGGACAAAGTGAATAACTATGGCTTGCGGCACTTCTGCAGGCGCTCTATTTTCGCACCCACAGTTCTCGGCTTACGTAAGTGGTTGAAGCGACATTGACATAGAGGGTTGTTGGCCTTATCCACAGGCCTTAATACGGATAAGGTTTCAAAGACTGGAAGATATATATTAAGCACGTAATGAACCTGAGCATCTCGAAGGAGCAAATCATCAATGGCCTGCAGGCGGTGCAGAACGTGGTGAGCACGCGGACCACCCTGCCGATCCTGTCAAACGTGCTGCTGCGGGCGGCGGACAACCGGCTGGAGCTTACGGCGACCGACTTGGATGTGACCATTGCCTGTAGCGTGGAAGCCAAAGTTAACCAGCCTGGGAACTCGACCGTCCCGGTGAAGAAGCTCTTCGGCATCGTGCGCGAGTTGACCAACCTCGATATTGACCTCGAGGTGGATGAGAAGAACACGTGCACGATCCGGTCAGGGCCGTCCTTCTACAAGATACACGGATTGAGCGCGGACGAGTTCCCCCCGCTGCCGAAGTTCAAGGAGGACAAGAAGGTCGTGCTGCCGCAGGAGACGTTCAAGGCGATGATGCGCAAGACGTCCTTCGCGATCTCGACGGACGAGTCTCGCTACGTGCTGAACGGCATTTTCCTCAGCCTCAAGGACCACAAGATGACGATGGTGGCCACCGATGGCCGGCGGCTCGCGCTGGTGGACGAGGAGATGGACGTGGCGGACAAGAGCCAGGGGGAGTTCATCGTGCCAGCCAAGGCGGTGAACGAGCTCAATCGCCTGCTGCAAGACAAGGGCGACGTGGAAATCCGCTACGCGGAGAACCAAGCCTCCTTCACGCTCAAAGACGAGAAAGGCTCCTCGATCCTGATCGTCACGAAGCTGATCGAAGGCAATTACCCCAATTACCGCCAGGTCATCCCGGCGGAGACCAAGGAGCGAGTGCAGCTCATGCGCGAGGAATTCCTGCACGCGCTGCGCCGGGCGGAGATCATGACCAGCGAGAAGTCGAACTCGGTGAAGATGAGCTTTGGAAAGAACCGGCTCGAGATTACGGCCAACTCCCCGGAAGTGGGCGAGGCCAAGGAGACGCTGGCCGTCAACTACAAGGGGCCTGATATGGCGATTGCCTTCAATCCCAAGTACATGATTGACCCGCTGAACGCCCTGCCGAACGACGAGGTGTTCCTGGAGCTGATTGATGAGCTGAGCCCGGGCGTGGTCAAGATCAACGGACCGTTCCTGTACGTGGTCATGCCGATGCGGCTGAGCTGACGCGGCTCGTGCGTCGCTTTTCGGTCGGTTGCGTCAGCATCTCTTTCAACCGCTGCGCATTGCGGAAGGCGCAGCCCTCAAAGTCGTTGTTGAAATAGGCCCAGACCTCCCTGGCCTTGCTGCGGCGGATCTTCTCCACCCAGGGCGCCAACTCCTCGTCGGAGTAATCATACCGATACCATGAATGCGCGCCGTGAAAGCGGATATAGATGGCGTCTGCGGTCTTGACCAGGTCGTCGGGCAGGGTGGGCGAACTCAGGGAGCAGAAGATCAGGCCGGCGTCCTCGAAGGCGGTGAAGACCTCTTCGATCCACCAACTGCTGTGGCGGAACTCGACAGCGTTGCGGCGCCGCGGGTCGAGCTGGCTGCGGATTGCGGCAAGCCGCTCGGGCGTGTAGCGAAAGCTGGGCGGGAACTGGAACAGGAAGCAGCCCATCAACTCACCGAGGATGTCCCCCATGCCGCTGAACTCGCGCACCAACTCTCGCGTATCATGCAAGCGCTTCAGGTGCGTGATCAGGCGATTCACCTTGATCGTGTATTTGAAGCCCGGCACCGCCTGGTGGGCCCACTTCTGCACGGTTGTGGGCGGCGGCCAATGGTAGAACGGGGCATTGAGCTCAACCGTGTCGTGCGCGCGCTGGTAATGGGCAAAGCAGCGGGTCATTGGCACATCGGCGGGATAGACTTTACCTTTCCAATGCCGGTAGAACCAGCCCGAGCAGCCGATGCGGTAGTTCGCTCTCACTTTTCGGTATGAGGCGGCCGGCGGCAGTTGTCCCGGGGCCCCGCGGGCATCCTCATGCCATCTCAACATCCCTCGCTGCGGCGCCGACGGCAACCGACGGCACTCCCGGGCTTGGGGCGTGCAAGGGCGTGCGCACTCTGCTATAGACGTTACTGTGCAATCCGGCGCTCTGTCACTGCTGCCGCTGCTGAAGCAATACTTCGGGTTCCGCGGCTTCCGCCCGTTGCAGGAGGAGATCATCCGCGACGCGCTCGAAGGGCGCGACGTGTTTGCCTTGCTGCCCACGGGTGGAGGCAAGTCGCTTTGCTACCAGTTGCCGGCGATGGCCCGGGCCGGGTTGACGGTCGTGATCTCGCCGCTGATTGCGCTGATGAAGGACCAGGTGGACGCGCTGCAGGCTAGCGGCGTCCCGGCCACCTTCCTCAACTCCTCGCTGGGCGCCGGCGATTCGCGGGGGCGGCTGCGCGGGCTGCACCAGGGCGAGTACCGGCTCCTGTATGTGGCCCCTGAGCGGCTGATGCTGCCCGGCTTCCTTTCCGATTTACAGCGCTGGGGCGTGAGCCTGCTGGCTGTTGACGAGGCGCATTGCATCAGCGAGTGGGGCCACGATTTCCGGCCCGAGTATCGCCAGCTTGCCGAGCTGCGCGGGCTGTTTCCGAAGGCGCCGATGATGGCGCTGACGGCCACCGCAACCGAGCGCGTGCGCGGCGATATTGTCACCCAGCTCAAGCTGCGCGAGCCCAGGTGCTACGTCGCCAGCTTCAACCGGCCGAACCTCACCTACCGGGTCTTTGCCAAGCACAAGCCGTACGAGCAGTTGCGGCAGTTCCTGCGCGAGCGGCTGGGCCAAAGCGGGATTGTCTATTGCCAGGCACGGAAGACTGCCGAGGCCCTCGCGCAGCGGCTCACCGCGGACGGCGTGGGCGCCAAACCCTATCACGCGGGGCTGACCCCGGGCGAGCGCAGCGAGCATCAGGAGCTGTTCCTGCGCGACGAGGTGCGCGTGGTCTGCGCGACCATCGCGTTCGGCATGGGCATCAATAAGCCGAATGTGCGCTTTGTGGTGCACTACGACCTGCCCAAAAACATCGAGGGGTACTACCAGGAAACCGGGCGCGCGGGACGCGACGGCCTGCCCAGCGAGTGCGTCCTGCTCTTCAGCGCCGCGGACGTCATGAAGCAGAGGCGGTTTATTGACGAGAAGCCCGACGAGAAGGAGCGCGTGATCGCGCACGAGCAACTGCGACAGATGGTGCACTACGCCGAGTCGTCCGGCTGCCGCCGCAGCGAGCTGTTGTGCTACTTCGGCGAGGCGTGGGCTGAGCCCGGGTGCCGCAACTGCGACAACTGCCTCAATCCGCGGGATACCTACGACGGCACGCTGCCGGCGCAGAAGTTCCTCTCCTGTCTTTACCGCATCCGCCAGCAGAGCGGCCTTGATTTCGGGATGAACCAGGTCGTCGAAGTGCTCACGGGCGCGGAGACCGAGGGCATCCGAAAATGGGGGCACGGGCGGCTGTCCACCTATGGCATCGGCACCGAGCACAGCCGCCCGGAGTGGAAGGCCATTGGGCGCGAGCTGATCCGGCTGGGCCTGGTGCGGGAGAAGGCGCGCGAGCACTTTGCCGTGCTGGGCCTGACGGAAGAGGGCTTGGCTGTGCTTAAGCAGCGCAAGCCGGTCAAGCTGACCAGGCCCGTAACCGCGCCCGCGCCCCGCGAAGCTCCGGTGGGCCAGATCGCTTGCGATGAACTACTGTTCGAGCGCCTGGTGCGCCTGCGCAAGCAGCTTGCCGATGAACGGGCCGTGCCCCCGCACATTCTGTTCTCCGATGTCACGCTGCGGCAGATGGCGCGCGATTATCCAGGCACCGAGCGGGAGCTGGCAGGCATCAGCGGCATGAGCGCGAGGAAGCTGCAGGAGTTCGGGCGGGTCATCCTGGCGGTCATCGCCGGGCACCTGGAGACGCAGCCCAGGCAGATCTTCGCCGATACGTCATTCCAGGAGGCCCCTCCGCCCCGCGCCGCGCCGGCGCGCTCCTTCCCGGCGGACGCCAGCCCGTATGACCAGGAGCTATTCGAACGGCTGCGCCAGGTGAGGCGCGCGCTGGCGGAAGCGCGAGGCGTTCCGGCGTATTGCATCCTGCACGATTCGGCCTTGCGGCAGATCGCGCGGCTCCTGCCCCGGAGCGAGGAGGAACTCGCCGCTATCCCGAAGGTCGGCGCCGGGCGCGCGAAAGACTTAGGGCCGCGGTTCCTGCCGGCAATCACCGAGCACACGCAAAAGGCACAGCCAGGAGTAGCCGGCAAGGTTGCGTCGGCAGAGAACGGGTAACCCTTATCCACAGGCAGGATTATCCCTGCAAATAGCCTTGCCTCATTAGCTCCAGCCGTTTAGTCGGGCTAATTGCGGCGAGGGCATCTTTAACATTGACCCCAATGCCCCCTGCCGGGAGACTCGGCAGAATGAACCTGACTTGCTCTGTTCAGATTCGCCGATGACCGGTATGGAACAACCGTCTGCCGGGAACCTGATTTACGTGTTCGCCTACTGCCTGGGCGGGCTGGCGTTTGCCCTGGGGCCGTTCGTCATTGTGCACCTCCTGGCAGCACGGAAAGCGCGCAATGTCGCCCATAAAACCGAGCAATTCATCGAATGCGGGATGGACCCCATCGGCGACGCCTGGATCCGCTACAGCGCCGTGTATTACTTGTACGCGCTGGTCTTTGTGGCCTTTGCCGTGGACGTGCTTTACCTCATTCCCGTCGCCCTCGTCTATAATCGTGTGAAGGAGTTCGTGGCGCGGGACTTCGTCGAAATGCTCATCTTCGTGGGCATCCTGTCGCTGGTGATCGTTTATGCCTGGAAGAAAGGCATCTTTGAATGGAAGCGCCGCAAGACAATGCCCAACTCCTGAGCGACTGCGCTCCTTACGTTAAGTTTGCCAAGCTGGACGAGCTGCTGGCGCTGGGGCGCGCCAACTCGCTCTGGCCGCTGACCTTCGGCCTGGCCTGCTGCGCCATCGAGATGATGGCCGCCGGGGCCTCGCGGTTCGACCTGGCCCGCTTCGGTGCCGAGGTCTTCCGCCCCTCGCCCCGCCAGGCGGACGTGATGATCGTCGCGGGCACCATTAATAAGAAGATGGCCTCGGCCGTGAAGACGCTCTACGACCAGATGCCCGAGCCCAAATGGGTCATCGCCATGGGCAACTGCGCCATTTCCGGCGGGCCGTTCGTCTTTCCCGGCCAATACGCCGTGGTGGAAGGCGTGGATAAGCTGTTCCCGGTGGATGTGTTCATTCCCGGCTGTCCGCCCCGGCCCGAGGCGTTGATCGAGGGCTTGCTGAAGCTGGAAGAGAAGCTCACAGGCAAGCGGCGCTGGCCCGTGGTGAAGCCAGACTGAGGCAGAACCACAGATGAGCACAGATAGACACAGATACCGTAGCGGCACGCGAAGATGGAGGATTGAGGATAGAGGATGGCGTGAGCAATCCATCCTCTATCCTCCATTCTCCATCCTCGTCTTCAACTGAGCTATGGAGCCCGTCCCCGTTCCTGGTGCTCCCGCCATCACGGCGCTATCTAATCCGCTGGCCCATCTGCCGATCGCCTTCCAGCCGGTGGATTACGCCGCCAAAGGCTATCACCTGGACGCGACGATAGTGCCCGACCAAGTCGTGGCTGTGGCGTCGCTACTCGACAAGGAAGGGCTGGCGCTGGACACGATCACCGGGGTGGATTGGCTGGCCCAGGGGCAGATGGAGGTGGTTTACGATTTCTTCCACATGGCCAAGGCCCTGCGCGTGGTGGTGCGCACCCGCATTCCGCGAGACAATCCTGAGATTGCCTCCATCCACCGCGTCTTTCCGGGCGCCAACTGGCATGAGCGCGAGACGCATGATTTCTTCGGCATCCACTTCACGGGGCATCCGGACCTGAGGCCGTTCCTGCTGCCCGAAGACGCCACCTACCACCCGTTGAGGAAGGATTTCACCTCGTGATCGTCGAAAAGACCGCTGTCCGCGCCGAGGCGCCCAAAGAGACGTTTGTCATTAATCTTGGCCCGCAGCACCCTGCGACGCACGGCGTGCTGCGCGTGAAAATCACGATGGACGGCGAGTACATCGTCCGCGCCGAGCCGGTCTGCGGGTATATCCATCGGATGCAGGAGAAGATGGGCGAGAACCGCACTTACGCGCAGTTCCTGCCCAACACCAGCCGCATTGATTACCTGTCGGCGATGACCTACACGCACGGCTTCGTCGGCGCCGTGGAGCGCGCGCTGAAGCTCCAGGTGCCGCCGCGGGCGGAGTATATCCGCGTCATCACGTCGGAGTTGAACCGCATCTCCAGCCACCTGGTCTGGTGGGGGGCATTCCTGCTGGACCTCGGTGGGTTCACACCTCTCCTCTACGCCTTCGATGATCGGGAGAAGGTTCTCGATTTGCTGGAAGGCATTACCGGCTCGCGGCTCACCTACAGCTATTTCCGCATCGGCGGGCTCTACAACGACGTGGACGACGACTTCATCAAGGGCACCCGGGAGTTCGTGGCGCAGATGCGGCCGCGGCTGAAGATGTATAAGAGCCTGGTGACCGATAACATCATCCTGCAAAAGCGGCTGGTGAACATCGGCCCCATCAGCAAGGAGATGTGCCGCAAGTATGGGGCGACCGGCCCAGTGGTCCGCGGCTCAGGCGTGCCGTATGACGTTCGGAGGGGCGAGGCTTACTCGGCATATCCCGAGTTCGATTTCCTCATCCCAACGTTTGAGGAAGGCGATTCCATGGCGCGCTACCTGGTGCGCATGGAGGAGATGGCTCAAAGCCTGCGGATCATCGAGCAGGCCTTGGACAAGCTGCCCGCCGGCCCGGTCATGGCGGAGAAGGTCCCACGCGTGCTCAAGCTGCCCGCGGGCGATTACTGCTACGCCACGGAGGCCGCCCGGGGCCGGTTCATGGTGCGTATCGTGAGCGACGGCAAGGAGATCCCCTACCGGGTGAAGCTGCGCACGCCTTCGCTGTCGAACCTCAGCCTGTTCGAGGAAGCCAGCCAGGGGATGCTGCTGCCCGACGCGCTGGCGCTCATGGGCAGCCTGGACCTGGTGATACCGGACATTGATCGCTGACCCGGCGACTAAGCAAATAATGCGCAGCAAATGCCAATCCCCGTGGAGTGCGGGCGCAAGCCGGTCTTATCCTGTCTGCAAATGCATTTATTTGCCCCTAAGGCAGGCGTTTCTTGCACGCGGAATCGTTGGCCGGACAATGATTGAGCGCGGGCAAGCAGTTTTCGTCAGGAGCGCGGACATTCCTGTCCGCCAGTGCGTGGCGTCGCGCCCGCTGCGGACAAAGAATGTCCGCGCTCCTTTCTAAGCTGCCTCCGGCATGACCCATTTCCTTTCCAGCGCCTGGGAGTTTGCGAAGCAGGTCCCCTATACCGAGCCCTGGCGGCTGCTGCTCTTCCTGGTATGCATGCTGGCCTTTGTGGGCCTGAACGCCGCTTACCTGGTCTGGGTCGAGCGCAAGGGCGCGGGGCGATTCCAGCGCCGTCCGGGCCCCACGGAAGTCGGGCCTGCCGGGCTGCTTCAGCCCATCGCCGACGCGGCCAAGCTGATGAGCAAGCAATTGATCGTGCCCGCCGGGGCCGATAGCACCCTGTTCCGCGTCGCTCCGCTGCTGATGATGTCGCCGGCGCTGATGAGCCTGGCCGTGATTCCATTCGGCCCGCACCTCGCCGCCGCCAACATCAACGTCGGGCTGCTCATGATCTTCGCCTTCGGCTCAATCAACGTCATGGCCATCATGCTGGGCGGTTGGTCCTCGCGGAACAAATACGCCATCATTTCCGCCGCCCGGGTGGTCTCGCAGAATGTCGCCTACGAAATCCCCATGCTGCTGGTGGTCACCACCATGATCATGATCAGCGGCACCATGAACCTGAACGAGATCGTGCAACAGCAGGCAGGCGCGTTCTGGAACTGGAACGTCTTCCGCGTCTGGATTAACCCGCTGATGCCCGTCACGTTCCTCATTTTCTTCACCTGCATGCTGGCGGAGACCAACCGCGCGCCGTTCGACATGGCAGAGGCCGAGAGCGAGTTGGTGGCCGGGGCCTACACCGAATACGCGGGCATGGGCTTTGGCGTCTTCTTCATGGCCGAGTACGCGAACATCCTGCTGGGCTGCGCGCTGGGCACGGCGCTGTTCCTGGGCGGATGGCAAAGCCCGCTCTGGATCCTGCCTGGCGTAGTCTGGTTCCTGATCAAGATGTATATCCTCGTGTTCACGGTGGTGTGGATTCGCTGGACGTTTCCCCGCACGCAGTTTTACGGCCTGCTCAACCTTTCCTGGAAGATCCTGATCCCGGTCTCGCTCTTCACGCTGGTTCTCTCCAGCGCGATGATGAAGCTGCTCCGCGCATGAAGAACGCACTGAAAGAGTTCTTTACCGGCTTCAATAGCCTGGTGACCGGCATGCGGATCACGCTGGGGCAGTTCTTCAAGCCGACCGTCACAGTGCAATACCCGCACGAGTCGCTCAAGATACCCAAGCGGTTTCGCGGGCATATCGAGCTGGTGCGGGACCCGGCAACGGGCATCGCCAAGTGTTTTGTCTGTAAGCTCTGCGAGAAGGCCTGCCCGAGCGACTGCATCACGGTGGAAGGCATCAAGCCGGAGGGGGCCAGGCGCAAGACGGTGACCTATTATCGGCTTGATTTCACGAAGTGCAGCCTGTGCGGCTCGTGCGTCGAGGCCTGCCGGGATGGTGCGATCCGGTTCTCGCGCGAGTTCAACCTCGCCAGCACGAACAAGGAAGACTACGTCATGGACCTCTTCAAGCGGCTGGAGAGTGAGACCCTCCAGGCCGAGCGCGCCGACGGCAAAGTAGCGCCGGTGTCCTCGCCTGCGCCTATGGCAGGTACTGCTGCTGCCGCGGTCGCTCCTGCGCCCCCAGCGCCCACTCCGCCGCAACCGGCCGCCCCGAACGCCCCGCCACCCGCCCCGGCATCCCCTGCTTAACGCCCCCACGCTCCACCCGCTTAAACGCTCTAACGAATGTCCTTCCCCGCTTCCCAGATGATCGTCGGCGGCCTATGCCTGCTGTGCGGCGCGACGACCGTTGCGGGGGCGCTGATCGCCGCGCTCACGGCGCGCATCATCCGGAGCGTTTGTGGCCTGGCCATCTGCTGCGTTGGGCTGGCTGGACTCTACTACTTCCTGCACAGCCCGTTCCTGGCGCTGATGGAGATTCTCATCTACGTCGGAGCGGTGTGCGTGACGATCGTGTTTGCCGTCATGTTGGCCGAACCGGATGAGCCGGTGCGCGGGGACAGGCGTGCGGCGACCATCCTGTGGGGCGGCGTGGCATTGGTGATCTGCGCGGCGATTTTCTGGGGCCTCTGGCAGCTCGGCGCGCAGCACGACTGGAGCGCTCCCGTGGCGCGGGTCAACGACGGCTCGGTGGCAGTCATCGGCAAGGCGCTGCTCACGACCTACAGCTTGGCGTTTGAGCTCATCTCCGTCGCCTTGCTGGTCGCCATTATTGGCGCGCTCGCCATCGCCCGCACCGGCAGGGACAAGCCTGAGCTTCTAACAGAAGGCGCTGTGCCGGAGCGCCGGCAGGTTCGTGATCTAGCCGCGACGGAGCCTGTGGCCCCCGAGCCGGCGGCGGCCCCGCTCGCAAAAGTATGACGCCCGTGCCTGTAAACGACCGCCCCGAGCTGTATTTCACGATTGCGGCCTTGCTGCTGGCGATCGGCGTGTTCGGTCTGCTGCGCCGACGCACGCTCATTGGGATGTTGATTTCCGGCGAGCTGATCTTCGCCGGCGCGTCGCTCAACCTCATGGCCTTCAACCGCTTCAAGGCACCCGACCCGGCGGTGGGCCAGATATTCGTGTTGTTCATCATGGGCCTCGCGGCGGCGGAAATCGCCATCGCGCTCAGCATCATCATCGCCGTATATCGTAATTACCGCTCCGTGAAGACGAAGGAGCTTTCGGAACTGAACGGCTAGCCCATGGAAGATATTCGACTACTCCTTGCCGTCCTGGCGCCGCTGGTGGGCGCCGGGCTGGTCATGGCCATGGGCAGGCGGCCTAATGTGCGCGAGGGCTGCTCCTTTGTTGCTGCCGCCACGCTGTTCGGAATTACCGCGTCGCTGATTCCCGCCGTGCACGCGGGGACCAAGCTCCACTACACGATCTTCCAGTTGCTACCAGGCTGGGATGGAAGGAGCCCGCTGACGATCTCGCTGCGCGCGGATGCGCTGTCCATGGTGTTCGCGGTTGCGGCCTCGTTCCTGTGGGTGGTCACCGTCTTCTACTCAGCCGGCTATATGCGGGGGCTGAACGAGCATGAGCAGACGCGCTTCAACACCTGCTTCGCTCTGGCCCTATTCGGCGCCATTGGCTGCGCGTTCTCGGACAACCTGCTGACGCTGTATCTCTTCTACGAGATCGTCAGCATTTGCACTTACCCGCTGGTGGCGCATCACCAGGACGAGGAGAGCTACGCCAGCGGGCAGAAGTACCTCACCTACCTGACCGGCGCGGCCAAGGGCCTGATCCTCCCGGCCATGGTGCTGATCTACGTGCTCTCGGGGACCCTGGATTTTGCGGACAACATCCGCACCGGCATCATCCCGGCCAATGTCCATCACGGCCTCATCATCGCGCTGTACGTCTGCTGCATTCTGGGGTTTGCCAAGAACGGGGTCATGCCGCTGCATCATTGGCTGCCCAGCGCCATGGTCGCCCCGACCCCCGTCAGCGCCTTGCTGCACGCTGTCGCGGTGGTCAAGGTCGGCGTGTTCTCCACTGTCCGCGTGATGCTGTATGTGTTCGGCACGAACACGATGCACGACCTGAACCTCGGTCTGCCGACGGCCTACTTCGTCTCGATTACCATCGTGGTCGGCTCGATCGTGGCGCTGAGCAAGGACAACCTGAAGGCGCGGTTGGCGTATTCCACCGTCAGCCAGTTGTCCTACATCATCCTGGGCGTGGCCCTGCTGAGCGACGCGGGCATCGAGGGGGGGTTGATTCACATCGCCAATCACGCCTTTTCCAAGATCACACTGTTCTTCTGCGCGGGGGCGATCTATGTGGCCACGCACAAGAAAAACATCTCGGAGATGAGCGGCTTGGGGCGGGTGATGCCCTTTACGTTCGGCGCCTTTGCGCTGGCGTCGCTCAGCATGATCGGCGCGCCGCCCGTGGCCGGGTTCGTGACCAAATGGTATCTGCTCAACGGCGCGTGGGATGCCCGCTCGATCGGCATCATTGCCGTGCTCCTGGTGAGCACGCTGCTCAACGCCGCCTACTTCGCCCCGGTCGTTTACCAGGGCTTCTTTGGCCAGCGCCCGGCGGCGGACGCGGACCACAAGTATGCCGAGGCCCACCCCCTGATGGTGGTGCCGCTGGCCATCACGGCTGTGATTTCCGTGGTGATCGGGCTCTACCCGGGGTTCTTCCTGAGCTTTGTCCGCGCCGTCTTGTAATGAAACTCGTTAAGCTCATCGAGTTCCTGCGCACCCGCCTCAAGGCCGTGGTGCTCGGGTGTTACGTGGTGCTGGGCCTCGTGGTGCTCCTGGATGCCATACCGGCGATCGTGGACAAGGAGCACGCGCATACGAGTATCGAGCACTGGCCGGGCTTCTGGGCAGTGTTTGGCTTCGTGGCCTGCGTGGGGATCATCATCGTTTCCAAGTGGTTCGGGCATGCGGGCATCATGGTCCGCGAGGACTACTACGAGACGAACGCCGTGGACAATGCGTCTGCGGCATCCAACCACGGCCACCCCGTGACGGAGCACCATGACTAGTTTCTGGCTGCATCCTTCACTGATCCTGATCTGCGGGGCGCTCCTGCTGATGCTGGTGCCTGAGCGGCTCCGCAAGGCCTGGCTCGTGCTCATCCCGCTGCTGGTTTTTGGACGCGTCCTCATGATGAGCCAGGCCCAGGGCGAGTTTGGGGCTGTTCATGTCGCCTCCTGGACGCTGGTCTTTGGCCGCGTTGACCGGCTTAGTTCGGTATTCGGGCACATCATGAGCCTGATGTGCATCCTCGGCACACTCTACGGGCTGCATGTGAAGAGGCGGGCGGAGCATATAGCCGCCTGGATTTACGTCGCAGGCTCCCTGGGGTGCATTTACGCGGGCGACTTCATCACGCTATTCCTGTTCTGGGAGCTGATGGCCTTCTCCTCAGTGTTCCTGATCTGGTTCCGAGGGCGGCGCGAGTCGCTGTTCGCGGGGTACCGCTACCTCCTGGTGCACGTGTTCGGCGGGCTGGCGCTGTTGGCCGGCATGGTCTTGCACTGCAATACCGTCGGCAGTTGGGCCTTCAACCAACTGGATGTGCACCAGCCCACGGTCGCCATCTACCTGATCATGGTCGGGTTCATCCTGAACGCCGCGGTGCCGCCGCTGCATGCCTGGCTGCCGGACGCTTACGGCGAGGCCACTTTCAACGGCTCGGTCTTCATGTGTGCCTTCACGACCAAGACCGCCGTCTATGCGCTCTGCCGCGGGCTGGCGGGAATGGAGATCCTCGTGCCCTTGGGGGTGATCATGGCCCTCTATGGCGTCGTGTATGCCGTGCTGGAGAACGACTGCCGCCGCCTGCTGGCTTACCACATCATCAGCCAGGTCGGCTACATGGTGGCCGGCGTCGGGCTGGGCACGGCCATGGCCATCAATGGCGCGTGCGCCCATGCCTTTGCGCACATCCTTTACAAGGGCCTGCTCTTCATGGGCTGCGGCGCGGTGCTGCACATGACCGGCGAGAGCAAGTTCACCGAGCTGGGCGGGCTGTGGAAGAAGATGCCGTGGACGTTTGTATTCACGCTCATTGGCGGCCTGTCCATCTCCGCGTTCCCGCTCTTCAGCGGGTTTGTGAGCAAGTCCATGATCGTCAGTGCAGGGTTCGAGGAAGGAAAGAACTGGGTGGGCTTCCTCCTGCTGCTGGCGTCGGCGGGAACGTTCCTGCACACGGGGTTAAAGGTCCCCTACTTCATCTGGTTCGGGAAGAACAAGCCGAAGCAGGCCACCTGGGACCGCGCAGCCGAGCCGCCCTGGAACATGAAGTGGGCCATGGGGATCGCATCGTTCCTTTGCATCTTCATCGGCTGCTACACGCCTTACCTCTACAAGATGCTGCCGCACCCTGAGGTGGCCGCCGAGTATCATCCTTACACCGCTTACCACGTCTTCGAGACGCTGCAGATCCTGCTCTTCACCGGCCTTGGCTTCTTCCTGCTGATCAAGAAGCTCGTGCCGGAGCCGACCATCAGTCTGGACATGGATTGGTTCTACCGCATGGGCGGGCGCGCGTTCTACTGGATCGCCCGTTATCCGGTGCAGACGGTGGATGCGTTCGTGGGCGAGGTGTATCGCTATGCGGGGCTGATTCCGCTGATGTTCACGGCAAAAGTGTCCGGGCTCTTTGATAATTACGTGATTGATGGCGCGGTGGACGGTTTCGCCGAGAGTTTCCGGGCCGTTGGCCGGCGGCTGCGCCTGGTGCAGCGGGGTCAGATGCAGCAGAACCTGGCGTTTGCGTTCGCCGTCGCGGCGGCGCTGATCGTTGCCTACCTGCTCTTTACCAGGTTGTCCTTGGCCTCGCTGCCGGCGAGCCTGCAACCGCCCGGGGTTCAGGTTACTCAGCCTGCGGCGTTAAGGACCGATCCCGATGCGGCAGGGCGGGTTTGGAGTTCACGCTTTAGCGTGGCGTCGGCTGCAGACAGCCTAAAGGCTGAACTCCAAACGGGAGAAGGCGCGCCCCAGCCATGAGTCTTTCTCCCGCCAACGAAGGTCTCCCCTTGCTGAGCGTCCTGATTTTCAGCCCGCTCATTGCCGCGGCCATCGCCGCGTGCATCCGCAGCGAGACCCTGCTGCGCTGGTGGACTCTGGCCTTCACCTCGGTGGCGGCGATCTTCTCTTTGCAGCTCTGGTGGCAATTCGACCCCAGCCGAGCCGGTTTCCAGAAGACGGAGCTTTCGCATTGGATCCTGGCCCTCAATGTTGACTACGCCGTGGGCATCGACGGCATCAGCCTGCTGCTGGTGCTGCTGACGACGCTGATCATGCCGCTCTGCGTGCTGGCCTCCTGGCGCTATATCAAGACCCGCATCAAGGAATTCATGATCTGCCTGCTGATCATGGAGACGGCCATGGTGGGCGTGTTCTGCGCGCTGGACTTCGTGCTCTTCTTCATCTTCTGGGAGGCGATGCTCATCCCCATGGCTTTGCTGATCGGCATCTGGGGCGGACCGCGGAAGGTTTACGCCGCACTCAAGTTCTTCATCTACACGATGGCCGGCTCGATCTTCCTGCTGGTGGCGATCATTGCCCTCCGTTACCAGGTGGGCAGCTTCAGCATCCCCGAAATGATGGCGGCGGGCCACACCCTTCCGCTGGGTTTCCAATACTGGGTCTTCCTGGCTTTCTTCATCTCATTTGCGATCAAGGTGCCGATGTTCCCCTTCCACACATGGCTGCCGGCCGCGCACGTGGAAGCGCCCACCGCGGGCAGCGTGCTGCTCGCCAGCGTGCTGCTGAAGATGGGCACGTACGGCTTCCTGCGCTTCTCGCTGCCGATCACGCCGGACGCGACGCATTTCTTCACCCCCTATGTCCTTGGCCTGTCGGTGGTCGCGATTATCTACGGCGGGCTGACCGCCCTGGCACAGACGGACCTGAAGAAGCTCGTGGCCTATTCGAGCGTGGCGCACATGGGCTTTGCCACGCTGGGCATATTCGCCCTGAACCAACTAGGCATCCAGGGCGCGGTGCTGGTTATGATCAACCACGGCGTCACGACGGGGGCGCTGTTCATCGTCGTCGGCATTATCTACGAGCGACTGCATACGCGCGACCTGGGCGAGACGGCGGGGATTGGCAAGCTCATGCCGATCTTCAGCCTCTTCGCCGGCGTATTCGCGCTGTCCTCGCTCGCGTT
>DATKNZ010000315.1:0-7073 GCA_035541055.1 Candidatus Acidiferrum sp. | reverse complement strand
AGCACACGCGCCCTCGCGTGTCCCGGCCGGCGCCCTCGCCGGCCGGAGCCGGGCTGGCATCGGTCACTAAACGGTTAGCCGCGTAAGCCCTGCCTGTTTTCCGCGGGGGCGCGGAAAACCGCACGCGGCGGCGCGTGCGCTCCCCTTCACCAACTGCATCGTTACGGCTAAGCCTGGCCAATCAGGAGCAGGAGAATCATCCCGACGACCGTCGTCAGGATCGTCACCGGTATGCCGTAGCGTGCGTAATCCCAGAAGCCGAACTGGACGTGTTGGCGGGCGGATTCGAGCACGATGATGTTGGCGACGGAGCCGAGAATGGTCAGGTTGCCCGCCAGCGTAGTTGCCAGGGCCATCACTTTCCACATCAAATCGGGCTGCACGAAATTGCCAACCCACTTGCCAGCCACGAGCACGAAGGGGACGTTCGAGAACACATTCGAGCCGACCACCGAGACCCAGGCTAAGTTCCACGCCTGGCTGGCCGCGGAGGCGCCGAACAGGCCGTGGATGTGCTGATACACCTGGTCGGGCAGCCCGGTACCATTGAGGCCCTCGACGACGATGAAAAGCGCGGCGAAGAACATGAGCAGATGCCAGTCCACTATCTTGAGCACCTCGTGCGTGTCGCGGCGGGCGAGCACCATCACCAGCACTCCACCGGCCAGGGCTGTCCAGGATAAGTTCAGCCCGGCCAGAAAGCCCGCGAACACGAGCGCGAGGGACGAAGCGGCGATTACGAGCAGCGGTCGGTTCAGCGGGCGAGGCGGTGTGTCCGGGCGCCGGATGGCCGCGCCCGCAAGCACTTTGCGAAAACCAAAGCGCAGCACCGCGTATTCGACCGCCAGGCCGGTAACGGCGACCGGCAGCAGCGAGGCCGAGAACCTGAGAAACGGGATGCGCGACAGGTGGCCGATGATCATATTCTGCGGATTGCCCACGAGCGTGGCGACACTGCCGACGTTGGCGCTCATGGCCAGCGCCAGCAGGTAGGGCGGGAGCGGCAGGCCGCCGCGCACCATCACCGCTACGACCAGCGGCGTAAGCATCAGGCACACCGTATCATTGACCAGCAGCGCGGAAAGAGCCCCCGACGTGACTACCAGGTACAGGAGCAGCGCCTTGGGTGTTCCCGCGTGGCGCAGGATGGCGTCCGCCGCCCAATCGAAGAACCCGGCTAGGAAAAGGTAGGCGGAGATCAGCATCATCCCGAGCAGCAGCACGAGCGTGTCGTAATCCACCGCCCGGTAGGCCTCTTGCGGAGTCATCACCCGGCAGGCCACCATCAACACGGCGCCCAGCAGCGCCGCGGCTGGACGGTTCAGTGGCAGGACCTTCCACTGCCGTCCGCTGAGCAGCAGGTAGGTCAGGGAGAAGATGCCGATGGCCAGGAATTCGCGTGGAGCGGAGTGCATCGGATGACTGAGAGGCTCGACGTGTTGCCGCGCTACCGGCCACCAAACCGCGGCAGTCTAACGCCGAAGCGGCTCTCTCGAATCTGCGGCATGCGGGAAACAGCCTAGCCGCTGACGCCTTGACTTACAAGCCCTCGCGGGACAGCCCGACGGCTAGAAGAAATACGAAATGCCCAGTATCGGTCCCTGGCTGTTGATGCCCCCATTGATCTGACCAAGTCGGCTTGCTGTCAGCCCCGCTCAGTTCATCAGCGGCGCCGGGGGCGACTGGTGCAGAATCTCATCCAGCACACGGGTGACCTGCGCAGCCCGCACGTTGTAGGCTTCCGCCGACTCGGCCAGGCAGCGCGAGATGCTCTGCGGAACCTGCGTCAGGTAATCCATTCCAGCGCGGTGCGCCACTTGCCGGAGGTACAACTGCTGCGGCACTTCCAGGGCACAACCAACCCCGGCGCCGAGCAGACCGGCAAGGATGCCCTCGCGCTCGTCGCGGCAGGCCAGCCAGGACTCGATCCACGTCTTAATGCCGACAGGCAAGTCCTCCTGCGTTGCCGAAGATAGGACAACCAAATCCGCTCGTGCCGCTTTTTGCGCTGCGTCCATAGCGACTGATGCTTGCTTCTGAAGGAGACCGAATGACCACCAACTCACCTCGAACTCGAACCGTGCCCAAAACCGCTTTACCAATTGATCGCAGAAGTCCACTGCCCGCTCGCGCCCCGCCGCATCGTCGTAAATCACCACCACTGACCAAGCCGATTTCGCGTTCGGCTGCGCTTCCAATCCAATGTTCCCCGTCATGGTTGCGGTGAGGCAAACGGCTCGCGCCGTGTCTATCACGGCCGACCGCCGTTGACCCTGCCGTCTTTAAGCTCGCCCCCGATTGATAAGAAATCAAGGCGTAATTGCGGCGAATCGTTCGGCGTTAGCGGGACGCTGCGATTGGCTTTACGGCGAAAGCCGCTCAATGAGCCAGGTGTTATCGGGTTGGCGCGTATAGCGGAACCGATCGTGGAGGCGGTTCGGGCGCCCTTGCCAAAACTCGATCCAGGCCGGGCGGAGCAGATAGCCGCCCCAGAAGTCGGGCCGCGGAACGTCCTTGCCCAGGAATTGGGCCTCCAACTGCTTGTGCCGTGCCTCCAGCGCTGCTCGGTCCGAAACGACTGCACTCTGGTTTGAGGTCAGCGACCCGAGATTGCTGCCCCGTGGCCGGGTGCTCCAATACGCGTCCGACTCCGCCGCGCTGACCTTGCTGACCTCGCCGCCGACACAGACCTGCCGCTCCTGGTCGGACCAGTAAAAGACCAGCGCCGCGTGGGGGTTCTGCGTCAACTCCCGCGCTTTGCGGCTGTTATAGTTCGTGTAGAACACGAACCCGCGGTCGTCCACCCCTTTGAGCAGGACGACGCGCGCCGAGGGGCGGCCCTGCTTGTCCGTGGTCGCCAGGGTCATGGCATTCAGGTCCAGCATTTCCGCGCCGCCCATCACCAGCAGGCGCTTGTAGAGGCGCACGAAAAACTTCCGCACCCGCCCGCTGGCGCGCGCACCTTCAGCCTGCTCGAACCAGCGCTTGAACTGGCGGATGGGATCGGCCTCGAGGTCCGCGCGGTGCAAGCCCATCAGGTTGTATTCTCGTCGCAGATTGGCGAGGGACATAGAGCTACCGTAAAGGAAACCGCACCGAAGGATACTGCGGGCTGCATGTTGGCTATGTCAACGCCGTGTCGTGCAGCGCCGACGGACCGCGAGCCGTGCTCGGTGTTGCGTGTTCCGTGTTCACGCAACACGCAACACGTAAGGGTTTCGCTTACACCGGATCCAGAGCTTCCCTTTCAGCATTTGACACCTTTAGGCGATAGACAAAGTCATACAGAAATCCTATACCCCCCTCATGAACGGATGAGTGCCACGAATACGGAGAAAGGCGACCTATGAAAACAATTGCAATCCAGAGAACCGGAGCATGGAGGCGAATTCCCGAGGCGAGGCGCCGACACGTGGCGCTGCTGGCGCTGGTGGCGGCCTGCGCCTGCCAGGCCATCGGCGGAACCCTTCAACTGATCTCGACAGTGGACCCGTCCCAGGGCCCGCCGCCCGGGGGAGGCGGCGACTCGTGGGCGCCGATCCTTAGCCCGGATGGCCGCTACGTGCTGTTCGCCAGCACGGCCAATAATTTGGCGCTCAACGGCACCAACGCGCTCCCGCTGCTCTCTCCGGCGCGGATGAACGTGTTCCTGCGCGACCGCACCGCCGGCACCACCACGCTCGTCAGCGCCAATCTCAACGGGACGGGTGGCGGAAATGGGGATTCCTGGCCTTCGACGCTTTCCACCAATGGGCGCTACGCGCTTTTCGAGAGCAGCGCCAGCGACCTTGTGCCCGGCGACACGAACGGGCTGACCGACATCTTCGTCCGCGACCTGGTCGCCGGCACCACCACCCTGGTCAGTGTCGGCACCAACGGCGGAAGCGCCAACGGGGTGTGCCGCAGCTCCGTCATGACGCCGGACGGGCGGTTTGTGGCCTTCGTGAGCGAGGCCAGCAACCTGGTGCCCGGCGATACGAATGGCATCGCCGACGTGTTTGTCAGAGACCTGCAGGCAAAGACGACGACCCTCGCCAGCCTCGGCGCGACCGCCGTCTCGCCGCCCGCCAACTCCGGCATCTTCACGAGCAGCTCCGAACTGCCGGACATCACCCCCGATGGGCGCTTCGTCGCGTTCTACAGCACGGCGAGCAACCTCGTTGCCGGCGTGCAGACGGTGGGGGACATCTACGTCCGCGACCTGGCGGGAGAAACCACCGTATGGGTCAGCACCTACGCGCGCACAGCTCTCCAATCGGTCATGGGCGCAACGAGTGGCGTCTGCTTCAGCCATGCCATAAGCGATGACGGACAATACGTGGCGTTCGAGGCCAGGCCCACACCCGTGTCGAGCGGCGCGGCGGCAGGCCTCGCCTTGCGCTACAATGTGCAAACCGGCCATACGGACGTCGTTCATACCAATGCCAGCGTGGCCAACGGAAGCCCCTACGAAGACGCGCACTGCCTGGACATCACGCCGGACGGACGCTTCGTGGCCTTCATCGCCAATACCAACGGCACCTCGGGCGCAACCACCTGCATCGAGGTATGGGACGGCCAGACGGGCGCCGCCACTCTGGCCAGCGCGAACTCCAGCGGCGCCGTGCCCTCAGGCTCGATTTGCGACTGGCCGACGCTGAACCCGAGCGGACAGTTCGTCGCCTTCCTGAGCAGCGCCACTGGTCTCACGACGAACCTGCTGGCCGGCGGTTACCACCTTTACCTCCGCGATACACAGGCGGGTACGACCACCCTGCTGGACGCCGACACCAATGGCGTCGGGTCATCCATCAGCTCCGCCACGGCCCCGCGCCTGAGCGCGGATGGCCGCTACGTTGCCTTCGAGTGCCCCGACGCCGGCATCGTGCCGAATGACCGGAACCGCGACTACGATGTGTTCCTGCGGGACACCGTGGCGGGCACGTCAGAACTGATCTCCGCCCGGGATGCGTCCTTGCCCTCGCTCAGCCCCAACGGCTCGAGCCTGCTGTTCATGCTCTCGGTGAGCAGCAACGGAACCCGCATCGCCTTCGTAAGCGATGCCGACAACCTGGTGCACAACGACACCAATGCCTGCCGAGACGTGTTTGTGCGCGACCTGCTCAATGGCACCAACCTCCTGGTCAGCGTGGCAGCCAATGGCGCGACGACCGGTGACGGCCCCTCGACGGACCCGGCGATCAGCGCGGATGGGCGCTACGTCGCCTTCGACAGCACCGCGGATAACCTGGTGGCCGGCGACACCAACAAAGCCATGGACGTCTTTTTGCGCGACCTGCAAGCCGGCACCACCGCTCTGATTAGTGTTAACACCTCTGGCGCCGGCCAGGGCAATGCCGATTCCTACTCGCCGATGATCAGCCCGAATGGCCGTTACATCGTCTTCCGCAGCAAAGCGACAAACCTGGCCTCAGGCTCCTTCAGCGGCGGCGACAACCTGTTCGTGCGCGATGTGCAGTCGGCCAAGACCTATGCGCTCACGACCACCGGCGCCGGGGCCGCCGCCGTAGCCGCCGGCGGGCGTTACATCGCCTTCAGCGGGCTCAGCGCCAACGCCTATCTGTGGGACACCCAAACCGCCACAACGGTCTATACGAAGACCACCACCTACTCCACGAGCGGGATCGGCATCAGCCCGGACGGGAACCGACTCTTGTATGTGATGTCAGGCCAATTGTATGCAGTGGATCGAGCGCTGAACTCGTCCTGGACAGTGGGCGCCGCGCTATCGGCGGGGTTCGCCGGCTGGCGCTTCACTGCCGATTCGCGGTTCGTGGTTTACACTGCGCCGCTCAGCGGCACAAACCAGGTGTACCTGTATGACTTGCAGGTCAGAACCAACCTGCTTGTCAGCCGGGACTACGCCACTGGCGGCGCGGGCTATGGTTCGAGCGATTCGCCCGACATTAGCAGCGACGGGCGGTTTGTCGCCTACCGCAGCGCAGCGACTGACCTTGTTCCGGGCGGCACCAACGGCGTGGCGTCCATCTACGTGTATGACCGCCAGACCAGCGCCACGATCCTCCTGAGCGCCAGCCTGCTCGGGCCGTGGGCCGCCAGCGGCGGCTCACTGGTGCCGGTATTCAGCTCAGACGCTCAGACTCTCTTCTTCCAGAGCTGGGCCTCAGACATCATCGCCCAGGATTTCAATCAGGGCAGCGACGTGCTGGCCTACAGCCTTTACGCCGCGGGCTCCATACCCGTATTTTCGGCCAACGTGATGCCCGGAACGCCTTCCGGACCCGGCGCGTGGCTCACTTGGCCGGTCGTGCCGGGGAGGACCTACAGCGTGCAATACAAGAACGGCTTGCTCGATGCCCAATGGCAGTCCCTCCACGGCAACATCACGATCCTGGGCAACCAGGCCTGGCTCCACGACGCTTCGCCCGGACCAGGGCCAAGGTTCTACCGCGTATCAGCGTATTAGGAACCCCGCTTATGAAAGCATTACCCATCACGAACAGGCGCACCAGAGCTGAGAGTGCGTTTACCCTACTCGAATTGCTGGTTGTCATAGCAGTGGTCGTCACCGGAGCGGCGCTGTTGGTCCCCGCTCTGGCTAAGACGCGGACCACCAGCCCCGCGTTTCAGTGCATGGATAACGCCAGGCAAATCGCCCTGGGCTGGACCATGTACGCGAGCGATAACAACGGCGTGCTGGCCCCCAACAGCGATGGGGCGCTGGCCGGCAAGGATCCGCTACACCCCAGTTGGGTTTCAGGCATGCTCGACTTCACCACGACCGCCGATAACACCAATACTGCGATGCTCGTCAACCACAGCCTCTACCCTTACGGGGCGTACCTGGGCTCCTACGTCGGCAAGAATCCCGCCGTGTTCAAATGCCCCGGTGACCGCTCCGCCTGGGCAAAAGACCTGACAAAGCCTCGCGTGCGCTCTATCTCGATGAATTGCTTTGTCGGGAATCCAACCCGCAGCTTCACCGGCTCTTCCAAGTACCCAGTGAACTTGAAGCTCATGCAAGTGACGGCGCCAGCCCTGATGTTCGTTACCCTGGACGAACATGCGGACAGCATAAGCGACGGGTGGTTTGCAACCGCCCCCGACGAGCT
>DATKNZ010000314.1:0-6591 GCA_035541055.1 Candidatus Acidiferrum sp. | reverse complement strand
GTGCCCCGTGTGTCTCCCATGTGGTCCGGGCCCCATGGGAGACACACGGGGCACTGTCCGGGGACTCCAAGGGCCCACACAGGGCGGCCGCGCGGAAGCGGGAGGCGGGTATCGCAGGCTTGGGAAAGAGCGAGTTCCTGCAGTGCCAGGGGCAGTCCCACCGCGGGACTGGAACTGACCTGCCGCGCCGGGGCCGGGGCCGCTCGGGATTGATGGCGAACACCATTGCATCGAGGCGTTGAATGAGGCTTTTCCCGTGAGCGGCTGGCTTGAGACTGTGCGGCGGCATCGCCTGACGATAGTGGGGTTGGCGGTGGCACTGCTGCTAGGCAGTTGGATGGTATCGAGCCTGCTGGCTCCCTACCGCGACCGGATTAAGGAGTCCATTCGCCAGGGCGGCTACCCGGCGACCATGTCAGAGCTGGATGCCTGGTATCCTTCCGTCCCGCCCGCGGAGAATGCCGCGTTAGTCTATACCAATGCGTTTGCGCTGTTGACGAATGCGACTGGACCAAATTCCGCGATCACCACTGCCCTGCCGCCCATTGGCCGCGCCTTTTCCCCCGATGAGGAAGCCGCACTGAAAGCCGAGCTGGCCGAAAACGCCGCGGCCTTGCGGCTGATCTACTCGGCTCCGGCTTCGGGGCGTAGCCACTACGCCGTGCGGCTGGAGGCCGGGTTCGATGGGATGCTGCCTCACCTGGCGAAGACCAAGCAGGCGGTGACACTGCTGAGCGCCGCAGGTCTGATGTACGCGAGCGACGGCGACGCCGAGCGGGCGACGCAAGCCTTCCTGGCGGCAGCACGTGTCGCCGACTCGCTGGCCGAGGAACCCACAGTGGTCTCGCAGTTCGTCCGATGTAACGATTGGGCTTGGCTGCTCCAAGGGCTGGAGCGGGCCCTCAGCCTGACGCGCTTCAGCGACGGGCAGTTGGCAGCCATGCAGAAGCTTGTCCTGGAGGCAGAGCGACCCCGCGCTATGGCTCGCGCCATGGCGGTCGAGCGGGTCTGCGGGCTGAATGTCATGACCGACCCCAAGGGGTCGGCGACCGCCGTGCGGAGCCAAGGTGGGCACCGCCAGTGGCATGGGATCGCTGGGTCGGTGTGCATGGGACTGTTCTGGGCGACGGGCCTCCAGCGGAAGGACACCTCGTTCTATGCTGAGAGGATGGCGGAGCACATCGCCGCGTTGGAGCTGCCTTACCCGGAGCGGGCGAAGGCCGGCAACCAGGTGGCGGCGCTCACGAATCCCTCCAACCGCCTCTGCATCTTCTCCCGGATGCTCCTCCCGGCGCTGGTGGCCGTGCCTGGGCGCGATGCCAAACATGTGGCTACCGTTCGCACGGCGGCCGCCGCGCTCGCGGTCGAGCGCTTCCGCCTGGCCCACACCAACGCCTTACCTGAGCGGCTCGACCAGGCAGCGCCTTACTGCTGCACCAACCTGCCCGCCGACCCGTTTGATGGGCAGCCCCTGCGCTATAAAACCCATGGTGGCAGCTACGTGGTCTATAGCATAGGGAGCGACGGCAAAGACGATGGCGGCGTCGTGTGGGACGCCAACTACAGCAAGGTGCGGCAGGACATCTCGATCCTAGTGAGGCACTGAACGAAGGTGCGGGTTGGGCCCAAGGCGTGTCGCAATTTCAACGGATGGGCACGAAGGCCCTGTCCCGGAGGGACAATCGAGATTAGCCCAGCGCTTTAGCGCTGGGAGCAGCGCGAGCGGGCGTCGAGTCCCGAAGGGACGGCTGAATCCGAATGCCAGCACAAACCGCTCGGCCGTCCCTCCGGGACTCGGGCCGCGCCGGACACGCTTCCCAGCGCTAAAGCGCTGGGCTAATCTCGAATGTCCCTCCGGGACAGGATGCCACCAAATTGGCCACAACCAGAGGGGTTAAGCCAGCGCCGCCTGCTGGAAGCGTCCGTACCTGAGCGCCAATGTGGGGAGCACCAGCAGGTTCAGCGCAGTCGAGGTCAGCAGCCCGCCCAGAATGACAATAGCCATGGGCCCTTCGATTTCGCGGCCCGCCTCACCGGTGCCGAGCGCCAGGGGGAGCAGCCCTAGCCCAGTGACGGTCGCGGTCATTAAAATCGGCATGAGCCGCTCGGAGGCTCCCCGCATCACAGCCTCCGCTCCCCAGGTCATGCCTTCCACGGTGACGAGATGCTCGAAATGCGAGATCATCATGATGGAGTTGCGCGTAGTGATGCCGAAGAGCGTGACGAAGCCTACCAGCGAGCCGATAGTGAGGGAACTCTCGCCGGGCGCCAGGACGCTGGTCAACCAGACCGCGAGGACGCCGCCCACCAGCGCAAAGGGCACGTTGACGAGCACCAGCAGCAGGTTGCGCCAGTTGTGGAACACAACGCTCAGCAACAGCAGGATCCCCACCGCCGCGATGCCGGATTTGAGCAGCAGCTCCCGTTGCGCCTTTTGCTTGGCCTCGGCGGCGCCGCTGAACACGGCGTAGGTGCCCGGCGGGAAACCCACCTTCGCGGCCACAGCCCGCCGGGCGTCAGCGACAAAGGACGAGACGTCCCGCCCTGTTACGCCGCAGGTGACCGTTTGGCGGCGCCGCCCGCCCTCGTGGAGGACGGAAGGTCGGCCACTCGTGATAAATACGTCTGCCAGTTCGCGCAGCGGCAAGCGGGAGCCCGCTGCATTGCTCAGCAGGAGAGACCCAATGCTCTCGGGATCCTGGCGGTCCTCCGGGGCGAGGATCACCGCGACGCCAGCCGTCTGGTTCTCGCGGTGGGTCTGAGCCACGACGGCGCCCTGGTAGGCAGTCTGCACAGCATCCAACACGTCCACGGGTCGGAAGCCGAATTGCGTGAGCCGATCCGGCCGCAGGCGGATTACGCAGCGGGGCGAGCCCAGCGTGGCCTTGGCCTTCACGTCGGCGTGGCCAGGAACTGAGTCGAGAACCTTCTTAACTTCCTGTGCCTTGGCATCCAGCACGTCCAGGTCATCGCCGAAGATGTTCACCACGACGGGCGAGGTTTCCCCGGTGATCGTCTCGCCGATGCGGTCGCCGAGAAAGGTGACCACGTCGTACTGGATGCCGGGGAACTTGGCCAGGATGGCGCGAATCTCGTCCGTCATTTTCTCCTCCTCCTCGCCCGAGAGCGGCTTCAGTTCGACGTGGAACTCGCAGCGCTCCGGTCCCCAAGGGTCCTCGCCCAGTTCGGCGCGCCCGATCTGCTGCTCAACGGTGGCTACGTTCGTGTTGGCGAGCAGCGCCTCCGACACGAGCGCGCCCATACGCAACATCTCCGGCAGCGATGTCCCCGGCGCGGCGGTCACCTGCAGCACGCGGTGGCCTTCGCGGAAGTCCGGCAGGAAGTCCCCCCCGAAAAAGGGAAGCCGAGTGGCCGCGGCGATGCACAGCAGGGCGACCGCCGCCATGACCAGCCGAGGCCAGCGGGCGACGAACCCGAGCACCCGACGGTAGCCCCCCTTCATCCAGTGCTGCAGGCGCGGTTCCTCCGCCTTGCGCGCCCCCCGGTGGAAGATGAAAAACGCCAGTGCCGGGGTGACGGTCAGGGCGACCAGGAGCGAAGCCATGATCGCCAGGATGTAGCTCAGGGCCAGCGGCGCGAAGAAGCTGCCTTGGAGCCCAGTCAACGTGAGCACGGGCAGGAAGATCAGGGCCACGATGAAGGTGGCATAGACCACGGCCCGCCTCACCTCCAGCGAGGCACCCAGAACCACGCTGAACACAGGGCGCGGCTGCGCCAGGGCCTTGTTCTCGCGCAGCCGCCGGAAGATGTTCTCCACGTCAATGATCGAGTCGTCCACGACCTCGCCCAGCGCGATAGCCAGGCCCCCCAGCGTAATCGTGTTAATCGTGATGCCACACCAGTCCATGACAATAACCGCGGTCAGGAGCGATAGCGGGATGGCGGTGAGCGAGACGCAGGCGGTCCGTATGCTGCCCAGCAAGAGCAGCAGCACGACCGCCACCAGGATGCCGCCCAGAGCCAGCGAATGCTGCATGTTCGCCAGCGAAGTCTCGATAAACGTCGCCGGCCGGTGCAGGCGCGGATAGAGGGTGATGCCTTCTTTGGCCAGCACCGGCTTCAGTTCTTCGAGGGCTGCCTCCAGCACCCGGGTGACCTCCATGGTATTGGCCCCGTATTGGCTGGACATCGTCATCAGCACACCCGATCGGCCCATGATAGTGGTGTCGCCCACCTTCGGCTCAGCGCCCTCGACGACCCGCGCCACGTCCTTGAGCCGGACACTCACGCCGTTCGTGTGCGCAACGACCACGTCGCCCAGCATGGCCGCGGTCAGCGCCTGGCCTTCGGTCTGGAGGGTGATGCGCTGGTTGCGGTTCTCGATGAAGCCGGCGCCCATGACGCCGGTGGCCACGCGCGCGGCGGCCAGCACGTCCGAAAGGGCCAGGTTGCAGGCCAGCAGGCGGTCGGGCAGGACCTGGATTTGCAGTTGCCGCACCTCGCCGCCGAACGTGCTGCACTTGGCGACGCCTGGGACCGACAGCAGCCGCGGCTTGAGCGTCCAATCGGCGAAAGTCCGCAGCTCCATCGGCGTGAGCTTATCGGTCACAAGGCCGATCTTGAGCAGGTCCATGGTGGACGAGGTCAGGGGCGTCATGCGCGGCCTCTTCACCGCGGCCGGCAGGGTGCCGGCGGTCTCGGCGAGCGTCTCCGCGAGCATTTGCCGCGCGCGGAAGACGTCGCTGCCTTCCTTAAACACCGCCGTGATGACCGACAGGCCCTCGATGGATTCGGAGCGAAGGGATTCCAACTCCCCCAGACCGTTAATACGTGTCTCAATGGGAAGGGTCACGAGCAGCTCGACCTGCTCGGGCGACAGGCCGGGGCACTCGGTCTGGATGGCGACCTGCGGCTGGACGAAGTTGGGGAAGACGTCGAGCTTGGCGTTGCTGGCCACGTATAGTCCGTAGCCGAGCACCACGCACGCCAGCACCAGGATGACGCCGCGGTACTTAAGAGAGAATCGAACGAGGGCCTGGAGCATTACGGCGACTCGAGTTGGTTCTTTAGCTCCTCCGAAAGCAATTGCTGCGCACCCGTTGTGACTACCTTCTCTTGAGGCTTGAGACCTTCGCGAACGAACCAGCCCTGCTCGAGCGGTTGGTCCAGCGCGGCTTGCCGGCGCTCGAAGGTATCCTCGCCGGTCTGCACGTAAACCCAGGTCGCGCCGTTGAAGCGGACGACGGCGTCCCGCGGCAAGGCGACCCCGGATTGCGGCGCACCGGGTAGCGCGAGGAACCCAGTGACGGCGGCGCCCGGCGCAAGGTGGTTCGTGTTGGGCGCCACGAGGCAGATGTACCCGCGGCTCTGCAATTGCGGGTCAACTACCGGAGCCTGCCCGAGGAACTGCGCCTGGATGGGCTGACTGGCCGCAAGGCTCAGCAGCCGAACTCCGGCGGGAGCCGTCGGCAGCGCCTGGCCGGCCGGCAGATCGAGCTCGACCAACGCGCTTTGCAGGGCGCTTAAAGACTGCACGAGTTCAGGGAGGTCGTGGCGATCGGCAATGACCGTCCCCCAGCCGGAGAGCACGCGCATCCGGGCCGCTTCCATTTGGGCCTGGTCGCGGGCGGCGGCGGCTTCGGCTGTCTGCAGCATGCGCTCCGAAGCGTTGTTCTCGACGGCCAGCGTCTTCAAGCGCTTCAGCTCCGCCCGCGAAGCCTGGCTCGCCGCCTGGGCGGAGACATACTCGGCGACCAGCGAGCCGAGCGGGGAGGGATCCAGCACGCGCCCGTATGCCTTCATCTCAGGTTTAAGCTCGGCCGCGGCCAGCGGAATCGTCTGCAGGCCCATGGTTTTCTGCGTCGCCGCATCCAAGGTAATCACCACCTCGCCATTGGTGCCACGCTTGACGCGCGATTCAGGCTCCGCGGCTTTGGCGGAAGGCTCGGCAGGGGGTTCCTTCGTTGAAGGCGAGCAACCGGTCACGAGCGCTGTGAAGCCGGCCAAGGCCAGCGCGAGCCCAAGGAAGGTCAGGGAGCCGTTTGCCGCCCGGCGGAGGATCCAATAATCGCGGCGCCCCGCCGAGACGCGGCTAACAGATGAAGAGTTCATGGGGAGGATGGATGGGCATCGCTGGCTTTGGAATCGAAGATCGCCGCTGGTAATTCCAGCGGACGCTGAACGGCGTCCTCTAGCGCCCCGACGGCCTGCTGCAGTTTCACCTGGGCATCGAGCCGCGTTAGCTCGACCGTGCTCGTTTCCAACTCGGCGCCCATTAGTTCCAAGCGATCTGCGGCCCCTGCCTCGAGCTGCTCTTGGACACTACGCTGCTGCGTGGCCTGGGCCGAGGCCAGCTCCTGGAGGGCTGCGAGATTGGTCTGACCGGCGCGAAACGAGGCTACGGCAATATCAACGTCGGTCATCACCTTTGACTGAAGCGCGAGGAACCGGGCGGCGCTGGCCTCGCGGCGGGCCGAGGCTTCCGCGATAGCCCCCTTATGCTGGTTGAGCAAGGGAAGTTCGACCGTCGCCCCGATCTGCCAGTCGCTTTCGCTGGCACTCCCTGCGTTCCACGAATAGCCCGGCGCCAGGTGGATGTCGGGATATTGGCGGGCCACCTCCAACTGCAGC
>DATKNZ010000313.1:0-3070 GCA_035541055.1 Candidatus Acidiferrum sp. | reverse complement strand
GCGGTCTCCCCAGGCGCACACGTCGGTGAGCGCGCCGATGGCGCCGTCGCGCACCAATTCCCGCACCCGGTTGAAATTGTCGTAGGCGTGCCGCTGCGTGCCGACCTGCGTCGCCAGCTTGCTCTTGTTCTTTAGGTAGTTCGCCCGGACGACGCGCGCCTCCTCGACACTGATGGCGAGGGGCTTCTCGCAGTAAATGTGCTTGCCGCGGTTCATGCACCAGTTGGCGACGAACGCGTGCGTGTGGTCGGCCGTGCAGCAGACCACCGCGTCGAGGTCTTTCTGGTCCAGGCATTTTCGCCAATCCACGTACTGCTTGGCTTGGGGGAAGCGCCGCGCAGCAAAGGCGAGGTGCTTCTCGTTCACGTCGCAGAGCGCGACCACGTTTTCCTGGCTCAGGCCATCGAAATGGGCTTCTCCGCGGCCCCAGGTGCCGAGGAGGGCCACGTTGAGCTTATTGCTGGGAGCATCGGCGCCAAACAGCCTGGTATGCGGCAGGATGAGTCCGGCGGTGCCGGTGAAGGCTACGGTCTTAAGGAAGTGACGACGTTTCATGGCGCGAGTCTGATACCGGGCGGCACAGTCGTCAAGGGGTGCGCAACCAATGCCCCGCCCCGGGGTTCATCTTGCAGGTACCCCATCCAAGGACGCCAACAGAGGTGAATGCATGGCGGGCGAGTGGCGGTCACTCGCCCGCGATTTATCCGGGCCGGTCACGCATCGCCCGTCACCGTGATCACGATCGTGCGCCGCCGGGGCTTGATGTCGCACTCCAGGTGGAAGATCTGCTGCCAGGTGCCCAGGACAAGCCGGCCATCCTTGACCGGCACCGTGATCTCGGGGCCAAGCAAGGTGGCCTGCAAATGGGAGTGGCCGTTGCCGTCGTGCCAGGCCCGCTCGTGGCCATACTCACGGCTGGGAGGCAGGAGCCTGTCCAGCATCGCCGGCAGATCCTCCTGCAGCCCCGGCTCGAACTCAATCGTGCCGATGGCCCCGGTGCTGCCCAAATTGAACACGTGCGCCAGGCCACGCCGCACGCCCGACTCGGCGACGACGCGCGCCACGTCGGGCGTCAGATCGTGCATCTGGCGGTGGCCCGCCGTCTGGAGATGGATTTCGCCTTGATACGTCATATGTCCTGTTTATCGCAGTGGCGGCCTCCAGGCGAGCTTCCTGGCACGACAACGGCAACGATTAGTATGCCCGCCCCGGGGCGGCACGGAGAAACGCACATCACGTGCATTTTCCCTCTTTACAACTTAGGGGACGGGGCTATCCTGCCTGCAAGATACGATACTGTATGCGCAACATAGTTCCCTTCCTCTCCGCTGTGGCTCTCGCCGGCATTCTGGGCGGCGGTTGCATAGCGGCCCAAGATAAGCTCGGGCGAGGTGTCAAAGACTCGATGGAGTTCGCTCGCTTAGGGGAGATTCAGCGGTCGATGGAACAGACCGCGCTGTTCGAAACCCCCGGCCACCACTATGCCGAGGGCTTCATCAAAGGCTTCTGCAAGTCTGTGGCCCGCACCGGGGTGGGCGCCTATGAAATCGTGACCTTCCCCCTGCCGCCCTACCAACCCGTTTGGACCAGCTACGTCAATCCCAACGATTGGTACCTGTATCCCGACGCCTATAAGCCCGGCCTGATCGCTGACTCGATGTTCTCGACCGACGTGAACCTCGGCTTCAGCGGCGGCGACGTGGCGCCCTTCATACCGGGCAGCCGCTTCAAAGTGTTCGATTTGCATTAGGTTCGTCCGATTGTTCTTGGTCCAGCGCCAGCACCTGCGTGTTGGCGCTTTTTTTATGCCGCCGTTCATGGCAAAAGGAAGCCGGTGATGCTGGAAAAGCCATCCGGCTGCAAAGTCAACCTGCTGCTCAACATCCTGCGCAAGCGGGCCGACGGCTTTCATGAGCTGGAAACCGTCATCCAGCCGGTGCGCGTCTATGACCGCCTGACGTTCGAGCGGGCGCCCTCCGGTATCCACCTCACCTGCAGTGAACCCAGCCTGCCCACCGACACACGCAACCTGGCTCACCGCGCCGCCGAGCTGTTCCTGCGCGGGGCCAAGATCAAGGACGGGGTGCGCATTCACCTCGAGAAGCGCATTCCCCTGGCGGCCGGCCTTGGGGGCGGCAGCGCCAATGCCGCCGTCACGCTGCTCGGCCTGAACGAGCTGTTCGGCCACCCGTTGGCCCTCGACAAGCTCAAGCTCATCGCCGCGTTCCTGGGCTCGGACGTGCCGTTCTTCCTGCAGGACAAGCCGGCCCTGGCCACCGGGCGCGGCGAGCAGGTCCAGCAGCTCGAGCCTTTTCGCGCGCTCCAGGGCACCGTGCTGGTGCTGATCCATCCCGGATTCGGCATCGCTACGTCCTGGGCTTACCAGCGCCTGGCCTTTTTTCCCGAGGCCCTGCATGGGCAGCCAGGCCGCGCGCGTCGGCTCCTCGCCCTCCTGCAAGGCGCCGACCCGGCGGCGGCGGGCAAGGAGTTCTACAACTCCCTCGAAGCGCCTGCCCTGCGCAAGCATCCCTTGCTCGTGCTGTTCCAGGAGTTCCTGCGCGCCCAGGGCGCCGCGGCGACGCTGATGTCCGGCAGCGGCTCGACCACCTTTGCCGTCGTCGCCGGCCAGGCGGCTGCCGAGGCCCTGGCCGAGAAGTTCAAGGCCCGGTTCGGCCAGACCAACTGGATCGCCCTCGCCCCGGTGTAGGCCCCCGCGCCCCAGACCTCGGTGTACTGAGCGGGCGGGGTGGGAACGGGCAGCTTGAGGCTGGGGTTGCCGGTCAGCGCGGGCGTGCGCTGTGTGCAGCACTACTGTTACCTGGGTTTGCTGCCGGCCTCCCAGGACGGCTACAGCGAGGCCACTGCCCTCTACATCGCCCGCTACGGCGCCCCGCCCTCGGGGACAGTCGTGTATCTCCAGACCCGCCACCAGATAGATGGTTGGACAGATGTCCCGAAAGTGACCAGCGCCAAGGTCCCCGCCCCCAGCGGCTACACACCCCTCCGAGCCAGCGCCTTGCGACCCGGCATGGCTGCGCTTACGGTGAGGCGGCAACCGCCTCCGAGCCTT
>DATKNZ010000312.1:0-15005 GCA_035541055.1 Candidatus Acidiferrum sp. | reverse complement strand
GATCACCCAGACAGGCCCCACCAGCGTTTCGCTTGCCTGGCCTGCCGGCGTCCTGCAATCCGCGCCGCAGGCCAGTGGAACTTATACCGACGTCCCAGGTGCGCCCACGTCGCCTTACACGCACAACTCCAGCGGGGCGCCAACCTATTACCGCGTCAGGCTGCCGACGGCTCAGCCGATATTCACGGCCGTTCAGGGCAACAACAGCACCCGGTAGTAGCGCTGCGAGACCGCGCCGGGGACATCCGTAACCGACACGGTGGAATTCGTGGCCGTAAGGCTCGGCAGCAGGTCAGTCCAAACTGCCGAGCCGAGGCTGGATTTGTATTGCACCCGGTAGCTGCGGCCCGCCAGCGCGCTCCAGGTAAGCCGGACGAGGCCGCCCGAGCATTGCAGCGGCTGCAAGACCGGGTTCAGCAGCGGGCTGACCGAAAAGTTGCCGGGCGACACGGCAAAGAAGATGTTCCCGTCCGCCTGCACCATGATGCGCGCGGCGGAAGACGCCAGCGACGGCATCATCACGGTGCACGCGCCGGTGTTCGGCACGCCGCTGGCGAGGACAACCGGGAACTCCAGGCCCCCGTTCGTCGAGAGCAGCACGGTCACCGTCGCCGCCTTGACTGGCGCGTCTGCCGTCCCGGCTACGTTCCAGCGGACCGTTTGCCGGCCGGACCAGTTCGCTTCCGCCGCCGGCGCAGTGACCACGAAAGGCCCGGCATTGGTGGTCACCGTGACCTGCGTGTCCGCGGAGGCGGTCGCGCCCCCGGTGGGCTGGTTGTCCCGCGCAGTGACGCGGAAGGCCAGCGTGCGGCTCGTCATGGGCAGCATCTCGCCGGGCGTCGTAGTGCCACTGAGGATGTCCGAGAGCTGCGGAAACGTGCGCGACGGGCTGCTCACAGGGTCGAACGACCGGAACAGCGGGCTGGCCCCGTTGTCCGGCGCCTCCAGGCTGACGGAAGGGCCAAGGTCCCGCTCTTCCCAGCAATACGTAAGCGGGCAGCCATTCGGATCGCTGCCCGTCGCCGTCAGCATAAACGGCGTACCCACGGGGATGGTGAAGCCCGGTCCCGCATCCACTGTCGGCGCCCCATTGCCCGTGACGCTCGCCGAGGCGGCGCTGCTGCCGGCGCCGGTAGTAGTGTAGGCCAGGATCTGTTCCAGGCTGGCCGAGTGGAAGTAAGGCGAGCTGTGCGGCTGCACGTTGTCGGGGCTGCAAAGGCCCGCGTAAGACATGATCGTGCTCCCGCTGCCCGGCTCGTAGGCCGTGGCCGCCGTGCGGTTGCCGTAGCCGCAGTCGTTGCTGCTGCTGTTGAAGGTGTGCGAGGCGCCGAACTGGTGCCCCATCTCGTGCGCCACGTAGTCAATGTAGAACGCGTCCCCCACCGGCGGATAAATGCCCGTCTCCCCCTTGGCCTTCGCCCCGCCGACGCCCGCCACGCCGACCGCCGCCAACCCCCCGCCCGCCGTGCTGACCACATGCCCAATGTCGTAGTTCGTGCTGCCAATGATCGCGTCCAGGGTAGCCTGGTTCTGCGTAAGCAGCGCCACGGGGTTGCCGTTGCTGTAGGGCTCCTTCGCCAGGTTCGTGTAGATGAGCAGGTCGTTATGCGCCACCAGCACCAGCCGAATCCCCACTTCCGTCTCATAGACCCCCGTCACGCGATTGATGGCCGTGACCACGGCCGATAGCCCGGCAGTCACCGTCCCACCAAAGTACGCCGTGTATTCGGCGGTCGCCCCGCAGGCCAGCCGGTAAGTCCGCAACGTCCCGCCTGCCACCGCAACCTGTGTCGCGGGAGCGGACGTCGCGAGCGCAGGCTCGCTCTCCGTGACCAGGCACTCGAAATCGCCCCCCGCCGGACGCGCCGCCGTCCGGTAATAGGCGGCATGAAGATTGGTGTTCCCGCGCAGGTAAGGTTCGATGTACGCCGCGCCGCGCGGTGACAGGACCTGCGCGTGAAACCCAGCCGGCGTCAGGTCGAACCGCACGCTTGCGCCGGGGTCATCCACCCCGCGCCCGAGATAGGTCCTGATCTCCGGGAACTTCGCCGCCAGCTCAGGCTCCATAACCGGCGACTCCACGAACCGGAACCGCGCCGCCGTCCCGTCAGGCATCGGCAGCGAGATGAGCGCCTCCGAGGCCTCGGGCCGCTGCGCCGCTTCGCTGGGCGCGCGGGCCAGGAGCTGATGCAGCCGCGCGTGCTGCAACTGAAACGCCCGAAAGGCGCGTGGCCGGACCCAGGCGTCCGAAGCCGCGTTTGTGTAGGCCGCCGACTCAACTTCCTGCCAAAGCTCGTTGTGCGGCGCAGGCTCACCCCGCGCGAGGGAACCCTTCACCGGCCCAAGCAGCACCACCAGGACCAGGAGCGCAGGAATGCCGAACGGGACGCGGCGAGGAACAGCCGCGCCCGTTCGGCGAGGTGAGTTGCAGATGTAGAAATTCTTCAATCCGGAGCCGGCTGTGGCCGTCTCTGGACCAACCCATGGGCAATGCGGCGTGCGGGGCGCGCTACACCACCCAACAGAGCGACATCGTTTAGCACGTCTCTATCCTCCTCTGCCTGCGATCGAACCCCAAAAGGAGCCAATACGGAGCAGCGCCCGGCCCGACTACGGAACGCCTCCCGGGGAAGCCCCGGGGCGGACGGCGTAAGCTGTAACTCATGGAATCAATCCGCTCGTTCTCCTCCTTGTTCTCGTCCTCGTCCTTGGTCTTGCAGGGCTCATTGCGCCTTTGCACTGCAACAGCCGAGATCGTTCGCAGGCTGCGAACAAGTTGCCAGGCCATTGCAAACGGGGGATTTCTATCCTCCATCTTCTATCCTCAATCCTCGTCGCGGCCCGGTGCGGTTGCGGCTCTGCCGCATTCTATTGCAGCATCTTCCCGTAAGCCCGGGAGCATCCTCGCCCCAACTTTCGTCTAAGAAACCGGCCCGCCCGGTGTCGTAATAGGCGAGACCAGATGTCCTCTTGCATAAAGAGCACCGGGCCGGTTGTATGAGCTAAGCCGCAGCCGGAACATTGCCCAGCATGGCCCTGAGGCCACCAGATCAAGCCAGCGCCGAACCGCGCCGGTGGGACAGCATCGAGGCGCTCTTCGAAGCCCTCGAATCACCCCTGCTGGCCTACGCCCTGCGCCTGGCCGGCGACAGCAACGTCGCGGAGGACATCGTCCAGGACGCCTTCATGCGATTGCATGCACAGTTCAACGAGGTGCGCGAGCCCCAGCGCTGGCTCTATCGCACCGTGCACAACCTGGCCCTGAACCACCGCCGGCAGGCCAGCCGCATCGTGCCGCTCATCGCCCCCGGAGCCGACAATACAGCCGGGACATCCGAGCCGCACAGCGCTGCCTCCGCCGGCGACACCGCCGACCCGCAGCCATTGCCCGACGAACAAATAGCCCGGCTGGAAGGCATCGGCCTGGTGCGTCTCAGCCTGGAAACCCTCGACGTCCGCAGCCGCGAACTGGTCCGCCTCAAGTTCAACGAGGAACTCTCCTACAAAGAAATCAGCGCCCGCACCGGCCTCAACATCGGCCACGTCGGCTACCTGCTTCACCATGCGCTCAAAGCCATCGCCGACGAGCTGGCCAGAAACGGAGTCGTGCCATGAGTATGGAATTCCGAAGCCCGAAGTCCGAAGTTCGAAACCCGAGTAGCTCCGCTGGAAGGCAGGTTCGTAAAAAGCCGCGCAGTCAATTTGCGATCTGCAATTTGCAATCTGCAATTCCCAATTCCCAATGACCCCGGACTCCCCCATAGACCCGCGCTCCGCCTCCGAGTCCAACCTCACCGCCCTGCTGCTGGGTGAACTGCCGCACGAGCAAGCCGCGGCCCTCCACCAACAGCTCGCACAAAACGCCGAGCTGGCCGGCGAGTACGAGCGCCTCAAGATCACCATCGGCCTGGTGCGGGAAACGGTTGCCGCCCCGCCGGCACGGGTGGCGCCCGAGCCTGCCGCGCCGCTCAAGCTGAGCGCCGACCGCCGCCAGAAGCTGCTCCAGCAGTTCAAAACCGTCGCCCCCAGGCAGTTCCGCATCCGGCGTGTGCTGGTGCCTGCGGCCATCGCAGCCGGACTGCTAATCCTCGCCGGAGCGGTCCTGCTCCCCAGGGTGGACAACATGAACAGGAGTGGCGGGGAACGCGGCGAAAGCCTCCACAGCTTCGGCTACGGCTGGTCCCTTGGCAGCAAGGAAAAGGCTGCCGCACCTCCCGCGCCCGTCAGGCTTGCCTGGGACAACGGAATCGCAAAGGCCGTCCCAAGCCGCTCTCAGCCGTTCCCCGCGGCCTCCGCTCAGCCGCCAAATGCGTCCCCGCCACCCCCTCGACCGACAAGAACACCCATCGTCCTGCCCGTCACGGATTCTGAGAACGGGCGAGGGACCGCCGACAAGGACCAACTCCTTGCTGCCTCCAGAAGCTCGGGGCTGGAGGACCAATCAGGCACAACCTTCGGAGCTTCCCCATCCCGCGCCTTCGGCGAAACGCCGCCTGCTCCCAGCGGCAAACGCGAATCGAACGATATCTTCGGACTCCCGCCCAATCCCACCGGCCATGCGGCTGACACTCGATTCGTCGAGAACGAGGGAAAACTCCAGGCGCTCAGCGAGCCCGCCCCGCCGGTCGAGGTTGCCGGCCGCCCAGTTACCGGATCCGCACCCCAGCCCGGCGGGATACCAGGAAGCGGCGGCCCGGCCGCCCTGCCAGTCACCGGGGTGACCCCGCTGCCGAACCCATACCCTAAAGGCGTTAATGCGATATCAGCGGGGCCGCCAGCCGGGTCATCAGCAGCCCAAACACCGCCTCCCGAGCCTGAGACCGCGGTGAATGAGGCAGTTCGCGGCCAAGCCCAAATCCTCATAAACAGAGACCAGATCAACCTCCAGAGCGGCACGCCTCCACCCGAAGCCAGCGAGCCGACACCTGTTCCCAGCGGCCCACACATCCTCTTGGGACCCCCGGAGACGCTGACCCGGTCCGGCACCGCTCAGAACCAGACGCAAGGGGCCGTAGCATCGGCTGGAGGCGGCAATGCTTTCTACTACTTGAACAGCACCCGTCCCGAAACCGCCGCCCAGGCTCCGGCTGCCACATTTAGCGCCGGAGCGGCCTCTAGCTCTAGCTGGGTGCGGAACTTCCAGGTGGCCGGAGAAGGCGAAGCCCTGGGAACAGCGACGCCGCCTGCGTCCGCCCCGCAGTTGGCTCAGGGTGAAACGGCCACCGAGCTGCTGCGGGAAAATGGGAGCGCCGCCGACACGGCTTTCAGGGACCGTTTCTACCGCGCCGGCGAGCCTGCTCCCGACTCAACACGTTCCGCTGCCCGTGTGGACAACAGAGACCAGTGGGACCTTGGCCTTACGAATGCCTTCGCCGGCTCCACCCTGGCGTTCAACGATGGCAACGGCGTTGAGGAGAAGAAACGCCAACTGGCGGAAGCGAACAAGGACTTGGACAAGGCGCTTCGCGACAGGCAGATCCTCGACATGCAAATCGCGTCCGAAGGGATTGTGAGTGCGTTGCCTAAAACGACGACGGTGGAAATCGTGGATAAGGCAGACGCACAAAAGGCGGAGCGCGCCTCAGTGGGAGACCGGCTTCGCATGGCTTTCGGCGGAAGGGGTAAAGCCTCTGCGCAGGCGGAGCCTGCCCAGTCGAACAAGCCCGTATTCAACGCAGCGATTGAAAACGGCTCTCAGCCCGCAAACACCGCTGGCAAGCCTCTGGAACAACAGGTTGCCCAACTTGAACAGAAACTCGCGAAGGCCAAGGAAGACTTGGAACAGCCTCACGAACCCGCTGCAAGCCCCACGACCGAGAAGCAGGATGCCGCCGCAGCCAAGCCCGCTTCCCCACCGCCCATTCCCCAGCCCGAAGTCCAGACCGCTGACAATGCCTTCTCCACCTTCTCCCTGAACGTCAGCGACGTCTCCTTCAAGCTGGCGGAGGCCAGCCTGGATAAAAACGTGATGCCCGAGCCGGGCTCCGTGCGCAGCGAGGAGTTCATCAACGCCTTCGATTACCGCGATCCCGAGGCCCCACCCGGCGCGCCTGTCGCCTTCGCCTGGGAGCGGGCGCAGTATCCCTTCGCGCAGAACCGCGACCTGCTGCGCTTCTCCATCAAGACCGCCGCCCAGGGCCGCACACCCGGCCGCCCGATGAACATCGTCCTGCTCCTCGACACCTCCGGCTCGATGGAGCGCGCCGACCGCGTGCAGATCATCCGCGAGGCGCTGCGCGTGCTGGCCGGGCAGTTGCAGCCGCAGGACAAATTCAGCGTCGTCACCTTTGCCCGCACGGCCCGGCTCTGGGTGGACGGCGTCCCCGGCAACGAGGCCGCCCGCATCGTGGCGGAAGTCAGCGACCTCACCCCGCAGGGCGGCACCAACCTCGAAGACGCCCTCAACCTCGCCTACGCCACCGCCCTGCGGCATTACCTCGCCGGCGGCATCAACCGCGTCGTGCTCCTGACCGACGGCGCGGCCAACCTCGGCGACGTGGACCCCTCGGCGCTCAAGCAGAAGGTCGAGACCAACCGCAAACAAGGCATCGCCCTCGACTGCTTCGGCGTCGGCTGGGAAGGCTACAACGACGACCTGCTGGAAGTCCTCTCGCGCAATGGCGACGGGCGCTACGGCTTCCTCAACACGCCCGAGGAAGCGGCCACCGGGTTTGCCGCCCAGCTCGCCGGCGCGCTGCACGTGGCGGCTTCCGACGTGAAGGTGCAGGTAGAATTCAACCCATCGCGCGTCACCGCCTATCGCCAGATCGGCTACGCCAGGCACCAGCTCACCAAAGAGCAGTTCCGCGATAACACCGTCAACGCCGCCCAGATCGGCGCCGCCGAATCCGGCAACGCCCTCTACGTCATCGCCGTCAACCCGGCCGGCGACGGCCCCCTCGCCACCGTCCGCGTCCGCTACCGCGTCCCCGGCACGAGCGAAGTCCACGAGCACGAGTGGACCGTCCCCTACACCGGCAAAGCCTTGCCCCTGGACCAGTCCAGCCCTGCCTTGCGCCTCGCCGCCACCGCCGGCGCCTTCTCCGAATGGCTCGCCTCCAGCCCCTACGCCGCCGAAGTCACGCCCGACCGCCTGCTCGGCTATCTCAGCGGCGTCCCCGACGTTTACGGCGCTGATGTGCGCCCCAAGCGCCTCGAATGGATGATCCGCCAGGCCAAGAGCCTCGCCGGGAAATAGCCGCACATGAGCACCACGCCACGTCATTTCTCCCAGCGCCCTTCGAAGGATCTTCGAAGCCTCTTCGAGCACTCTTCGAAGCTCTTCCGAACCCCCGCGCCGCCAACGCGCCGTCCTCCAGCCGAAACATTCCTCGCTGGTAGGGACGCCTCTCCGAGGCGTCCGTGCAGGGGCGGCGGGGGACGCCTCGGCGAGGCGTCCCTACCGCGCCGCACTCACAATCTCCCGTTCGCGTAATATGAAAACTATCGCCTCTCTCCTCAGCGTGCTCCTGTTCACCGCCGCCGCGCCCGCGGCCACCAACCTGCCTGCCGCCGCGCCGATCACTCTCGACAACTTCAAGCTCGTCGGCGACCTGAGCGGCGACCAGGCCACCTTCACCCTGACCGCCACGGCGCACGTTGACGCCAACCGCGGCGGATCGCTGGAACTGCTCTCGGGCGCCGTCGCGCTGACCGAAGCGCCCACCGCCAAGGACTGGCGCATCGAAGTGCAAGGTAACCGCTACGTCGCCGTCTTCGACCGCAGCGGCAAGTTCCCGATTATGCTCAAGTTCAACGCCGCCGTGCACCGGAACGATCCTTGGAAGGCGGTGGACTTCCACGTCGCCCCGAGCCTGCTGCAGCCGATCGTGCTGCGGGGCCTGGGCGCTGATACGAAGTTCGAGTTCGCGGGCGCGGCGCGGCCCGAGCGCAAGGGCAGCGACTTCACCAGCTTCCTCCCTTCGGACGGCACGGTGAAGCTGTGGTGGAAAGAGGCGCGGACGGAGGCCGAGGGCAAGCTCTTCTATGCCGCCGAGATGCTCTCCCAGATCAGCGTCAGCCCGGGCCTCATGCGGCAAGTCGCCTTACTCGATTTCAAGGTGATGCAGGGCGAGTTAAGCCGCGTGACGTTGCTGCTGCACGGGCCGGGCGAGGTCACCCGCGTGCAGGGCGAGCAAGTCCTCGCTTGGAATGTGGAGCCGGCACCGCCGCAAGGTAGGGACGCCTCGTCATCCAATTCAACCAGCCGCAGAAGGACCACTTCGCCGTGCTCGTGCAGATGCAGACGCCGCTGGGCGCGTTCCCGCAGGCCGCGGACGCCGTGCGGCTGCAGCCCGAGGACGCCACGCGCTTCGCGGGCTACTTCCGCATCATCAACGAAGGCGCGGTCCGGCTGGAGGTGGTGCAGGCCAGCGGGCTGTCCCAGGTTTCGCCCGAGCAATTCCCCGAGAGCGACGCCACCCGCGCCGCCCTGCACGACACCGGCACGCAGCGCTTTGCCTACCGCTTCTCCGGGCCCGATTTCGCCCTGCGCATCCAGGCCGACCAAATCCTGCCCGAGCTGAGCGTGTCGCAGGTCATGGCGTATCACCTGGGCGAAAACGAGCTGGCGATTGACACCGAGCTGGAGTTGGACATCCGCGACGCCCCGTTGCGCGAGCTGCTCCTGCGCATTCCCAGGGGCTACGCCATCGCGCGCCTTAACGCTTCCGGGCTGAGCGACTATTTCCAGCGCGAGCCGGCCGACCAGCCCGATGCCGAGCTGCGTCTCGTCTATGGCCAGCCCATCTCGGGCCGGCAGGTCGTCCAGCTTCGCCTGGAACGCAACAAAGCGCTCGACGAAGCCACCTGGAACCTGCCGCGCATTGACGTCGCGAAGGCCAAATCGGTTCGCGGCAACCTGGCCGTCGCGGCGGATGCGGGCTTTCGCCTGAGCGCCGAGCGCACGCAGGGCCTGACGGAAATCGCCACGGCCTATTTCCCGCGCAAGGTGGCCGGCATCCAGAGCGCCTATCGCCTAAGCGACCCTGCCTGGCAGGCCGCGTTCCGGGTCGAGCGCCTGCCGCAGACGGTGCAGGCGGATGCGCTGCACCTGTTCTCCATCGGCGAGGGCGTTGCCTACGGCAGCAGCCTGCTCAGCTACGCCGTCTCGGGCGCGCCGGTCTCCACCTTCCGCGTCGAGCTGTCGGGCGAATACTTCAACGTCGAATTCACCGGCAAGGACATTCGCAACTGGCAGAAAACCGATGGCGGCTATCTCGTGCAACTGCACACGCCCGTCTCGGGCGCCTACACCCTGCTGGCCACGTATGAGCGCCCCTTCAAAGCCCAGGGCGAGACGCTCACCTTCACGGGCGTCCGCCCGCTCGAGGTGCAATCGGAGCAAGGCTACACGCTCATCGTCAGCGCCTATCAGTTCCAGGTGAAGCCCGAGCAAGTCTCCTCCGCTCTCCTCCCGCTGGAGCCCGGCGAGGTGCCGTCCCAATACCGGCTTTTCTTCGACGCGCCGATCCTCGCCGCTTACCGCTACAGCTCGCGGCCCTTTGACCTCAAGCTCGCGCTCACGCCGCTGGCGCAAGGCGATTCGCTCAGCCAGGTCGTGGACCGCGCCACGCTGACGACCCACGTCTCGAAGGAAGGCCAGGCGCTCACCGACGTGCGCTACTGCCTGAAGAATCGCGGCAATCCCAACTTCCGCCTCACGCTGCCGCCGGGCACGCAGTTGTGGTCCGCCATGGTGAACGGCGCCCCGGTGGTGCCGGTCACCGACGCCCAGGCCAACTTGATCCCCCTGCCGCAGCACGCGGACCCGAACGCCGTGCTGACGCTCGACTTGAAGCTGGCGAGCACCAACGACGCAAGGCTCGTGGCGGTTTCGGCCCCCATCGTCAGCGCGCCCGTGATGCTCGCCGAATGGAAGCTGGAGCCCGACACCGGCCAGCGGTTGGTGTATCGCCGCGGCTCGCTCACGCCGGTGGGCGGCCTGCCGGACATTTCGGGTTTCGCGGGTTTGGCGCGCCTGTTCACCGGGCAAGAAGGCCATCAGGCGCTCGTGGAACTTTTCGTATTCATCGCCATGACGGGGTTGGGGGTGCTCGCGTGGCGCTGGACTGTCCGGGAGACAGGAACGGACGCCTCGGCGAGGCGTCCCAACCCTGCCTGGCGGTCCGGCGCCCGCCGCATTATCGGGACCTTGGTGGGCGCAGTGGCAATTGTAGCAGCGGCGGTCGCCTTCGTTAACCTGTGTGAACTGGCGCAGGAGCAGAAGCGCACGCTGCCGGGCGACGTCACGCTGCTGGCCCCAGTGCAGCAGCCGGGCAGCGCGCTGACAGTCCAGGTCGCCAATCTCGAGGACAAAACTTCGGTGCTGACGTATGTCGGCTACGCCTGGCCCGCGGTGCTGGGGGTCGCGCTGTGGGTGGTGGGGATGCCTCGCCGAGGCGTCCGCCTCCGCCCCACCACGGACGCCTCGGCGAGGCGTCCCTACCCGAGGGTCGCGGCCGCGGTTGCGGGCTGGCTGCTGCTGGCGTGGGCGGCGCTGCGCTGGCCCAACGGCGCCACCTTCTTCCTGGGTGTGATCGCTGCCTTCCTGGTGCTCGAAGTGCTCTTCCCCGCCCTGCGCCGATTGGCCGGGCTGCAGCGGCCGGTGTCTTTGGCCCCACCCGCCCAAGCCCAAGGCGGCGCCGCCCCGGCTGTTACCGCCTTGCTCCTGGCCGGCCTGGGCTGGATCACCTTGGCCGGCACCGGCTGCGCCTCGCTGCCGCCATCGGGTTCGAAGTCGCCCGGCGCCGGCACGGCCACGCCGCTCGCGGATTCCGTGACGCAAGACATTCGTGTCGAGGACAAGTTCGCCCTCGGCACGGCCACGATCCACTGGCGGGCCGAGAAGGGCGACACCCTGCCGCTGCTGTTCGAGCCGACGGTCCTGACGCGCATTGATTACCCGACTAACGCGCTCACCCTTAGCGCCGCGCCCATCGGCAAGCGCGCCGCTCGACAACTCCAAGCCGAGAAGAGCGGCGCGTTCGATATCCAGGTGCGCTACGAACTGCCGGTGACGAAAGCCGACCCGGAAAGCAGCGTCGTGCTCCCCGTGCCTTTTGGGCTGGTCAACCGCGTACGGCTCACGCTCGTGAACCTCGATGTGGACGTGCTCTCGCCGCAGGCGGTGTCCGTCCAGCGCGAGGCCTCCGGCAGCAACACCGTGGCCACGCTCGTGCTTTCACCGGCGAACGACGCGCGGATTGCCTGGAAGCCACGCAGCCGCGATGTGCGGCGCGAGAAGCCGGTCTTTTATGCCGACCTGACGCAGCTCTACGCGCCCGTGGCGGGGGTGATCGAGGGCGCGCATTACGTCGCTGTCCGGCCCGCCCAGGGCGAGTTGGATGAGATCGTGCTGACCGTGCCGCCCGGCTCGACCATCACCGATGTCATTGGCTCGGGCCGCACCGGGGCCGCGGACAACGCCGCAAACAATGCCACGGAACCTGTGGTGTCGCTATGGCGGTTCGACCCCGATACGCGGAAGCTGCGGGTAACGCTGAGCCCGCCACAGTCGCGCGCGTTCGGGCTGTTGGTGCGCTCGCAAGTGGCGGCCGGTCCCCTGCCCTTCCAGCACTCGGTGGGGCTGGTCGCCGTGGACAACGCCGCCACGCAGATCGGCATGCTCGGCATTGCCACGGGCAACGAGGTGCAACTCGATGCTGTGAGCGCCGAACCCCTGGCGCCCATCAACCTCGAGGACTTCCCGGACTACACGGTCGGCGTGCTGCAGCACCAGATCGCCGGGCTGACGCTGCGCCGCGCTTTCCGCTATTCCGATATCAAGGCTGTCGCCTCACTCAAGGCCTCCGCCGTCGAGCCGGACGTCCGGGTCGAGACGCAGGACACCGTGTCGCTGGGGGAAGACCGGACGGTGCTGGCGTCGGATGCCACGGTGAACATCACCCGCGCGGGCATTTTCCGGCTGAGCTTCGTTATGCCCGCCGGGTTCGAGGTGGACTCGATCAGCGGGGCGGCGCTGACGCATTGGACGGAGCTGAAGACGGACGCCGGGCGAGTGATCACCCTGCACCTGCGGGGCAAAACCGAAGGAGAGCAGAAGTTCGCGATCACCCTGGCCGGTCCCGGGGTGAAGGGCGCCAGCGCGTCGGCGAGCACTGCCGAGGCTCACGACGCGGGCCACGTCGCTCTGACCAACGCCTGGACCGTGCCGCAACTGGTGTTGCGCGAGGCGAGCAAACAGCAGGGGACGCTGTTGCTGGTGCCCGAACAGGGGCTGCGGCTCCAGGTGGCCAGCCGCGACGGCCTGACGCAACTGGACCCGCAGAAATCGGGCATCCGCCAGAAGGGCGTGCTCGCCTTCCGTGTGTTGCAGACGCCGTGGAACCTGGTGCTGGGGCTGGAGCAGGTTGACCCGTGGATACAGGTCACGAGCCTGCAACACGCCACCATCAACGAAGCCCTGGTCAAGGTCGCCGCCAACCTGCAGTACCAGATCGAAAACAAGGGCCTGAACGCGCTCTACGTGCTGGTGCCCACGAACGCCGAGAGCCTGCGCTTCCAGGGCGAGCAAGTTGCCGACTTCCTGCCGGTGCCCGGCGCGATCACCAACGGCCTCCAGCAATGGCAGGTGAAACTGCACCGGCGAGTCATCGGCCCGTATCTCTTGCAGGCGACCTGGCAAACACCGCTGCCCGAGCACGCCGGGGCGACGGTGCTCCAGGGCTTGCAGGCCGCGGAGGTGAACCTGCAGCGAGGGTTCGTCACCGTGCAGGCCGGCGGGCGGCTGCAGGTGCGCGTGGATAAGCTCCCGGAAGCTCTCCAGGCCACCGAATGGCAGAGCATCCCACGCGCGCTGCAACAGAACATGCCCGCGGCCGCGGCCAACTTCGCCTACCGGCTGGTCGAGCCGGCCTTCACGCTGCCCTTGCAAATCGAGCGCCACGAGGCGGCCCGGCTGCTGCCGGCCCGCGTCAACGACATCACCTTGACCTCCGTCGTGTCCGATGATGGCGAGATGCTCACGCAGGTGCGGCTCGACATGGTCCCCGGAGACAAGCGGCTGCTGAATCTGACGCTGCCCCCGGGCGCGCGGTTCTGGTTCGCCTTCGTCAACCAGAGCGGCGTCTGGCCCTGGCGCGAACAGGACCGCATCCTCGTCCCGCTCGAGCAACCGTGTCGCCGCGACCAGGCCGTGCCGGTCGAGGTGTTCTACAGCGCGCGCGTCGGCTCGCCGGGCGGACGAACGCTCGACCTGTCGCTCGTGGCGCCGAAGTTCGACCTGCCGCTCGAGAACCTGACCTGGCGCGTCAGCCTGAGCGACAAGTGGCGCTTGAAGGACTGGACGGGCTCGCTCCAGTTGCAACAGAACGAGGTGGTGCCCGGCGCGGCCACCGTTGACCTGCAAACCTATCTTCAGGGCGAGGCGGACCAGCAACGCGAGCGCACGAAGGAAGCTGAAGCGTACATGACCGCCGCCAACAACGCGCTGCAGTCGGGCGATCCCGCCCAGGCCCGCCGGGCCTTTCAGGCTGCCTTCGGGCTTTCCGCGGGGGACGCGGCGTTCAACGAGGACGCCCGGGTGCAGCTCCACAACGTCAAGCTCCAGCAGGCGCTGGTCGGCTTGAATGTGCGTCAGGCCGCCGTCTCGGGAGAGGCCGAGGCGCTGGGCGCCCGGCTGCTGCACGAGCTGCGGGACCGGAAAGACGCCGCCTACACCCAGCAGGATGCGAAGGACCTGATCGAGCGGAACAGCGCCGACGACAATGCGGCCTACATGCGGCTGGCCGAGCGCCTCATCCAGCAACAGGACGCCGCCGTCAGCAGTCCCACGGCCATCCGCGCCAACATCCCCGAGCAGGGCCGGGCGCTGACCTTCAAGCGCGCCGTCGTGGTTGACCCTTGGGCCGACCTGCAGATCAACATAGCGACTTCGGCTGCGCGGCCGGCGTCGTGGGGTGTGCGCCTGCTGGTGCTCGCGGCGACGCTCGTGGTGCTTGCGGCAGGGGCCTGGGTCGGAAGGCGATTCCGGACCCCGCACACGGCGTCCGACACGCAGCCCGCATAAGTCACGCTCCCTTGGAAGCGCCCCGTGAGGGCATGCGGCCTGCAAGCGACCGGCCCCGCCCCTGTAGGCCGCGTGCCCTCACGCGGCTTTCGGGGTCAAATGTGCAGGCTGGGCTCTCAGTTTGCCTGATGTGCCCAGCCACGCCCCGCGTCCGCGGCCTGCGCACCTCCACCGGGGCAGATTGCCAGTTCCCCTGCCTTGCCTCGCCGTTACCACACCGTATCCTCGCCGTAGCCTCACCGTAGAACCTCTAACTTGAAGTTAGAGGTTCTACGGTGTGGTAACGGTGTGGTAACGGTGTAGTAACGGCGAGGCAAGTAAGGGGAGAAGGTCGCAAATGCCTGGCGCATCGGCAGTTGTAACCCTGCGGGGTGGAATGGGCCGGACTGGGTCTGGATTGGGCCTCAGAGCCAGGGGTGGAGGAGGCGCTTCATGACCGCATCCCCTGTCTTTTACGCAAGCACCTCGCCCGGAGCGCCTTTCGGCGTCAATGGACACCATCCCGTTTTTGCGACCCTGCCCTTTCGCCGCGCTTGCGCGCTAACCAGCCTGTATGTTACGATTGGGTTACAAAACAGGAACGGAGCCGGTAACGTGTACACATTTGCAGCAAATAGCGCTTAGCCCTGCATCGCCCAGCCCAGCTATGCAAACTCCCCGTCTTCCTCAATCCAATGTCGCGTCCCTGCCGCCGCCGGCTGCCGGCGTCATCAGCCTGACTCCGCCTCAAGACAGCGCATCCATTCCAGCTCCGTTCCTCACTCCACTTCCAACCGCTCCGGACCCCACGCCCGCCAACCCCGGTCCGCTTTCCCTGGTTAAACGTGCTTTCCCGGGCGCGCGCTCAGCCGTGCCGGCGGTCGGCCCTTGCCTGCAGGCGGCTCTCCAGGCCCGCTGGAAGGCTTACCGCGAGCAGCTCCGCAGTTGCCAGGCGGATGTGTCGGAGGAGGCGGTGCACGAGTTGCGCGTGGCGACG
>DATKNZ010000311.1:0-13051 GCA_035541055.1 Candidatus Acidiferrum sp. | reverse complement strand
AATCGGCCTACTTCCCGATAAGCTCCACCACGAACTCTCCCTTCAGCCGGTCATTGGGCTTGAGCGGCACTTGGCCTAGCGGACAGCGCCACAGCAGGTGGGCGGCCACGCCGTCCGGCGTCAGCGCGGCGCGAAAGTGCGCATCCGCATTGGCATGCACACGAATACCCGCGCCGGCCGGCGAAACGAGCACCGCCTCGTAGATGTTGTACCTGATCGAACGGAAGTCCGCCGTGCCCAACTCCGTCTCATCCAGCGCCCACGGCCAGGAAGGGCGCACGTTCCAGCGCGCCTCGCCCCATTTCCGATCACGGTGGGCGCGGGCGCTGCCCTCGGTCCGGCTGATGTCTTCGCCGGGGAAGGCGCCCCACTCCGACCAGCGGCGCCACTTCACTTCATCACACGCGCTGCTGACCAGCAAACGCAGCCCCGCCTCGCGCGTGTCCATGGGTTTGCCGGTGTAGGTGTAATCGCAGGCCAGGACACCCCGGCCGTGCCTGTCCATCAGCCATGAGGTCCAGCCCTGGAAGCCATCATACCGGTCCTGCACCTTCAGCCGCAGGCCGGCCCGTTCTTCCGTGGCTTCCACGCGCTCAACCCGCCGGGTCTTTGGGTCAGGCAGGACGGCGTAGGGCGGCGAGTTCGGACCATTGAGATCGCCGAAGTCGTATCGCGTAACATGGATGCTCGGGAATGACCGCACCGGGCAGGTGTGCCGCGGGTCGGCAGGATCAAAGTCGCCCGTAGCACGAACAAACACGGCAGCGTAGCCGTCGCCCTGAATGAGAATCTTGCGGCCATCATCGCTCCAGCGTGGCGGGCCGTCTGCCGGTGGAGGCGTGTTAGCTTGCCCCTGCTCGCCCAGCCGGATGGCTGACTCATCCACCACGGCGCCCGAAGGCGCGGTCACCGTCAGGTGGAGGACTTGCCCTGCCTGGGTTCCCGGCGGGACAGGGAATTGCAGTTCGCCTTTCTCACCCGGCGCCAGGCGCGGCTTGAGCCGGCCCTGGCGAGCACCCAGGCTCCAGTCGAACCTCAGCTCGCTGAAGTCGGTAAACGCATGCCGGTTCTCCACCGGCACGCGCACGCTCGGCTGGCCCGGCGCATAAGGCACATGGCGCGTTTCCAGCCAAACGGGGCTGAACACGTGCCGGGCGATCCACCACTCCGGCTTGGGCCGCCGCCAGACGTCAATCAGCCCCCAGAATCCATGATGCCAGGCGTAGCCCACGTGGTTCGTGGCCGAGAAATAGAACGCGTCGTCCAGCGCCGCCCAGATCGCGCCGCCCACGACGCGGTCGGAATGCACGATGTAGCTCCATCCACCAGGCTTGATGCCTGGCTTGAGCGGCGGCTTGTCGAAGTCCAGCGCGCAGGCCCGGGCGAAGGCCGAATCCGGCTCAGCGCTGCCCTGGCCCCAAACCTCGCGCAGGCCGGGATTAATGAGCACGTCCGTCTGCTCGTGGCAAACCGGGAAGAAATACTCGCCGAGAAAGAGCGGGCGGGGGTCATCCTTGAGGACGTCGTCGTAGGGCATCGGCGGATAGTGCACGTTGGCAATGTCCACGGCGCGGGCAAGAGGGCTATTCGCAAAGTCGTGGTTGAAGGTCGTTGGCCGCGTGGGATCGAGCGCCTTCACCAGGCGTGCGGCGGCAAAAAACTGGAGGTTGAAATGCGACTCGTTGGCGAGCGACCACACTACGACGCTGGGGTGGGCGTGATCGTAATCCACCATAGCCGAGGTCGGCGTAAGCGTGGCCGAGAGGTTCGCCGAACTATCCAACGCGCCGCCGACCCAGCAGAAGGGCGCCTCGACCTCGACGTACATCCCCAGGCGGTCCGCAGCATCGAGCAACTCGGCGGGCGGCGGGTAATGCGAGGTGCGGATGTAATTGAGGTTCGCCTCTTTCAGCAGGCGGACATCGGTCTCGGCGTGCCGCGCGGTGTCAGCCCGCCCGGTGAGCGGGTCCACCTCATGATGGCAGGCGCCGGCAAACTTCACGCGGCGGCCATTGATATACACCTGCCGGTCGCGAATCTCGATGGTGCGGAACCCGACCCTTCGCTCGACGCGTTCCAAGATTGTCTCTCCCCGGCGTAGTTCTACGGTTAGCGAGTAAAGGTTCGGCTTCTCCGCGCTCCAATGCAGCGGCGCGGCCACACGGGTCTGCAGGTCGAGATCCCGCACGCCCGCAAACGGCTCGACCCTGCAGTGGCAGAGCTCGCCGCGCCTGCTCACGCCCTCAGTAGCAGCGCTCGGAAGCAGGGGCTGCCGCTTCCCGGCGGCGTCCTTGAGCCCGAGCACGAGCGAGAGGCCGCTCTCCCGCTGCTTGCCGCTATCGAGCGACACGTGCACCTTCAATTCGCCGTCCCGGTAATCTTTATCGAGCCCGGCATCCACGTGAAGCGCCCGCAGGCAGGTTGGCGGAAGCGCAAAGAGCCGCACCGAGCGGTCAATGCCGCCCAGGCTATGAAAGGCATAGTCCGAAGAGTAAGACATCGCCTCGGAGACGGTCGCGACCTTCATCTCCAAGTCGAGGCGGTTGGTGTGCCCGGGGTGGGCCGCGTCGGTGATGTCCCACTCGACGGGGGTAAACAAGTTCTCGCTGTAGCCCAGTTCCCGGCCGTTGACCCAGTAACGCGCGCCGGCGTGCACGGCATCAAACCGCAAGATGATCCGGTTGCCCGCCCAGCTCTTCGGCACAACGAACTCCCGCGCCATGGCCACCGGCTGGTCCTTGGGCACATCCAACCCCTGTTGTAGCCACTGGCCCGGCACGTGGAACGGAGCCCATCCGGATCCGCCGACACGCTGCTCGCGCACGCCGCTCGTGCAGTTGGTGTTGATGGCCCATGTGCCGTCCAGCAGCAGGCAGTTCGCGGCCAGACCGGCCGTGCGTGTAGGCAGCGGACGGTAGCGCACGGGCTCAAAGAAGAGGTTCGTGGCGGGCAAGCTCAGTGATTGCCGCCGCCCGTTCTGGGTGGCCGTGAGAATGAGCGCACCCTCCGACGTCAGCGGCTCCAGGTCCTTTCGCTGGAGCGTGAACACACCTTCGGCGCCGGTCACCGCGAGCGGCCCATTCGTCTGGCTCGCGGTCGAAGCGCGCACCTGCGCCCCGATCACCGGGTCGTAGGTAAGATCGAGCACCTGGCCTTGCAGGGCGTCGGGGAGGCTGCCGACCGGCCCGAAGCGCAGCCCGCCGGACGCCGGCTTGTCGGCCCACAGCTCGACAATCGAGACCGTGGCATTGACCTCCCCATGTATCTTCCACGACAGCGTCATCTTCCCCTCCCGCGTCACGCTTTGCGGGACGCGCACGATGACGCGCGTGGATTTGGCGTTAGGCAGGGCGTAAGGTCCGTGCAGTTCCACCCCGTTAGCTTCCAGGCTCTGGACCCGGTGATAGACATGGTCGCTCGCGTAGGTCAGGGCCAGCACGTACGAGGCCGTGGGATCAAGGTGCTCATAGACCGCCTGGATGCCCTTGTAGCTGAATACTGCCGAGCGCTCCTTCGGCCCGGCGTCCGTGTCGCTCGTGGCGAACGTCCACAGGTAGCAATCCTTCATCACAACGTGCGGCTGCCGGCCCTCGACTCCGCAATCGTCATACTCCTGGAGCGAGTATCCGTCCGGCACGGCGGGCAGGAATTGCTTGGTGTGGGTATCAGCCGCCGCGGTGAGCAGGATCGACAAAGCGAGCCAGCTTAAACAGGCGGCGCGCAGGACTGCTTGATGCTGCCGCCTATACAACCCGCATTGGCCGTCGCCCCCGCGCCCGGGCCGGGGCTGCTCTGCGCGGGACGTGCGCATAGCTCGAGCCGCCAACGCCCGGGTCCCTCAGGCCTTGCCGAACATGGCCTTGTAATTAGCCAGGCACTGCTTGACCGTCTCGAACTCCGAGAGGCGGCTGCCTTCCTGCTCGATCAGGAGATACTCGACCCCGCCTACTTCCTTGGCCGCCGCAATGAGCTCCTTCCAGGGCGTGATGCCCTCGCCGAACAGAACACGGTAGCCCTTGCCCTCAGCGCGGTCGCCAGGGGCCCAGTCCTTCAGGTGCATTACCCGGATGCGTCCCGGGTTGGCCTTAATCCAAGCCACCGGGTCCGCCCCTGCTTCTTCGCAGGTGCCGACGTCCAACTGCAGCACGAACTCCTTGGGCGTGTTGGCGGCGATGAGTTCGATGATGCGCTGGCCGTTATCCAGCTTCGCCCATTCCGCCTGGTGGTTGTGGTATCCCGCGCCCAGGCCATGTGGCTGCAAGTCCTGCGCGGCGGCGCAGAGCTGTTCGCAAAGGTGGCTCCAGCCATCCACCCCCTTGGTGCCGCCCGGAGCGCTGGCCAGGACGATGTAACGCGTGCCCAGGATCTGGTTCAACTCGATGGCATGCGCGAAGTTCTCCCCCGGCTTGAAGGACTCGAACCCGTTGTGTGTCGAGTAGCAGCGCAGGCCAAGGTCGTCCATCTGCGCCCGCACGTCCTTGGCGTAGGCCGGCGTCCACTTGAAGTAAGGCGAGTAGAACTCGACCACCTCGTAGCCGAAGCCGGCCACCGTCTTGAGCGTATTGGGCAGGTCCCGGCCCAGCTCGCCCCGCACGGAGTAAAGTTCCAGGCCGATGGGATACTTCTTTGGGCACGTCTGCGCCGGAGCAGCCGTCTCGGCTGCCGAGCCGATGAGCGGCACTTGCGCGGCCAGCGCGGCGGGAATGGCACCCGAGGCCGCAAGGAACGAGCGCCGAGACAGGAGACCGTCGTGGGAGGATGAGCTATTCATATCGGTTCAAGTGTGCCGAAGAGGGTTGTTCTTCAGCGGTTGCCGCGAGCATACGGCTCTCTTGACGTGCATGGCAACTCCGGGTTAGGGCCCCGGTTCGGCGGAGCGCTACTCCCCCTGGCCCCCTCACCCTGCTCTCTCCACCTCCGAGGGGAGAGCGAATCGGCCAATCACCGGCGACGCTGCTCCCTCTCCCCATCTGATGGGGAGAGGGTCGGGCTGACGGGCGAGAGGGTGGCCGTCCGGTTCGGCGCCGGTAGCAGGTCTATGCCCGAGTAATCCGGCCTCACCCGCAGCCGGATGCAGCGGATGGCATTGTTCTGCGCGTCGGACGTGCGGTGCCCTCCCGTCGCCAGGTACGTGATGAACAGCGACCCGTCCGGCAGCTCCATTGCCTTGCCATACCCGTAGGACTGATCCACCAGGAAGCCGTAATCCTTGCCCGCCGCCATCCACGTATGCCCACCATCCCGGCTGAAGATCACCCGCAACCCACCGCGCGTGTACGAACCATGCAGGCACACCAGCGTCCCATCCCTCAGCACATACAGGCTCGGGGCGAACATGCGCATTCCAAAGCTCACCGGCTCCGTCCATGTCCGGCCCTGGTCGCGCGACCAGGCGATGTCCCCTTCCGGGCGGGCCATCATGACCCACTGGCCATCGGGCAATTCGGCCACGGTCACCTCTTGCAGGTCATGCGACGCCCGCACCGTGCCGAGCAGTTTCCAGCTCCGCCCGCGATGGGTCGAGCGCAGAAACGCCGCCTGGTCCGGCGGACCGCTGCGTGGCCGGCCATCAACGGCGATGAGCGCTGAGCCGTCCTTGAGCAGCACCAGCGGCCCGTCCGTCTCCTCGCCCACGAACGGGCTGGGCAGCAGAGAAGGTCGCTTCTCCCAGGTGCGCCCCCCGTCAAAGGAGCGGATCAGGCGGACATGCGTTTCCATCGCGGGGTCTTTCCACATATCGCCCTCGGGCTGTCCCATGTAGGTAAAGAACGAGCACACCAGCGTGCCGTCGCGCAGCTCGAGGAACGCCGGATGCCGGTCATCGGCGGGGGTATCTATCAGCGTCACGGGCTTGCTCCAGGTCTTCCCCTGGTCCGTGGACCGGATCAGCATGGCCCGCCCGCCGGTGGGCGCGACGATGCCGGCCGGCAGCCCCATCTTGATGTAGGCCTGCAGCGTCTTCTCCGGATAATGCAGCGGCGTCGGCGCGGAAGCGTGCCAGTAACCCGCGTTGAAGCCCACCAGCCAATCACCATTCTTCAACCGCACGGGCGACTCCCAGCCCACGAAGCCGCCGTAGCCCGGGAACGGATCGGGCTGATTGACGCCCGGGCCGACCAGCACCCCCCGGCACTCGTCGGCGGTCGCCTTGGAATCGCCGCCTTGCACGACGGTCACTTCGGGCGCGGACGCGGCAGCGGCAGTAAAGGCTGCGATCGCGGCGCCGCACGCGGCAAGGAATAGCTTTTGGCCCGAAGATTCGAGCAGAAGAGGCCATTCCCCAGTATTCCCCGATATCATAGGGTCACTATGAACAGGTCCACCGGTACTGTCTATACGCCTGCTTAAGGTATGTGTGTCGTCAACGGGAATGTTGCTGGATTTTGTCTGGTGGGGGTGGCGTAAGTGCTGTTATGAGAAGGTATTGTATCACCCAAATGCCGGCGACAACGAGCATAACAGCAAACCGGCGCTATCTCGGATTCAGTCCGTTACCCGTCCTTTACCCCTCCTATACCCCTCCACACCCACAAGAGGGATAACATTGTTATCCCGCTTGTGGGTATGGAGGGCTACTGGAGGGGTAAAGGAGGGGGTCGCCAGCGGCAGGGGCGGCGAACGCTGGTTTGCAAGCGGGCTGGAGCGAGGCAAGTAGCTGAATACAAGCCGGTTATAAACCGGCGCTCCGTCAGGACTGCTTTTTCTTGCCCTTCTTCTTGCCCTCGGAGGGCGGGGGATAGGGTTTGGCGTTGGTGCGGGCGGCCCAGACCTCCCATTTGGCGAGGAGGTCCTTGGCGCGGTCGGGCTCGGCGGGCGCGAGGTCATGGAGTTCGGTGCGGTCGGCCTTGAGATCATACAGTTCCCACGGGCCTTTGTAGCCCATGCGCACGAGCTTCCAATCGCCCACGCGGATGGCGGCATTGCCCTCATGTTCCCAATATAGGGCGTCGCGCTGGATGGGCTGGTTGGCGAAGGCGGGGGCGAGACTGCGGCCCTCCATCGGCTGGATGGGCTGGCCGTGAAATTCGGTTGGGTACTTGGCCCCGGACAGGTCCACGCAGGTGGCCATGACGTCCACGAGGTGGCCGGGCTGCTGGCGCAGTTCGCCTTTGGCGGCGATACCCGCCGGCCAGTGGGCGATCAGCGGGGTGGCGATGCCGCCTTCGTGGTTGAAATGCTTGTAGCGGCGGAAGGGCGTGTTTTCGAGCGTGGCCCAGGACTGGCCGCAGAAGACGGTCGAGTATGGGCCGCCCGGGTCGTCGCCTTCGAGCTGTCCGCGCGGGCCGCTCTCCGCGTTGCCCCCGTTGTCCGACAGGAACAGGATGAGGGTATCGTCCAGCGCGTGGCGCTCCTTCAGCGCGGCGACAAGGCGCCCGACGCCCTTGTCTATGTGCGCCACGCAGGCGGCGTAGATGGCCATGATGTGATCGAAGCGGTCTTTGTCCTCGTCGCTCAACGAATCCCAGGCGGCCACGCGCGGGGGGCGGGGGGAAAGAGCCCATGACTTATCCACCACGCCCAACTCCTTCTGCCGGGCATTGCGTTGCTCGCGCAGCTTGTCCCACCCCATGAGGTATTTGCCGCGGAATTTGGCGATCTCGTCCGCCGGGGCCTGCAGCGGGAAATGCGGGGCGTTGTAGGCGAGGTAAAGCAGGAACGGCTGTTTGGCGGCCAGCGCCTCGTCAATGAACTTGATGCCGTAGTCGGTGTAGAGGTCGGTGGTGTACCAGTTCTTCGGCAGCTCCGGGGCATGGTCGGCCAGCGCTTTGCCATTCAGGAAGAGGCGGCCCTGCTTTCCCTCCGGATAGTAGAACCCGCCGGCCGGGGAATTGAAGGTGCGCTGGAAGCCGCGTTCCCAGGGGACGACGCCGTGGTTCTGCCCCACGTGCCACTTGCCGACCATGATGGTGAAGTAGCCGGCTGGGCCCAGTGCTTCCCCGAGCGTGACGCAGCGGTCGTTGAGCCGGCCGCGGTAGCCCGGCAGGTGGTCGTCTTCGGTCATGTGCCCGATGCCCGCCTGGTGCGGGTAAAGGCCGGTGAGGATCGAGGCCCGCGTCGGGCAGCACCGGCCTGTGTTGTAGAATTGGGTGAAACGAAGGCCGTTCGCCGCGAGCTTGTCCAGGTTCGGCGTAGGAATCTCGCTGCCGTAACAGCTTATGTCCGAGAAGCCCATATCGTCCACGAGGATGACGATGATGTTGGGCCGGGGCGGTGCGGCGGCGGGGCAGGGGGAAGGGAGGAGCAGAGCGATGAGGGCGAAGAGGGCGGCGGCGGTGCGGATTGGGGTAAGGAGGTTCTTCATTGTGGTAGGCCTGGTCTCTAGACGATGTCAGGCCCGGCCGGGTTACGGTGAATTGGCTTGTCGGCAACCCGGCAGCTAAATCCGAAGCCCGAAATCCGAAGGCCGAAAGAAGGCCGAAACCCGAAATCCGAAAGGGCCCGCATCCCATGGCTGACCTGGGAACCAAATGCCTGAGAGGGCCGTACCTTGCCGTTCAGCGCTGAGCGAGGTCGCCGTAAGCGTCACGCGCCCGGCGATTCCGGATTTCGGGTTTCGGCCTTCTTTCGGCCTTCGGATTTCGGGCTTCGGATTTCAGCCTCCATGCCCCCGCCCATTGCAGATTTCGAGGCACCGCAAACCCAGCTCGGGATGGCTGTCACTTCGCCCGGAGCAGGAGCACGGGGACGCTGATGCTGTGCTGGACCTTGTTGGCCGTGGTACCGAGCACGAGGTCGGCGATGAATTGATGGCCGTGGGTGCTCATCGCCACAAGATCGCAGCCCTTCTGCTTCACCCATTTGACGATCTCCGCCGCCGGCTCGCCGTAGGCCAGCTCCGCATCCGCGAGGATGCCGGCGGCGGCGAACTCGGACTGCACGCGCTGGAGGTAGGCCTGCGCTTCCTGGACCTCCTTGCCGGCGGCATCTCCGCCGTGGTACTTGGCTGGCACGCCAGTGGCGACGTGCAACAGCACCACCCGGCTCTGCATCAGCTTGGCCAGGGGCTTGATGTGTTCGATGATCGCGCGGTCCGTCGGGTTGCCGTCCAGCGTCACCAGGATTGTCTTATACATGCTTGCTCCGCGGTGGAAGCCGAGCGGCTCATCAGCCAACAATGACGCGCCAGGCTTCTTTGAGCGACGCCGGCAGGCTATAGATGTCCATGGCGGTAATCAACAGCGCGCTAGCCCAGCCGGCAACCAACAAGAACCAGCCCACTTTCCAGGCGCCCATGCGTCTGCGGGAGGAGGCAAAGTGCAGCAGCGGGAACATGGCTAAGGGGAGTTGCAGGGCCAAAACCACCTGGCTGAGCGTCAGCAAGTCATTGATGCTGCTATTGCCGCGAATCCCAATAATAATCACGGCTGGGATGATGGCCAGCGCGCGCGTGATCAACCGTCTGAGCCACGGCTTAATCCGCCAGTGCATGAAGCCCTCCATCACCACCTGCCCGGCCAGCGTGCCGGTGATGGTGCTGCTCTGTCCGCTGGCGAGCAGGGCGATCACGAAGAGTGCGCTGGCCAGCGGCGTCCCCAGCAGCGGCGCGAGCGTGAGATAGGCGATGCGAATCCAATCGCTGTCGCCATTGAACGTGACGACCTGGCCCCCGGCCACCGTGACACTGCTCTTGCCGTAGAACACCATGGCCGCCAGCACCATGATGGCCGCATTGACGAAGAAGGCCACGCTCAAGGCGGTGGTCGAGTCAATCGCGTTGAACCGGATGGCGCTGCGGATCGAGTGCTCGTCCTTCTGCAACTGGCGGCTCTGGACCAGGGCCGAATGGAGGTAAAGATTGTGCGGCATGACGGTGGCGCCAATGATGCCAATGGCCACATACAGCATGCCCGCCCGGCCCAGGCTGGGAACGAACAGCGCCCCCCCCATCTCCAGGAAATCGGGCCGGGTCTGGGGCAGGACAAAGATTTCAATGAAGTAGCAAGCCCCGATGGTGATCACGAGCACCAGGACGATCGCCTCAATCGTCCGCATCCCAAACCGTTGCAGCCCCAGCAGGAGCAGCACATCCAGCCCGGTGATGATCACCGCCCAGAGCATGGGAATATGGAACATGAGGTTGAGCGCGACGGCGCTGCCGAGCACCTCGGCCAGGTCGCAGGCGCCGATGGCAATCTCACAGAGCAACCACTGCGGCCAGCGCGTCCAACTCGGGTACCAATTGCGGCAGCATTGGGCAAGGTCCTTCCCTGTCACCACGCCCAGGCGCGAGGAGATCACTTGCATGAAGATGGCCATCAGGCTGGCGAGGCCAACTACCCAGAGCAGTCCATATTTGAACTGCGCGCCGCCCGCCAGGTCGGTGCCCCAGTTGCCGGGGTCCATGTAGCCGACGCTGACCAGGATGGCGGGTCCCACGAACGCGCGCCATTGCCGCCAGAACCCCGAACGGGCCGGCGGCACTTCCACGCTGCTGTGCATTCCCTCGAGGGAAACGTGGCTGGTGGACCGCGCCGACGCGCCAGGACCCGAGCCGCCGGCCTTGTCGCCCGCCGCCGAAGCGCCCGGGCCGCTCCAACCGGTGCTGCGCCCTGGCCGGCTGACCGCGCGCGAGAGCGCCGGCCCCCCGGTCGAGCCCACACCGGCGGAGTCCCTCTCGGCGGACGGATTAGACATCTGCGATTAATCTAAACACAGGTAATGTTTTGTGTCCAATAAGATGTTTCCATTAGAATACATGTGGGCGGACCGCGAGGCGCGGCGCGCGCCCGTCCTCGGGCGCGGCAACATCCGCTGCTGGGAGCGCGCCCGGGCAATTTTGCCTTGCTGCGCCCGAGAACGGGCGCGCTCCGGGCCCGCAGGAATGACTGGCCAGGGCGGCGGCTTTTTGCTAGCCGTTTGGCTCGTGAGAGCGAAAACGCGACAGCGCCGGCCCGCCAGGCTCGGCCGCTCGGAGTCCACGGAGGACCATCTCGAGCGCATCCAGGAGCTGGTGGATCGCAAAGGCTACGCCCGCGTGACCGATACGGCGGCCGCCCTGGGGCTGAGCCGGTCGGCCGTCTCGAACATGGTGCGGCGCCTGGCGCAACGCGGATTCGTGAACTACGAGCGCTATCGCGGCTTCACCCTCACCCCGGCCGGGCGGCAGGTCGCCCAGCACATCAAGGCCCGCCACAAGATACTGAGCGAAATGTTCGAGATGCTTGGGCTGGACGCGGCCACGGTTGAACAGGAAGTCGAAGATATCGAGCACCACCTCCGGCCCCAGACGCTGGCCACCTTCTCCAAGCTCGTCAGCTTCTGGCGCGAGCAACCGGACCAACTGCGGGCGTTCCTGCGCTACAGCAAGCGCCGGTAGCCGGTTACAAGGTCCGTAACACCCGCTCCAACTGCTCGCGGTGCACGTCCATGCTCCCTTCCGTCCAGACCAGGTAGTCCGCCCTGGCGATCTTCACGTCCGTGGGCCACTGCGCCCGGATGCGCTGCTCCATTTCGCCTTGGGACCAGCCGCGCGCCGCCAATCTCTCCCGCTGAGTGGCCGCCGAGCAGGCGACGCAGACGACGCCATCCAGCTCGGTCTCGGCGCCGGTCTCGAATAGCAGCGGAATGACGACCACGCCCAAAGGCCGGCCCTCCGCCCGCCAGGCATCTGCCTGGGCGCGCCAGAGAGCGCGGATGCGCGGATGGAGGATGTCTTCCAGGCGCTTGCGGGCCGCGGCATCGGGGAACACGCGCCGGGCGAGTTCCTCACGGCGCAGCTCACCCTCCGGGCTTAAGACGTCGGGCCCGAAGGCCTCCTTCACCTCCGCCAGCGCGGGCTGGCCCGGCTCAACCACCTGGCGCGCGAGGTCATCCGTGTCCACCACGGGCACGCCGCGAGCCCGCAGCAGCTCCGCCGCGGCGGATTTGCCCATGCCCACGCCGCCCGTCAGGCCGATTACTTTCATAATGGATGTTCCCCGCCGGCACGGCCAATGCCCGTCGGATATGCGGCGGGGCGCGAGGCAAGCCGTGTCCCGGAGGGACATGTGACCATAGCCCAATGCTTCAGCGTTGGGAACAGCGGAATGGGATGCTGAGTCCCGGAGGGACGGCTGAGCCCGGGCGCCAGACCAGCCCGCTCGGCCGTCCCTTCGGGACTCGAGCGCCATCGCACGCGTTCCCCAACGCTGAAGCGTTGGGCTATGCTCGCGTGTCCCTTCGGGACGAGGCCTGCCCGGCCATCTATCGAGCTTCCGACAGGCATTCGGGCTACGGCGATAGCCGCAGCGCGCGGTAAAACCGCTGCGTCAGGCTCGACGAGCTGGAGTCGGTGTAATGGATGGTGCCGCCGCTCGGAACGGTATTCGTGACCAGTGACGCCCAGGCGGTCAGATTGCTGGATCCTTGGATCGCATAGACGAACCCGGGGTCCGCCGTCAGCGTAAGGCGCATTTGGCCGTTGACCACCTGTCCGCTCAGCACCGCCGGCGCCGCGGCAATCACCAGAGTGGTCGCCTGCGCCGAGTTGTTGCTCGGATTTAAGTCCACCTCATTGCCGGCTGCCACAACGGTCGTCGTGATCTCCCCCGGCTGCGTCGGTGCTATCACTACACTCGCGCTCCCTACTGCTCCGGCCGCCACACTGCCAAGGCTGGTCACCACCACCTGCCCGCTCGACAGGCTGTTCGTGACCAGCACCCCCGTCGCTGTCGCCGGCCCAAGGTTCGTCACCCACACCGTATTCGTCATCACTCCGCCCAAATACACCGTCGTCGGCGCGCTGCTCAGCCCCACCGCCAGGTCCGCCATCCCCCTCAACGCCGCTCCCGTCGTTAAATTCAAACTCCACCCCCCGGCGATGAAGCCGGAGTCTCCGACTGTGTCGTCGTAAACAAACAGCGACCATGTCCCATTGGGATTGTATCCCGCCACCCCGGCCAGCATCGTCCCGTAGGCCGGCCCCGGCGCGGGCGGCGGCAGCACCACCGGCCCCGGATACACGCTCGGACGATATGTCCCGCTCACGTCCGGATTGCTGCTCGGCAGCAAACCCGCCCCCGCATCATCAAACGTCAGCACCAGGTTGCTCACCGAATGCCCTCCGCCCGTG
>DATKNZ010000310.1:0-29452 GCA_035541055.1 Candidatus Acidiferrum sp. | reverse complement strand
CGGCAGAGCGCCGCTGACTTCCCTGTGGCCGAACCAGCGGCGCTCTGCCGAGACGCCGCTACGGCGGAGGCACGTTGCGGCTCCTCGAATTAATTCAAAATACCTATTGCGCGGGGGGGTGTCTTTGCTATATTCCGCGCTCCGTTTCCCGAGGTTGGGAAGCGAGGACAGAGTAAACCATTAACAGACAATTGTTCTTTGTATGGCTGGACAACGCATTCGTATTCGACTGAAGGCCTATGACCACCGGGTCATTGACCAATCGGCCCGCGATATCGCGGATACCGTCAAGCGCACCGGCGCGCGCGTCGCCGGCCCCATCCCACTGCCGACCCGCGTCGAGCGTTTCACCGTGCAGCGGTCGCCGCACGCGGACAAGAAATCCCAGGAGACCTTCGAGCAGCGCACCCACAAACGGTTGATTGATATTATCGAGCCGACCGCCAAGACCGTGGATGAGCTCAAGAAGCTGAACCTGCCGGCGGGTGTGGACATCACCATCAAGATTTAGCTGCTTATGCCACTTGGACTTTTAGGTAAGAAGCTCGGGCAGACGCGTGTTTACGACGCCAAAGGCGTGATCACCCCCGTGACCATCGTGCTGGCGGGGCCCAACCGCGTGCTGCAATGCAAGACCCAGCAGAGCGACGGATATAACTCCGTGCAGCTTGGGTTCGACGACCAGAAGGAACAGCGCGTGACCAAGCCGCTGCTGGGCCACATCAAGAAGTTCAACGGCGCGGCGGTCAAACGCATCAAGGAATTCCGCAACTTCAGCAAAGAGGTCAAGCCGGGCGAAGTGGTCGGGCCGACGCTCTTTGCGCCGGGCGACTATGTGGATGCGATTGGCATCACCAAGGGCCGGGGATTTGAAGGCGTGGTGGGACGGCACGCGTTCCGCGGCGGCGACTCGACGCACGGCGCCAAGGGCTGGCACCGCCGGTCCGGAGCCATTGGGCAGCGCCTGTTCCCGGGCACTGTGATGCGCGGCATGAGGATGCCGGGCCACATGGGCCAGGTGCGGCGCACCGCGCAGAACCTGCTGGTCGTGCAGGTGCGCGAGGCGGAGAACCTGCTGCTGATCAGAGGCGCCATTCCCGGGGCGAACGGGGATTACGTCGTCATCCGCGAATCCAAGAAGCGCCCCAAGGGGTGGAAGCCCCATGCCGAGCGCCCGGAGAACCTCAAGAAGGCGGAGGCCAAGAAGAAGTAGCCGGTCGGGGCATTCTCCCCCTCCCAACTGACGCAATTTCATGAAGCTTACGATTAAAGATACGAAAGGAAACAGCCAGGGCGAGCGCGAGGTGCAGTTCGCGATGATTGAGGACGGGAAGGGCACGCAGGCCGTCCACGACGTGGTGGTCGCCCACCAGGCGGCCCAGCGCATGGGCACCGCCTGCACCAAAACCATGGGCGAGGTGACCGGCACCGGCAAGAAGCCGTGGCGGCAAAAGGGCACCGGGCGCGCCCGCGCGGGCTCATTTGCGTCCCCCTTGTGGCGCGGCGGCGGTGTGGTCTTTGGCCCCAAACCGCGCGATTTCAGGAAGAAGGTGTCGCGCCAGACGAAACAACTCGCCCTGCGCAAGGCGCTGACCGAGCGGCTGCGCGCAGGCGACGTCCTGCTCGTCAATGAGCTGAAACTCGAGTCCCCCAAGACGAAGGAGTTTGTGGGGCTGCTCACGGCGCTGGAGCTGAAGGGCACCGCGCTCTTCGTGGCCCAGACGCCGGATAAAAACCTGGCGCTGGCCTCGCGCAACGTGCCCAACGTCGCCCTCACCACGAGCGACGCGCTCAACACCTACGACGTGCTGCGGAGCGACAAGCTGGTCTTCACCACCGGCGCCTTCGAGCAGGTCGAGGCCCGCCTCAAGAAGGACTAACATGAATTCGTTCGAGATCATCCGCACCGTGCGCCTCACCGAGAAGGGAACGCGCCAGGGCGAGAAGTATAATCAATACACCGTGGTGGCCGACCCGCGCGCGAACAAGACCCAGATACGGCAGGCGGTGCAGGAGCTGTTCAAGGTCAAGGTGGTGAGGGTCAATACGCTCAACGTCCGGGGCAAACTTCGCCGCCAGCGCCGCGCCGACGCCGGCCGGTCTTCCAATTGGAAGAAGGCGATCGTAACCCTGAAGGAAGGGGACAAGATCGTCCTAACGTAGCCTCGAGGCGCGGGGCTCAAGAGCAGGCCCCTGGGGGCCAATCTACGGTGTATCGCGTTTGCGGCCGGAGGCCCCGGTCAGAGGATGCCGCGGCGGCCATCTCCTTCACGGATAACGCTCTCGATGGCCAGCTCGACTGTCGTCTGCTGCCCCAGAAACTCGAGCAGCACCGCTGCCCGCTGCTGGCTCGGCATGACACGCGTGACCACCGCCCGCAGCCCGTGAAACGCCCCGCCGGCGATCTCCACCGCTTCCCCCGGTCGCAGGTCCTCACGGATGACGTGCACTTCTTCGGGGCCTACTGTGGCCTTCATCTCCGCTACGACCCCGTCGGGAACAATGGGCCAGCGGTGCCCGAAATGCACGATCCCACGCACCCCCCGAGCGTGGCAGACACTGCGAAGGTCGGCGGCGAGGTTGAATCGCGCAAAGACGTAGCTGGGAAACAAGGCTTCGGTAAACCACACCGGCCCCCGCGCAGTGGCCCGCTTGAACCGGATACGCGGCAGATAGATCTCGATCCCGACCTCCTTGACTAAATGCGCGGCCGCGATGTGCTCGTGCTTTGGCTGCGAGCGAATGCAAAACCAGGCGAGCCCCTGCCCGCTCTCAGTGCTTGCCGCCGAGGGCTGCGTGCTCACCGCCGTGCCTGAAGTTGCTGTTCGGCCTCCCGGCCCGCAGCGGGGCTCTGGGCCGAGGCCGGATACGAGCGGTAATAGTCGCGGTACTTGTAGTAATAGTAGTCAATGGAGCTGGGCGGCACGGCGTTAAAGATCAGACCGAGCACACGCACCTGGCGCTGGTAAAGCGAATCGAGCGCCGCCCGGGCTACCCGGCAGGAAGTGAAACGGGCACGCAGGACAAACAATACCCCGTCCACCTGCGGAGCCAGGCTGGTCACGTCATCGGCCGCCATGACGGGCACGGTATCCAACAGCACGTAATCATATTTGGCCGCGGCATCCTTGAGAAACCTCGCGGTGGCTTCGCCAAGGAACAACTCGCTGGAAGCTGCCGTGAACGCGCCGCGTGGGAGCACAAATAGCGTTTTGTAGCTGGTAGGCTGCACTGCGGATTCCCAGTTGAGCCCCTGCGACAGCACCTCCGTGAGGCCCGGCCCGCTTGGGACTTCGAAGCGCTGGTGGAGTGCCCCCTTGCGCAGATCGGCATCCACCACCAGCACCCTCGTACCGCTGTTGGCCAGGGTCAGAGCCAGGTTCGCCGATGTAAATGACTTGCCGTCGTTCGGCACGGAGCTGGTCACCAGCAACGTCCGGGGTCTTTGTCCTGCCTCCGACATGTAAAGCAGCGAGGACCGAAGATTACGATACGCTTCAACCAAGGCGTGCCGCGGGTCATCCGGGGTGATTAAAGGCAGGGCCTGGCCCGACCTGGGGCCCCGCTCGCGGGGGATCTGGCCGACCACGTCTTCGTCGAATAACTCCTGCAGCTCGGTGAACGAGTTCATCCGGTCATCCAATCTGTCCAGGAACGCCAGCACCAGCACGCCCACCAGCAGCCCGGCCAGGCCGCCCAGGGTCAGCTTCCGCGCCAGATCGGGCCGATCAGGCAAGGCGACCGACGCCTTCTCGTAGATGGTCACGCTTTCCGGGCTGATCTCCTTGTTGACATCCAGCGTCTGCATGGTCGCCAGAAGCCGGTCATAGAGCGCCTGGATGCGTTGGGAATTGGCTTTGAGGCGCTCGAATTCAGCCGTCTTGGCCTGGATATCCAGCATCTTGGCATCCCACTCCTTGATTTCCTTCTCCAGGTTCTGAATCTGCAAGGCCAGGGACACCTTTCTGCCCTCCATCTGCTCAGCGCCCAACTGGCGGTAAATCTTCAGCAGGCCCTCGCGCCGGGTAATTTCCTCGGTCATGGCGATCATCTTGGGATGCTTGGGCCTCAAGTAATGGCTTAACTCTTCCTGGTCGGCCTTCATCAGGAGCAGCTCCTCTTTAGCTTTCAGATACTCGCTATCGCTCCGCTCGCCGCCGCTCGCGGCAGGTTTCTCGGCGGAGTCCCCCGCAGCCGGCGGCGTGTCCGCCGTCTCCTGCTGCCGGTTCAGGTTCTGGTCCAGCGTGAGCATTTGAATCAACTCGGATTCGGACCGGAGAGCTGCCAGCCGCTGGTTCAAGGCGGCCAGGTAGTTGCCCGCGTTATTGCCCTGCTCCTCAAACAGCACCACGCTATTGGTCTTTTGGAACTCAGCCAGCTCCTCGTCCGCCCTGGTCAGGTCCTTCTGCAGGCGCATGACCTCCTCCGTCAGCCCGGCTACGGTGGTATCCGAGGTCTGCGTCCGCATTTCCCGTTTCATGGCGATATACTCCTCCATGCAGGCTTGCAGGAAGGCCTGCGTGTAGCTGGGGTCGCTGCCGGTTGCCTCCAGGCCAAAAATGGTCGTCTTGGGGAAAACTACGACTTTGAGGGAGACCGGGCGCAGGAGCTGATCCGATTTCTGCACCATGACTCGCTCGTGGGCCCGACGGCGGACCTCGCTGCTCTTCATCAACTCCGCCTGGGTGCCCAGGAAATTGTTGAGTTCCTCCGTATAGACCGAGCCCTCGGGGATGGCCAGCTTGATATTGACAATCATCCGCCCCCCGGAGACGAAGGCGGGCGGCTGGTAATACACGAGGGCGCCCTGGATAGCCAGGCCGACCAGCAGGCAAAGCATCAGCACCCACCACTTCTCCTTGAGCATGTTGGCATAGCGGCCCATCCGGGCATGCAGATGAGCTCTCGCTTCCGAGCGGTTACGCCCCAAACGGTCCGCTTCCTGGTTCATGTGTGCTGGAGTTTTCAGAAGTTGATCAGGCGGGATGGCACGATGACGAAGTCGTCCGGTTGCAATACCACGTCCTTATCGGTCTTGCCCTTCTCCAGGATGTCAACCATGTTCAACTCGAAGTTTTGCCTGGCGGCGCCATCGGCCCCCGCCGCGCGCACGACCTTCACCCGCTTTTTATTGGCGAAATCAGCGAACCCGCCCGCCCGCAGGATGGCTTTTCCCGCGGTCAGGTTCTCGTTCACGGCAATGTCAATAGGGCCCTGGTTGCGAACCTGTCCCCAGACGTAAATCCTCCCCAGGAAACGGTTTGCCGCATCCAGCGCGATAATGACGGAGGCCCGATAATAGTATTCCCTCTCGAGCAGAGCCTTGAGTTCATTGGCCAACTGCTTGCAGGTCTTGTCTGCCGCGGTCACGCGGCCCACATAAGGAACATCCAACTCGCCCGAGTCCGCCACCACCAAGCTTTTCGGCAGGTCACGGTCCTCCAGGATTTGCAGGCTTACGCGGTCGCCTATGCGCAGCTTGTATTTGTCATCCGGGACGTACCCGGAGAGGTTGGTGTACACAGTGCCGGGGTGGTTGGTGGGGGCCGCGGGCGCGGGGAAGTTCGCTGCCGGAGGCGGGGTGTTGCTGTTCCAGGGCACCTGGGCCAGCGCCACGGCGCCGGCCATTAAAAGGAGCGCGATCCAGGCAGTTTTCACGGTGGTTCTACGGGTCTGCACGAACAAAGGGTTATAGCATTCTCTGGGCCAAACACCAGCATTCAATGGCGAGGCGCCCAGCCGTGGCTCACGATTCTCGTCGTGCTCGCGGCACACGCTGGAGCGCCCCCGGACCTTCGGCGCTTCCCCATCAGCCCGCACACCCCGATCCTCAGAACTTGTAGCCAAGGTACAAGGTGACGACGTTTAGATTGTAGGTCTGCCCTGGGGTATCCGATTGCCGCAGATAAAACTGATACGCCAGGCTGGCCGAGAGCTTGCTCGTGAGGCTCCTTCCGACGCTTAACATCAGCCCGTAGCGATCCCACGTTTCAGGGGTGCCGGTCAACTGCGTGCCATATTCATAGCTTAAGCCTGAGCTTAGGGTGGCTTGCTGCAGGATATTCCAGGAGGCGGTGGCCCGGGCGAAATACTCGTCCACGGTGCCGCCGTAAAAAGCCAGGTTGATCATGCGGCCGCCGCTAAGCGTGTAGCTCACATATTGATTCAGCCGATGCGTCAGATCCAGTTGAGCATAGATGCCGCCGAAGCTGCTGGCGTTGGTAAGCGTGCCGCTCGATTGAGGATCATAGACCGTGTAGCCGACGTGCCCCGTGAAATGGATATATTCGGTCACGGGCGTGTCGTAAAAGCCGCCCACATTCCATTGCCGAGCGCTGCTGTAGGTGACGTCCTGGCCCGAGTAATTGATCAGGTCGCCCCCCAACTCCAGCCCGGCGAGCATTTGCGGCTTGATCGCGTAGCCCGCAGACAATGATGCGACTTCAGATGTCCCGTCCGGCTGGCCGCTGGTGTTCCCAAAACCTACGTAGTTCACGTGGTCGTAGCCCAGGTTGAGGATCACCTTGTTTAAGTCCCATACAACCGTTGTGCCAAGGGCATTTTGCAATTGCGCGTAGTCGCCGGTGCCCACGACTGTGGGATCCTCGTAGGAGTTCTCGCTGAGCGAAACTCGGTCGTGCAGATTGATCCAAAAGTCCCCGGTGTATAGGTCGAAGGACAGCCCGGTGCCGGGTGTGAGAAACCATCGGTCCAGTTGCTGGTTCTGGACGTAGGCTGAGTAGCCGGCGCCCAAGGCCAGGTTGATGCTGTTCTGGTCAGTGATCGGCCACAGCATCCGGGTGTTGATCTGCGGCCGGAATATGAAATCGGGCTGCTGGTCGGACTCGGTGTTATTTACGTTGCTGTTAAACTCGACTCCCAAGCCGCCCTGGAAATTCCATGCCGTCGGCCCCAGCTTAAGATTGTAGTAGCCCAGCGTTGACGCGGCCTGGCGCTGCGCGGCAGCGGCATCCGCCCCGGCCATGGACATCCGGACCGCTTCCTGCGCGTGAACAACCCATACCCCGCCCGACAGGTACAGCGCCGCTCCGCCCGCCCGGACGAGCGACTGCCAAGCCAGGCCCCGCAGACTCCAGCACGAATGGAACAGCAAACCGCAGCGCGCTCGCCCGGCGCCCAACCCCCGGGCACCCGGGTAGAGGAGGCTCTGATCCATGTCAGGGTCTTCGATACAAATGCTCTTCTGGCGCCGGGTGCTCGATACATAGAGGCGGTTGATGCCGACCGCCGACCTGCCGTTTTGCCCCGGAGACGCACGGGGATAATGGCAGACTGCTACTTGGAAGTGAAGCCCCTTCTCTGCATTCGGCATTCCGCCGGCTGCCTGATTCAGTTAGAATCCGGCTGTGAAGCAAACGAACGGCGCGCACCAGGCAGACCCGGATTCGGCCCCCCTCACGCGGAGGACCCACGCCGACCCTGTGGAGGAGTTGGGACCGCGGGAGGGTGTGCGCCTCTGTGTCGTAATCCCGGTTTACAACCACGGGGCGACGGTCCAAAAGGTGGTTCGGGAATGCCAGCGTTTCTTCCCGGTGATCGTGGTAGATGACGGTTCTACCGATCAAGGGCCGGCGTTGCTCCAGGAGGAGCCTGGCATTACTCTCCTGCGGCTTCCGGCCAATCGTGGAAAGGGCGCCGCGTTGCGGACCGGGTTTGCCCGAGCGGAGCAGGGGGGGTTCACCCACGCCATAACCATTGACGCTGACGGTCAACATGCGGCGGGAGCACTTATGGAGTTTGCCGCGAGGTGCCGCAAACAACCCAGGGCGCTTATCGTCGGCGTGCGGGACCTCAAGGCTGCCAAGGCCCCCTGGGCGCGGCGCGTGTCCAACGCCCTATCCGCGTTCGGCTTCCGGCTGGCGACCGGAGTCCGTCTGACGGACACCCAGTGCGGTTACCGGGTTTACCCGCTAGCCGCGGTCAGGGGTATCCAGGTGGATTCAGAACGTTATGCGTTCGAATTGGAGTTCCTGGTCAAGGCGGCCTGGTCGGGCATCCCATTGCGCCTGCATTCCGTGCAGGTGGACTATAGAGCGCCGACCTCGCGCCAGTCGCACTTCCACCCGCTCAACGATCTGTTCCGAATCGTGCGCGTGCACAGCCGCCTGGCTGTCCAGGCCGTATGTACCACGGAGCGCAAGAGAAGGCTTGCCTTGCGGGCGGCAGGGTAGCCGACTTGGCCGGGACCGAAGGCAACCGCTGCCGGGTCTCCACCCTCAACAATCAATCGGGAAAAGGCGCACTCTCGGTGTGCGCTGCCGTTACCGGCGCCTGAGAGGGACGAAGAGCCTGGCGTCGGGCGTCCAGGGCGTCTAGCCGCTCCACGGTTTCCGTGGCGGCGCTGCTCAACCCCGTTCCCGTGCCGAGGAAGCGAACGGACCCGCTCCAGTGCGGGTTCCGCAGATAGACGTCAAGGGCGTCACAATACTCCTGGGCGAGCAGGGCCAGGTCGGCTGGGAGACGTGAGCGGAGCAGAACCAGTTCCTGAACTTTACCTGAAAGCGCCTGGCGCTGCTGCACCCGCCCCCAGTTGCGGATGACAACCTGCAAGGTCGAGCCGGCAGCCCCGTGCCCCTCACTACCCTGGGGAGCTCCTGCGGCAGAAACCAGCAGGGCTTGCTCCAGGTCGTGCCAGGTTCCCTCCCCCGGCTGCTTTTGGACGAGTTCTCGGTCAGGAGACTGGATCGAGCAGAGCGCCCACCACTTCTCGATGTCCAGCGCGCGCTCGAAATGAGAATGAAAGGCTTGCAGGAATGCCAATTGCCAGTTGAAATACCGGGGCAGCCTGCCCACGAACGAGGTGATGCAGGAGCGCCCATCCCGGAGGCACAAAAGCTCGCCCAGGAAGAGTTGGGCGCTGGCCCGGTAAAGCTCGGCGTCGGGGCCGGACATCTCGTCGTCCCTCCTCCAGCTCAATTGGTCGAAGGTCATGGGCGCTTGCCCGTGCAGGTGCTGCCGCGCCACGGCAACGGGATCATCCAGCCGTGCAGTGATCCGCGTGGCGGTGGCGGTAATACCGTTCACGCTCTCCCGAGGTGGCGGCAAGATCAATTCCGATTCCTTTGAGCAGAGCAGCCGTTGCGTGAAGCCGTCCGTGAGCCAGACCGGAATCTCGGCCAGGCGTCCGCTTGAGCTGCGGTTGGCCATCTCGAGCAGGAGCACCTGGACCATAGCGCGGATAAAGAGCTCACGCTCGACGATGGTCGGCACTTGCACCTGGTACTGCCAGCCGTTCCGGAATCGCTCGGAGGTAACCGTAATGGCCTGGGCCTTACTGCGGCCCCCATACAGCTCTACGTAGATTCGCCCCTGCCAGGGATCCGTGGCGCTGAGATCGTGCAACAGGCTCTGCCGGATCCGCTCGCACGACACTGCCACGAATGCAGGCTCCAGCCGCAAGTGATTGGGGTCCGGCGCCGGATCGGAGGCGCCTTCACGCGGGACTCCACCACCGGAGGAACGGATGACAAACTGCCCGGAGGTGCTTAGCAATGGTTGCGCCGATGCGGGCAGGCCACGCGCAGGCGGCGAGGCCGAGAGCATGATTACTACCCCCAACAGGCTTGCCAAACCCCGCGCCCGCCCCCTCCCGCCGCGTACGACCAACCAGCAGTGCCCAAGACGGGTTGGCAGGTGCTGAGCCACTAGCTTTTGGACGTCGGCGCCGAGTCGGCCCCGGCACCCTTCGCAGTCGGCTTGGTCTCGGCAGGCTTGGAGGCTTTTGCGGCCGAACTCGACGGAGTGGCCAAACCGGACTCCTTCTTGGCGGCCTCCTTGTACTTCTCGCTGCGGTAATCGGTGATGTAAAAGCCGCTGCCCTTGAAGATCAAGCCGGCGCCCCCGCTGATGGCGCGTTTCACCCGGCCCCGGGCCCAGGGTTTCTGGGCGCACTGGTCTGCCGGGCAGATCGTCAGCGGCTTCGCCGAGATGGGCTGAAACTTGTCGAACTGGTGCCCGCACTTCTCGCAGACATATTCGTACGTCGGCATAGTGGCAAAAGCTACGTTGCCCGCCTGCCCCCGGTCAAGGGGCAGGCGAAGGCCAGACGGCTGAGCTTGCCTCAGGCGAGGAGCGGATTCTCCGCGGCGGTGAGGCCGAGGGCTTCATCCGCCCGTTCGGGTTCCTCCTCGACTTCAACCAACGGCTTCAGGCGAGCCTTGCGGTGCTGATCGAAGCCCGTGCCAGCCGGGATGATGTGGCCCATGATGACATTCTCCTTGAAACCATGGAGATAATCAACGCGGGCGCGCGTGGCCGCCTCCGTCAGGACACGAGTCGTGTCCTGGAATGAAGCGGCGCTCAGGAAGCTCTCGGTCTCGAGGGACGCCTTCGTAATTCCAAGCAGAACAGGCTGAGCCTCGGCGGGCTTGCCGCCTTTCTTGTCCACGCGCTCGTTCTCTTCCTCAAACTCGAGCTTATCAACCTGCTCGCCCCAGAGGAAGTTCGTGTCGCCCGGCTCGGTGATGCGCACCTTGCGCAACATCTGACGAACGATGATCTCCACATGCTTGTCGTTGATAGTAACGCCCTGCAGCCGATAGACCTCCTGGACTTCGTTGACGAGGTGTTCCTGCAGTTCTTGAGGGCCGCAAATATCCAGAATCTCGTGCGGATCAATCGGGCCCTCAGTCAGTTGCTGGCCCTTCTTGACATAATCCCCTTTGAAGACAATGACGTGCTTGCCGATCGGAATGAGATGCTCTTCCTCGACACCGGTCTGCTGGTCCTTAATGAGGATGCACCGTTTGCCTCGGACGCTCGCCCCGAAGTCCACGATGCCGTCAATTTTCGAGATCTCGGCGGCATCCTTGGGCCGGCGGGCCTCGAAGAGCTCGGCGACCCGCGGCAAGCCGCCCGTGATGTCCTTGGTCTTGGAGGTCTTGCGCGGCGTCTTGGCCATCAAGGTGCCGGCGACAATTTTATCACCCTCGGCAACGACAATGTGCGCGCCGGAGGGAATGGGGTAATTGGCCGCCGGCTCGTTGTGCTCGTCCAGGATGACAATCTGCGGGTGAAGGTCTTCCTTGTGCTCGATGACGACCATGGCCTCCTGGCCCGTGGTTTCGTCCGTCTCCTGCTTCATCGTGACACCCTCAATGATATCCCCGAATCTCACCTTGCCGGCTTTCTCGGAGAGAATCGGCACGTTGTAGGGATCCCACTGCACGAACGTCTCGCCCTTCTTGATCTTCCCACCGTCAGCGACTGAGATCACCGCCCCAATCACTACGTTGTGTTGCTCCAGTTCGCGGCCATCATCGGCCAGGATGGAGACCGTCCCGTTCTTGTTCAGCACAATGTTGTTGCCGTCCTCGAGGGTAACCAGGCGCAGGTCGTTGTACCGCATGGTGCCGTCGAATTTGGCTTTGATTTGAGGCTGCTTGAATACCTGCGAAGCCGTCCCGCCGATGTGGAACGTGCGCATCGTGAGCTGCGTGCCCGGCTCGCCGATGGATTGAGCGGCGATGATGCCTACCGCCTCGCCCAGCTTGACCTTCGCCCCCGTGGCCAGGTTTCGACCATAGCAGCAGATGCAAACGCCGTGCTTGCTCTCGCACGTGAGCACGGAGCGAATCTTGACTCGCTCCACGCCCGACGTGTCAATGAGCCGCGCCTTCGCCTCGTCAATTTCCTCGTTGGCTTTGACGAGCAGCTCTTTTGGCTTTTGCGGGTTGGCTATGTCGTCGCAAGAGAAGCGGCCAACGAGCCGTTCGCCCAGCTTCACGACCTCATCCTCGCCCTCGTAGATGGCTTGGACCCAGATGCCATTCGTCGTGCCGCAGTCGTCCTCGCGAATGATGACGTCCTGCGCGACGTCCACCAGCTTCCGGGTCATGTAACCCGAGTCAGCCGTCTTGAGAGCGGTATCGGCCAGACCCTTTCGGGCGCCGTGAGTGGAAATGAAGTACTCGAGGACGGTCAGGCCCTCGCGGAAGTTGGAAAGAATCGGCTTCTCGATGATGTCGCCGGAAGGCTTGGCCATAAGGCCACGCACGCCCGCGAGCTGCCGCACCTGCTGGCGGTTGCCGCGCGCGCCGGAGTCAACCATCAGGGAAACAGGGTTATACTCCCGCTTGCCCTGGTTCTGGTCCAGCGTCTTGAGCATGACGTTGGCGATCTGGTCGGTGCAGTGCGTCCAGATGTCAATGACCTTGTTGTAGCGTTCGCCCGGCGTGATGACGCCTTTGCGGTACTGCTTCTCCACTTCGCTGATCTTCTTCTGGGCGTCCTTGATCTCCTGCTCCTTCTCCTTCGGAATGATCATGTCGTCAATGCCGATGGAGACGCCGGCCCGAGTGGCCTCGCGGAAACCGAGTTCCTTGAGCTTGTCCAGCATGATGACGGTCTTCGCGTGACCGCAAATTTTGTAGCAGCGCCAGATCAAATCTCCGAGCTCGGTCTTCTTGACCGCCTTGTTCGGAAAACCCATTTCTTCAGGCCAGATCTCGCTAAAGAGCACCCGGCCGACCGTGGTCACAATGACCTTCTTGTTGGCGTCGCCGAACGCTGTTTCTTTGCCCAGGTCGGGGTTGGCGAGCCGGATCCGCTCGTGCGTGGACACCGCGCCATCGGAATAGGCGAAAATAGCCTCCGTCTTCGAACCGAACAGCTTCAACTGGTTCTCGTTGGCAGGCGCAGGCGTTCGCGGCTCCGCGGTCAGATAGAAACAGCCCAGCGTAATGTCCTGCGTCGGCGTGATAATAGGCCGGCCGCTGGAAGGGCTGAAGATGTTGTTCGGCGCCATCATCAACAGGCGGGCTTCCATTTGGGCTTCGACGGACAACGGCACGTGGACGGCCATTTGGTCACCGTCGAAGTCGGCGTTGTAGGCGGTGCAGACCAGCGGGTGAATGCGGATGGCCTCGCCTTCGATCAGTTGCGGCTCAAACGCCTGCACCGAAAGACGGTGCAGCGTGGGAGCGCGGTTCAGCAGCACGGGATGACCGCGCGTGACCTCTTCCAGGATGTCCCAAACCTCGGTGGTCTGCCGCTCGATCAGCTTTTTGGCCGAGCGGACGGTGTGGACATGGCCCAACTCCTTCAAGCGGCGGATGATGAACGGCTCGAACAAAACGAGCGCCATCTTCTTGGGCAGCCCACACTGGTGAAGCTTGAGCTCCGGGCCGATGACGATGACCGAGCGGCCCGAGTAGTCCACCCGTTTGCCGAGCAGATTCTGGCGGAAACGCCCGCTCTTGCCCTTGAGCATGTCGCTAAGCGATTTCAGCGCGCGATTGCCGGCACCGGTGACCGCGCGACCATGACGACCGTTGTCGAACAGGGCGTCCACCGCTTCCTGCAGCATCCGCTTTTCGTTGCGGATGATGACCTCGGGCGTCTTGAGCTGGAGCAGGTTCTTCAGCCGGTTGTTCCGGTTGATGACCCGGCGGTACAGGTCGTTGAGATCGGACGTGGCGAAGCGTCCGCCTTCCAATGGCACGAGCGGCCGCAGGTCCGGCGGGATCACCGGCAGGACGGTAAGGATCATCCATTCCGGGCGGCTCTTCGAGGACTGCAAGCCCTGCAGCAGCTTGATTCGCTTGGCGATCTTCTTACGAATCTGCTTGCTCTTGGTTTCCGTCATTGCCTGCTGCAGCAGCGTGATCTGCTTGCCGAGGTCAACCTGGCTCAGGGCGTCGCGCACCGCCTCGGCGCCCATCTTGGCCACAAAGGCCTCGGGGCCATAGGTCTCCCGGGCTTCCCGGTATTCGTGCTCGCTCAAAAGCTGGTTCGCCTTGAGCGGCGTCGAGCCGGGATCAATCACCATGTAGTCCTCGTAGTAGATGACGCGCTCCAGATTGCGGGCAGTCACGTCGAGAACCAGGCCGATGCGCGAGGGCATGCACTTGAAAAACCAGATGTGGCACACCGGGACGGCCAGTTCGATATGGCCCATTCGTTCCCGCCGCACGCGGGCGAGCGTGACCTCTACGCCGCAGCGATCGCAAACCACACCCCGGTGCTTAATGCGCTTGTACTTGCCGCAGGAGCACTCCCAATCCTTAACCGGCCCGAAGATACGCTCACAGAACAACCCGCCTTTTTCGGGCTTGAACGTGCGGTAATTGATGGTCTCCGGGTTCTTTACTTCGCCCTTGGACCACGAGCGGACGGCGTCGGGTGAAGCAACGGAGATCGCCACATACTCCACCTGGTTCACCTTCTCCAGCCCGAGCAATTCACGGGCGCTTTCTTTGCTGCTAATCATACTTTGTAAATGTTGAAGTCGTTGGGTTAGGCATCAAACCGCAACCAGGGACTGGATGGGTTCCTGCGGCTGGTCCACCGGATTTGAGTAGCCGACCTTGACGTCGAGCCCCAGCGATTGCATTTCCTTCACCAGGACGTTGAAGGATTCCGGAATGCCGGCCTCCAGGCTGTTGTCGCCTTTGACGATGCTCTCGTAGATGCGCGTCCGGCCCTGGACATCGTCGGACTTGACCGTGAGCAACTCCTGGAGCGTGTAGGCCGCGCCGTAGGCTTCCATGGCCCAGACCTCCATTTCCCCGAAACGCTGCCCGCCATACTGCGCCTTGCCACCCAGCGGCTGCTGAGTCACCAGCGAATACGGACCCACAGCGCGAGCATGAATCTTGTCGGCCACCAGGTGGCCGAGCTTCATCATATAGATGTAGCCGACGACGATTTCCTGATCGAACGGCTCGCCGGTGCGGCCATCAATCAGCTTCGTCTTGCCATGCTCCGGCAGCTTCGCCTCTTTCAGGTAGCCCCGGATCTCCTTTTCCTTAATGCCGTCGAAGACCGGCGTGGCGAACCTGAGGCCGAGCAGCCTGGCCGCCCACCCCAGATGCGTCTCCAGGACCTGCCCGACGTTCATGCGCGAAGGCACCCCCAGCGGGTTCAGCACAATGTCCACCGGCGTTCCGTCCGCCAGGAAAGGCATGTCTTCCTCCGCGACGATCTTCGCCACCACGCCTTTGTTCCCGTGGCGCCCGGCCATCTTATCGCCCACCGACAGCTTGCGCTTTGAGGCGATGTAAACCTTCACCGATTTGATGACGCCGCTCTCGACGCCTTCACCCGACTCAGCGCGTTCGAGCTCCTCGTCGTACTGCATCTGCAGATCGTCGAACTTCTTCTTAAAGCTGCCGATGATCTCGTTGATCTTGTTCCGGATAGGCGAGGGATCAATTTCAATACGGTCATAGACCTGCGCCAGCTTGCGCAGCAGCGTCTTGGTGATCTTGCGGTTTGCGGGGATGATGATCTCCCCGGTCTCGCTGTTCACCACGTCTAGCGGAATCTTCTCCCCCAGCAGGATGTTGCTCAGGGCTTCCGTCAGTTGCTCGCGCAGCTCCTCGATCTTCTTCTTGTACTCCTCTTCAACCTCTTTGGCATGACGCTTGTCTTCGCTCCCCGAGTCCTTGATCTCCTGGTCGCTCTCTTTCTTGGCGGAAACCTTCACGTCCATCACGATGCCGTAGGTGCCGGAGGGGACCTTAAGGGAGGTGTCTTTCACGTCGGCGGCCTTCTCGCCGAAGATCGCGCGCAGCAAGCGCTCCTCGGGCGCCAGCTCCGTCTCGCTCTTGGGAGTGATCTTGCCCACCAGGATGTCGCCCGGCTTGACCTCCGCGCCGACGCGAATCACGCCGTCCGGCCCAAGGTTCTTGAGCGCCTCGTCGCCAAGGTTGGGAATGTCCCGCGTGATCTCTTCCGGCCCCAGCTTCGTGTCGCGGGCGCCGACCTCGAACTCGTCAATGTGAATTGAGGTAAACACGTCCTCCTTCACGATGCGCTCGCTGACGAGGATCGCATCCTCGAAGTTGTAGCCGTTCCAGGGCATGAACGCGACGAGCACGTTGCGGCCCAGGGCCAGCTCTCCGCCCTGGGTGCAGGGCCCGTCGGCGATGACCTGCCCCTTCTTCACCGCCTCGCCCTTCTTGACCACTATCTTCTGGTTGATGCAGGTCGCGGCGTTGGAGCGCATGAACTTGCGGACCGGGTAAACATAAAGGCCCTTGTCCGGATCATGCTTCAGCTTCTTCTTGCCCTCGGGCAGCTTGCCGTCCGGCGTGATAATGATCTGGCTGCCGTTGAGCGAGGCCACCTTGCCGCCCTCGTCAGCAACAATGACCGCCCGGGAGTCGCGGGCGACGCGCTCCTCGAGGCCGGTCGCGACCAGCGGGGCCTCGGTGACCAGCAGCGGGACAGCCTGGCGTTGCATGTTCGAGCCCATTAGCGCGCGGTTGGCGTCATCGTGCTCAAGGAACGGAATCAGGCTGGCGGCCACGGAGACGAGCTGTTTGGGCGAAACGTCCATGTAGTCCACCCGGGCAGGCTCCACATCAATAAAGTCACCCTTGCCCCGGCACACGACGCGGTCCGTGTTGAACTGGCCTTTGTCGCTTATGGGCGAGTTAGCCTGCGCGATGACGAAGGATTCCTCACGATCGGCCGTGAGGAAATCAATGTGATTGGTCACCTTGCCGTGCTCAGCCTTGCGGTAGGGCGTTTCGAGAAACCCGAAGTCGTTAATCCGGGCGAAGGTGGCCAGCGAGGCAATCAGCCCGATGTTGGGGCCTTCCGGCGTTTCGACCGGGCAGATACGGCCATAGTGCGAGGGATGCACGTCGCGCACCTCGAATCCGGCACGGTCCCGCGAGAGACCGCCCGGCCCCAGGGCCGACAGGCGGCGCTTGTGAGTCAGTTCCGCCAATGGGTTGATCTGGTCCATGAACTGCGAAAGCTGGCTGCGCCCGAAAAAGTCGCGGATGACCGCCGACAGGGCCTTCGGATTGATCAGTTTCTGTGGGGACATGGATTCGACCCCCTGGTCGAACAGCGTCATGCGCTCCTTCACCAGCCGCTCAGTGCGGGCCAAACCGACCCGGCATTGATTGGCGAGCAGCTCGCCGACCGTGCGGACACGCCGGCTCCCCAGGTGGTCAATATCGTCCAGGGTGCCCTCGCCCTTCTTGAGGCGCAGCAGGTACTTGGTGGCGGCCACCAGGTCGGCCTTGGTAAGAATGCGCGAGTCACCGCCCTTGAGGCCCAGCTTCTGGTTGATCTTGTAACGGCCCACGCGCCCCAGGTCATAGCGTTTCGGGTCGAAAAAGAGCCTCTTGATCAGCGCGCGCGCGTTGGCGGCCGTCGGCGGATCGCCCGGGCGCAGCCGCCGGTAAATGTCCTTCAGCGCCTCCTCCTCGTTCTTGGCGGGATCCTTCTTCATGCACTTGATGACGATCCCCTCATCGAGCGTCGTGTCCACGACCCTGATCTTCGTGACGCCGAGTTCCGAAATCTGCTTCACCACCGCCTTGGACAGCGGCTCGAACGCGCGAGCGACCACCAGCCCCTTCTCCTGGTCGGTGGCGTCCTCGATCAGCACCTTGTTGGCGAGGTCTTCACGCTTCTCGGCCTCCTTCACACTGAACTCCTCGATATCGTAGAAGAGCTTCAGGATTTCCTCATCGGTGCCGCGGTTCTTATCCTGGCTTTCCTTGCTCCGGCTGTCGGAGTCCAAAAAGGCCAGCGCCCGGAAGAGCGTCGTCGTCAGAAACTTCCGCCGCCGCTTCTTGCGGTCGAGGTACACGTACAGCAGGTCGCTGGTGTCAAATTGCGCCTCGTACCACGACCCGCGGTCCGGGATGATCCGGAAGGAATGAAGTATCTTGCCGTTCGGGTGCTGCGTCGCTTCGAAGGCCAGTCCGGGCGAGCGGTGCAATTGGCTCACGATGACGCGTTCGGCGCCGTTGATAACAAACGTTCCCTGCGGCGTCATGAGCGGCAACTCGCCCATAAACACTTTCTCCTCCTTCGCCGACTTCTCCTCCTTGAGGAGGAAAGTCACGTAGAGCGGGGCGCCGTAGGTCAGGCCCTCGCGCAGGCACTCCAGCCAATCCACCTTCGGGTCCCCAATCTCATACGAGTGGAAGTCAAGGATGCATTTCCCATCGTAGCTCTCGATCGGGAAAACCTCCGTGAAGACCGCCTGGAGGCCGAGGTTCCGCCGCTTCGAGGCGGGGATATCCTTCTGGAGAAACTCCTTGTAAGAGTCGGTTTGCAGTTCGATAAGATTGGGGGGCTCGGTGATCTCTTTGATCTTGCCGAACTTGATGCGCTCACTCACTCGCGATGACATTTTGGGCCTTCAGTGCTTGGCCGACGACGACGCCGTGCCGATGGTTTCTTATAAACGACGTAAGGCAAGAGCCCTCGGTTCAAGAGCAAACTTGCCGAAACTTAAACCACTCGAGGTGGTTCCGTTAACTTTGTCTTTTCTAATCTAAACTCTTTGTTGTTCTGTCAAAAGCGCGCGGGGGGCGGCGACCATCCGCCGCCCCCCGGGCCTAAAAGACCTACTTCACTTCGACTTTCGCGCCGGCATCTTCCAGCTTCTTCTTGGCGGCGTCGGAGTCGGCCTTGTTGGCGCCCTCGAGCACCGGCTTGGGAGCACCCTCGACCAGGGCCTTGGCTTCCGCCAACCCCAGGCCGGCCTTCACCTCGCGGACCGCCTTGATTACGGCGATCTTCTTGTCCGCGGGCACCGAGGCGAGAATAACGTCGAAGGACGTCTTGGCTTCCGCGGCCGGGGCCGCGGCACCCCCGGCAGGACCGGCGGCGGCCACGGCGACCGGCGCCGCGGCGGAAACGCCCCACTTGGATTCCAGGTCCTTCACCAGGTCTGCGATCTCGATCACAGTCGCGTTACTAAGTTCTTCTACAAGTTTTGCTTTGTCTAGAGCCATTGTCTTACCTTTCTATTCGTCTCGTCGCCGACCCTGGACCAGGGCCGAATTAAGTTCACTGCCTGCGAACCGACGATTTACGTTGTTGTTTGCTTCCAATCCCGCCGGCTAGGTGCGGAGTTGAAATTGTTAGATCATTCCGGCACTCAAACGTTCGACCGCGGGTTCAAATCAGGCCGCCGTGGGCGCGGGGGCGGCTTCCCCGAGCTTGTCGGCCCGCGCCTTCAGGACACGCGCCATTTGCGCCGCGGGCGTATTCAGCAGCCGCACCAACCGGCTGGCCGGAGCGTTCAGTAGCCCCAAAAAGGTCGCGCGCAAGACCTCCGGCGCCGGCAGGTCCGCCAGCGTCATGATCTGCGGTTGCTCCAAACGCTCGTTGTTCAGGTAGCCAAAATGGACCTTGAGCCGGTCGAACTCGGCACCGAACTTCTTGACGACCTTGGCGGCCGTCGAGATGTCGCGCTGGCCAGTGACCACTGCCAACTGGCCGGTCAGCGCGCCATTGAGGTCGCCGACGCCGGCTTCCTTGGCCGCGATCCGGAACACGGAGTTCTTCACAATATGAATCTCCGCTCCAGCCTTGGTCAGGCGCTTGCGCAGCTCCGTCAAGTGGGCCACTTTCAGGCCCTTGTAATTGACCACGATGAAGAAAGGGGCGGCATTGAGCCGCGCCAAGTACTCTTTCGTTAAATTCTGCTTCTCCGGGCGCATTGTCTTTAGATCCTTAAAGCTTTAACAGGTTCACGGCCCGCTAGACGGCAAATTCCTTGGTGTCCACACGCACCGGCGGGCTCATCGTTGCCGAGAGCGTGCAGCTCTGAATGTAAATCCCCTTCACGCTGTGGGGCCGGGCCTTGGCCACCGCGTCAATGACCGATCGCGCGTTCTCCTCGATCTGCGTTGCGGTGAAGCTGGACTTGCCCACCGGCACGTGCACGTTGCCGGCCTTATCAATCTTGAACTCCACGCGGCCGGCCTTCACTTCCTTAACCGCGCGCGCGGTGTCCTCGGTGACAGTGCCGGTCTTCGGGTTGGGCATCAAGCCGCGCGGGCCAAGCACTTTGCCCAGCTTGCGCACTTCGCTCATGGCCTCCGGCGTGGCAATCGCGACGTCGAAATCCGCCCAGCCTTCCTGGCACTTTTTGATCATGTCATCGAAGCCGACGTATTCCGCTCCGGCGGTTTTGGCGGCCTCCGCGGCGGGGCCGCTCTTGGCAAAAACCAGAACGCGCACCGTCTTGCCGCTGCCGTGCGGCAGCGGGACCGTGCCACGAACCATCTGATCCGATTGCTTCGGGTCAACCCCGAGCCGGAACGCAAGGTCCACCGTCTCGTTGAATTTGGCCTTGGGGAACTTCGCGAGCACCTCCACGGCGTTTTTCAGCGGATAGGCCTTCTTGCCATCCACCATTTCCAGCGCTTTCTTGTATCTTTTACTAGGCATTCTCAGTTTTGCGGTCCAAGCGAGCCCCGAACTTCCGGTGCTCTCCCGCGGTTCATTGTCTTGCGGCTGCGTCTCAGTCGGTTACTTCGATCCCCATGCTGCGGGCCGTTCCCGCAACGACGCGGAACCCGGCCTCGTCGGAGGTCGAGTTCAAATCCTTCGCCTTGAGCTTCACGATCTCCATGACCTGCTTGCGGGTCACTTTGCCCACCTTTTCTTTGTTGGGCTCCTTGGAGCCGGCGGTAATCCCCGCCGCTTTCTTCAAGAGCACCGAAGCCGGCGGCGACTTGGTAATGAAGCTAAAGGACTTGTCCTGATAGACCGTGATGACCACCGGGATGACCATGCCGGGCTGGTCCTTGGTCTTGGCGTTAAAATCTTTGCAGAAGGCCATGATGTTGACGCCGTGCTGGCCGAGGGCGGGGCCGACCGGCGGCGCCGGATTGGCCTGCCCTGCAGGAATCTGCAACTTAATCAAACCTGTAATCTTCTTCGCCATGTCTAGTCTTTCGTTAAAATCGCTAAAGCGTTAAATCGTTAAATCGTTAAATCGAGCTTGCCGCGCTGAACCGCCTTACTGCTTCAACGGCGCGAGGCTGGAACGCCCTCACCCCTTCTCCACCTGCCAGTATTCCAATTCGACCGGCGTGTTCCGCCCGAAAATGTTGACCGTGACCTTCAGCTTCCCGCGCTCCGGCTCCACTTCTTCGATCACCCCGCTGAAATTCAGGAACGGCCCGTTATTGATCTTCACTGTCTCCCCCACGTCAAAGCTGACCTTGGGCTTCTCATGCTCCTCGGACGCGGAGATCTGGTTCTTGATCGCCTCGACGTCTTCGGCCGGCGTGGGCGTGGGCGGCTCCCCGCCGACAAACCCGATCACCCCCTGGGTTTCCTTGATGAAATACCAGGGCTTCTCGATGATCCGCTTGTTCTCGTCCAGCAGCACCATGTCCACGAACACGTAGCCAGGCCACAGCTTGCGGGTCGAAACCGTCTTCTTCTGGTTCCGCACTTCCACCACCTTCTCCATCGGCACCAGGACTTCCTTGACGTAGTCGGTCATTTCCTCGGCCTTGAGACGTTTCTCAATGCTTTCTTTGACCTTCTGCTCCTGGCCGGACAGGGTATGGATGACGAACCACTGGCTTTGCATGCGTCTATAGCCTGAAGAACATGAACAGACGGAAAAACGCCTGGTCCACGAGCACGATGTAGCCGCCCAGCAGCACAATTGAGATGGTCACCACCACAGTCGAGCCCTTCAACTCGTCCCAGGTGGGCCAGGTGCACTTGCGCAGCTCCTCTCGCGTTTGCTGTACGTAAGTGGTCAACTGGGCCAGATACCCTTTGCGCCAGAGGAACACAAAGAGGGCCCCGATGATCGCGCCCCAAATGCCTATTTTAATCAGATCATTCACAATATCGTCTTCAATCTGGCGGAGAGGGAGGGATTCGAACCCCCGTCGGCTTTTAGGCCGAAGCGGTTTTCAAGACCGCCGCGATAGACCACTCTGCCACCTCTCCAGTCCCGCCGCTCGGGACTTGGCACGGCGGGAGGGACTCGAACCCCCAACCGACGGTTTTGGAGACCGCTACTCTACCAATTGAGCTACCGCCGTAATGCCTAAGCAATGACCTCCGTCACCCGCCCGGCGCCGATCGTGCGGCCGCCTTCGCGGATGGCGAAGCGCTGCCCGGTTTCCATCGCCACCGGCGCAATAACCTTCACCTCGACCGCCACGTTGTCACCGGGCATCACCATTTCGACCCCCTGGGCCAGCGTAACGGTGCCCGTAACGTCCGTCGTCCGGAAATAGAACTGCGGACGATAATTCGTGAAGAACGGCGTGTGACGGCCGCCTTCTTCCTTCGACAGAACGTAAACCTGCGCCTTGAAGTGCGTGTGCGGCGTAATGCTGCCGGGCTTGGCCAGCACCATCCCGCGCTCGACTTCCTCTTTCTTGGTGCCGCGCAGCAGGACGCCGACGTTGTCACCCGCGTTGGCCGAATCCAGCAGCTTGCGGAACATCTCAATGTCCGTCGCCACCGTCTGCCGGGTTTCCTTCAGCCCGACGATCTCCACCGGGTCCATGCGCTTGAGCAGGCCGCGCTCGACACGCCCCGTCACCACCGTCCCGCGACCTTCAATGTTGAACACGTCCTCGATGCACATCAGGAACGGCTTGTCCACCTCGCGCGTCGGCAGCGGGATGAAGGCATCAATCGCCTCCATCAGCGCCTGAATGGACTTCTCGCCCTCGGGGTCGCCGGCCAGCGCCTTCTTCGAGCTGCCGCGCACCACGGGCGTCTTGTCTCCCGGAAATTCATACTTGCTCAGCAGGTCGCGAACTTCCATCTCGACCAACTCCAGCAGCTCCGGATCGTCCACTAGGTCCACCTTGTTCAGGTAAACCACGATGGCCGGCACGCCGACCTGGCGCGCGAGCAGCACGTGCTCTTTGGTCTGCGGCATCGGGCCTTCCGAAGCGTCCACGACCAGGATCGCGCCGTCCATTTGGGCCGCGCCCGTGATCATGTTCTTGATGAAGTCGGCGTGGCCCGGGCAATCAATGTGCGCGTAGTGCCGCTTGTCGCTTTGATACTCGACGTGCGACACGGCGATGGTCACCGTCTTGGTCTCGTCGCGCACGGTGCCGCCCTTGGTGATCTGGGCGTAGGAGATCGGCGTCGCCAAACCCTTCTTGGCCTGAGTTTGCACGATGGCAGCCGTTAACGTGGACTTGCCATGATCAATATGTCCGATCGTGCCGACGTTTACGTGAGGCTTGTTTCGTTGAAATTGCTCTTTAGCCATTGCTTGATCTCCGGATATTAGTGTGTCTGTTTCTGTATTCTGCGGCGCATCGCTGCGCCTTGCTCTGCTTGCGTTCTAATCAATCGTTTTCGTACTGCATTAATGGAGCCCATGATCAGGATTGAACTGATGACCTCGTCCTTACCAAGGACGCGCTCTACCAACTGAGCTACATGGGCGTCGGCTCCGAAACACTTCGGCGCTGGCCAAGCTGTATCGTAATCCTGATACCTTAAAGCGACAAAACCCCGCCACCCCCGCTCTTTCACTCGAAAAAGCCCCAGGAGTTGCTGGTTTTCGACTTTCTACGGCCCAATGACCGATCAAAAATAGGAAACCCCTGCACCCCTGTCAACGGGTTTGCACACTTTTTTTCAGAATTCTCCAGCAGCGGTATCCCCCATCCGCCGGCTACCCCCAAAAAGCGCCGATTTACCATCCCTCCACCCCCCTAAGCCGTAACGATGCAGTTGGTGAAGGGGAGCGCACGCGCCCCCGCGTGCGGTTTTCCGCGCCCCCGCGGAAAACAGGCAGGGCTTGCGCGGCTAACTGTTTAGTGACCGATGCCAGCCCGGCTCCGGCCGGCGAGGGCGCCGGCCGGGACACGCGAGGGCGCGTGTGCTCCCCGAAACCAACTGCATGGATACGGCTAAGCCAACCAGGATATGCGGCCGGCGGCTCCCCCGGCCTCCCGGGCGAGCCCCGCTATACCCTCTCCAGTACCTCGCCGTAGTACCTCTGATAGCCTATCAGAGGTACTACGGCGAGGTACTGGAGAGGGTATAGCGGGGCTACCGTGAAATCAGGGCGCCGGTCGGATGGGAGCCCCGGGGGACTGTCTAGAAATGAGACAGTGCAGGGCTGATCTACTTGTTCAGCCCTGACTTTCCTTAAGGCCGATCAAGTGGGCGGTGCCGGGACCTCAGTACTGCCGCATGTGGTAGAAGATCTGCGGGGCCGAGGCCGCAGGGTCAGTCAGTTCTTCGAGGGCGCCATTGCCCCGGTTGGTGGAGACGCCTGTCCAAATCGCCGCGGCGAGCGAGGCTCGGCTTTCCAGCACGTAAGTCTTGCGGTTCAGCGTCTGTGCCAGGGCGCTGAAACGCTGGCCTTGCTGCCTGGGATCGAGCAGGCGCGCGACGGGGCGGACGCCGTCCAACAGCAAAAGGGTATGATAGGCCCCCGCGGCGACACCCTCCGCCGATGGCCATCCCTGGGGCATGTCGCATTGCCCATTAAAATCGGCGCCCCAGGCGGCGACGGTTCCATCCTGGACCAGGGCCAGGCTGTGCGCGCTGCCGCCCGCTACGGCCAGGACGTTCGTCAGGCCGGGTGGCACATCGCATTGCTCTTGCGAGTCGTCACCCCAGGCTACCACCGTGCCGTCGGCCTTCACGGCGAGGCTGTGGTATTCTCCGGCGGCGATGGCCACGACGTTGCTCAAGCCGGCCGGCGGCGTGGCTTGTCCAGTCTGGTGACCGTTGGCGTCGGTGTTTTGGCCCCAGCCAGCGACGGTGCCGTCGGCTCTCAGGGCCAGGGAGTGGTTCCCGCCGGCCGCGACGGCCACAACATTGCTTAGCCCCGCCGGCACGTTGGTTTGGCCGAAGGTGTTGTCTCCCCAGGCACAGACGGTGCCATCGGCGCACAAGGCCACGCTGTGCCAGGTGCCCGCCGCAATCCCGATCACGCCGGCCAGGCCCGCGGGCACGGTCGTCTGCCCATAATCGTTGGCGCCCCAGGCTGCCACGGCCTCGTTTGCCTGTATGGCGAGGCTATGGTAGCCGCCCGCCGCGATGGCCAGAGTGTTCGTCAGCGTGGCCGGGACGTCGCATTGATTCGAGTCGTTATTGCCCCAGGCCAGCACCATCCCGTCCGCGCTCAAGCCCAGGCTGTGCCAGGCCCCGGCGGCGACCGCCACCAGGTTCGTGGCGGCCACGGGCACGGTGGTCTGATGGTAAGTGGCGTCGCCGTTGGCGGTGGCGAGCAGGACCACGAGGTTGGCATTCGTGCTGTTGGTTGTGCCGTATGGATTGCTGACCCGCACTGCGTAGAGCCCCGCATTCGCCGGGCCGGCCGGGCCCACGGTCAGCGTGGAGGCCGTGGCCCCTGAAATGTCCGCGCCGTTGAACTTCCACTGGTAGGACAGGGGCAGTGTGCCGTCGGCAGTGACCGAGAACGTGTTAGTTTGGCCTGCGAAGATCGTCGCGCCCTGGGGTTGGCTCAGCAGGCTCGGCCGCCGCGGAGCACTGGCGAACACCAACTTGATGCCATCTACCATCGCCACGTCGCCCGATTCGGCTATCCCGTCTGTCACCCGGATGTATCCCCCCGTGCCGGCGGCGAAACCGAACTGGCCCAGCAGAGTCCAGTTGCCTCCGTTCGTCTGCTGGTTGATGAGGACCGTATTGGTGCCCCCGTTGTAGGCGATGATATGAGGCACGCTGGCCGAGGCGTCCGGGCGCGTGGGGTGCCACGCGTAGCACTGGTACTCGCCGGAGGTCAGGATATTCGGCGTGAACTGCATGTAGCCGGCCCCCGTGCCCTTGGCGGCCCTCCAGTAGTTGGTGCCGAAGGAGTTGGTGTCGGTGCCGAAATCGCCGGTGAAGTTGACCACGTTGCCGGTCGTGGCATCAATCGTCTTTACCACGTGCCACGACCCAACCTGTTTGGCGCCCGTGTCGTCCAGGATGATATTGTTCACAACGCCGGGGAAGACCCCGATGGTCGAGTTGCTGATGTTGGCCCACTGGTTGGGGTCGTAGAGTTCCGAGCGAAAGTAGTCCGACCCCTGGTAGCCGCCGGCGGTGACGCAATTGGGATCAGCCGCCAGGTATTCCACGAAGTTGCGGACATCCTGGGGCGCGTAGGCGGGGTTGTAGTTAACCCCGTACACGTCGCGCATCATGGTCAGCGGCTTGATGGCGTTCGTCCAATAGACCACGAGGCCGTTGCTGTTCCCGACCGGCAGGCTGGCCAGGCTCTTCTGGAAAGTGCCATAGTTCACGTCCGTCCACAGGATCGCGGCGAAGGCGTTGCCTTGCGAGGCCGAGTGGTGATAGGCCTGCGGCATGACCGCATCACACCAGTAGCCGAACTCCTTGTAGGGGAACGTCGAATGCAGGTAAAGGGTGTCAAACGGGTTGTAGGCAATGAACTTGGTGGGAAAGCTGTTGCGGACGTGGCTGCAGAGCCACCAGGCCTGGGCCGGGCCGTTCGTGATCCAGGTATTCTGGCTAGTGGTCTCCCATTCCCCCTCCGCGTCGAAGATGAAGCCGTCCGCACCGTTGGTGAACGTGTAGTTGGCAATATTCGTCTCGCCGGGCAGATCGTTGCCCCAGGATCGGTTGGAGCCGAATATCTTGAGCCCATTGGCATGGGCGAGGTAAACCGTATTGCTGTTGAGGATCGGAGTCGTGCGGCTGTAGTTGTTGTCGTAATACAGCGCGTTGCTGGTGCCCACCTTCATGATCACATACTGCAGGCCGCGGCCTTTCAGGTACTGGAAGAGCGAGTTCTCGTTGGTCACGGCGGGGATGTTGTTGGGCGAGAGATGATTGGTGGCATCGTGCAGCAGGTATAGCCAGCCGCCCTGGCCCAGGTTGGCGGGGTCTATCCCGCCGTCGCGGATCACCGCGGAGGCGGGGCCGACCGCCGATAGCAGGAGCAGCGCGGTCAAAGCGGCGGCGAGCCCGAATCCGCGATATGCCGCTTGAACCGCCGACAGGCTGCTGGGGAGGGACGCCTCGCCGAGGCGTCCGTGTTGTGGCAGCCGCGGACGCCTCGGCGAGGCGTCCCTACCAACGAGGCGAGGCGGTTGGCGATGCGGGATAAAGCGTGGCGGTTCCATGAGAAAGTCTTGTCTGATTTAGCGTTCTAGTTGCCCGGCACCCGCACCGGCGGGGCTACTCCTGGCGGAGGACCGGAAACCTTGAGGAGGGATTCCGATCACCCCGGCCAATCGAGGTGCGAGGGCCTTCACATGCGAGCATCCGCGCCGCTGGAAGCCAGATCAATTAGAATCCCCCCGGAACCCCTCGCATGAGTATGTAGGGTCGTTTCGGCAGCTTTGAGTCTGAAGTCTAAAGTCTCGCGTCATCGCACTCGCGACGCCTCGGGCCGACTTGAGACTTTAGACTTTAGACTCAAGACCAATCCGCATCTCGTTATTGCGCCGCGCCGCTTCCTCCGTCAGGCGGGTCAGCCAGGCTGGGGCCAGTGCGGATTGGCTCTCAAAGCCTGCATGGGCTCGGTCGGACGCGTGCGCTGCCGGGCCGGGCAGCAGCCGATTGCCCAGCGACAGCAGGGTGCTCATCGTCTCCGGGAACAGCTCGTTGAACAGCACCGCGCCTTTGATGTGGATGCCGATGGTCAGCCGCGCAGCGCCGCGCCGGCAGGCATTGAGGATTCTCTCGCCCGCCTGCGCAGCGCTCACCGAGAGCACGGGCAGGGAGTCGCTGATCGCGAACCACGCGTATTCGAGCCGGTGTTTGCCCTTGAAAAGCGCGTTGCGGGGCGAGCCCGTGCGCATGAGGCCGGGGCAAACGGTGGTCACGAAGATACCGTGGCGGCGCAGCTCGGCGCGCAGCCCGTCGGACAAGCCGACCAGGGCGAACTTGCTGGCGCAATACGGCAGCAGATGCGGCACGGCGATCTTGCCGCCGACCGATGAGATATTCACGATGTGGCCTCCGCCGGCGCGCCGCATGTGGGGCAGCGCCGCGAGGATGCAGTAGAGCGGACCCCAAAAGTGGATGGCCAGGGCGTCCTCGAAATCCTTCACCGTCATGTGCTCCAGCGGCCCGACCTGGATGATGCCGGCGTTATTGATCAGCACGTCAACGTTCCCGAACCTGGCGACGGCCTTTTCGATTGCCGCATTGACCTCCTCCTGCCGGCGAACGTCGCAGGGCACCGCGAGCACATCCGCTCCCAGTCCCCGCAGTTCGCGCTCGGCGCGGGCGACGTCGTCCGCGTTGCGGGCGATGAGCACCAGCCGGGCTCCCTGGCGGGCCAACTGCCGCGCCATGACCAGCCCCAGGCCCCGCGAGCCGCCCGTGATCACCGCGCAGCGCCCCGCAAACGAGTAGCGCCGTCGGCTTGACGTAACCATGAAACCGTACGCAGCCCCCGCCAGCAGGCCCCCGAAACAAAGCGTTCGTGCAACTCCCATGCCGCAATCTGCCCCGGCGGGGCGGACAATGCAAACGGGTCAAGCGCTGACCCGCGCTGATCCCTTCGTCGGAGCCACGTCAATTGAAATGGGTGCCGCGGTGTTAGCTATAGACACCGCCACATATCGCAGCCCTGCCGGTCCACTGGCCACCTGCCGGAACCTCCTTCCCCGGGAACCGCTCTCCGCGACACTCCAGCCTGTCCGGCTCGCAACCTATTACAACTGCCGGGCTTACGCCACAACATGGATGCCGCACCCTGACCTCCCCGTGGCCACACCGTATCCTCCTCGTGACCACACCGTATGTTCAATTTGAATATACGGTGTGGTCACGAGGAGGATACGGTGTGGGCACGGGGAGGTCACGGAGACGTTGGGGCCAGCTTGGAAAGCGGCCTGGAACAAGGTCAATGTAAATCGCTGCGTGCCTGACTGCCTCGTCACCGTTAAGCCTGCGCGCCCTCCGATCGCGTGCTTATGACTTGGAGGACCTGAGGACATCGGACAACACGGCTATCACACTCACGAATGGCAGCAGCGTGCCCACGCACAAAGTCAGCGTGTCCCGGAGCATGTGTGGATTCTCCCGCCGAAGCTGCTCTCGGGCCTTCTTGTCCCGGAACGAAACCATGCTGGTGCCGCTGGCTCGGTCGTGTGCCAACTGACGCAAAGCTATGACGACCACGGGAACACAGTTCAGTGTGATGCCCCAAGCGACGACGGCCATAACCAACCGGGTGTGGAGGAGGTAGTATGTGGCATACGCGCCTACGAGCACGGCGATGAACCCGAACTCTACGATGCTGAATATGAGGCCGTTGAGGCGATTGTGGCGTTGAATGATGTCGAGCACGGTCGAGCGGCCTAAGGCCGAGCAGCAGCGGTGAGAGCCAGCCGCCGATGACGGCGAAATTGTGACTGACCTGAACGGCTGGCTCTCATCCGCCGCAGACACGCTCAGTGCGGTGGCCTCTTCAGGGAGTGTCGAACTCCAGCACATAACCGTCCGGGTCATGGACGCTGAAGTTGATCCTTCCATGCGGTTGCAGGGTGGGTGGCGAATCGGGTTCGATGCCACGGGACAGTAATTCCTTGTAGAGCGCCTGCTGATCCGCAGTGTCGAGTTCAATGTGGAAACTGCTCTCCTCGGCGGGCAGCTTGACCACCTGGATGTGAGCGTTGCCGACCTTGATCTTGGCGAACCGGCCTGGGTGGTGCATGACCAGTTCGGCACCTGGCAGCTTGGTGTAGAACTCGACGGAGCGGTCCACGTCAGCGACTCGGAGGCT
>DATKNZ010000309.1:0-2971 GCA_035541055.1 Candidatus Acidiferrum sp. | reverse complement strand
GTGCTTTGCGCTAACTGCCTCCAATCCGCAGGGAAAAACGAGAGCAAGAGATCCCAATCCTCCTCAGCCGCATTGATAGGTGTCATGCGGCGATGTTACGGAACGGGTTCTAGGAGTCAATAAACAAGTTAGCGCTTATGGTGCGCCGCCCCCGGCCAGCCAAAGATGAGTCAATTTCTGCGAGCTCAATACGACGAGAAGTGATTCTGGTTGTCGGGGTGCGCGGAGACGCGGCGCTGCGACAAATTCAATGCCCACGAAGCGATGGCCGGCGTGCTTAACGGCATGGGCAGCCGGCGAAGCATCGAAGGCAGGCTATAAAACCTTCGGTGAATCCCCTGCACAGCTTGCTCCAATTCCCGCGGTGAGCAATAGAGCGGCTTGATATGGCAGGGCTGGCCGGGCCAGCGCCCGATCTCCTTCTCATTAATGATCCGGTCTTGCTGGCGCATCCGATCGTAGAACGACGTGCCCTTCTCCGGCGTCAGCAAGTTGAAGTAGGCTACGGGCACCTTTTCGTCTTCAAGAAAGCGCAGCGTGTTCGGGAAAACCTCTCGCGTCTCGGTATCCCAGCCGAAGATGAAGTTCAGGGAGAAGCTGATGCCTCTGCGGCGCAGGTCGCCTAGGACCGCGTGATAGCGGTCCGTCCTGTTTTGGCGCTTGCGCATGCTGGCAATGGTCTGACCGTCAATGCTCTCCATGCCGATATTGACGTGCAGCAGCCCGCTCCGCTGGGCCAAATCGAGGAACTCCTTGTCGTAGCACAGGTTCATGGACCACAGGGTGGACCATCGCAGGCGAAGCGGAATCAGGGCCTCCATTAATTCCATAGCATGCCGACGCTTCACCCCGAAGTTGCTTTCAGCAAAAAACACGTTGCGTGAGGGCAGGCGCTTGATCTCCTCGACCACGTCCTGGACCGGGCGGACGCGAAAGCCGCCGCCCAGGTAAAGGCGCTCCGAACAGAACTCGCACGCCAGCGGGCAGCCGCGGGTCGCCTGCACGGCAAAGGTCTTGATGAGGCCGTAACGGCGAAGATCGAGCAGGTCGTAACGCGGGAACGGAAAGCCGCCCAGGTCCTGAAGCTGGGGGGCGCGATACAAAGGCCTGAGCCGACCACCCGCAGCATCCGCAAGCATCGTTCGCCACAAAGCCTCCGCTTCGCCCACGCCCACGGCATCGGCGTGTTCCTGGGCTTCCTCGAAATGCCAGTAGGCGTGCGGGCCGCCCATCAGGACCTTGCGCCCCCGGCGGCGGAATTCCCTGGCGAGGTCGTACGTGCGGTGGGAATTCATCGTCCACGTCGTGATGGCCACCACGTCCACCGGGGCGGCGAGGTCCACCGGCTCCAGGATTTCATCCACCAGGGTGACCTCCCAGTCCGGCGGCGTCAGGGCTGCCAGGTAGGGCAGAACCAGGGGAACTAGTTGCCGATGGCGCAGCCTGACCGGATTGCGATCACCAGGCAACCGGTAATACGAGGGCTGAATGATCAACAACTTCGACGGCATAGGGGGTTAGAGTTCCCGCATCCGAAATCACTCCTGTGACTGTCAATCCCCAACTGGTTGGCCGCTAATGGGGTATTTACCCCATAGGCCGGGCAGAGTCAGAAGCACTCGCGGAGCGCACCCCGCCTCATGCGCAGCAACACAGAAAGGCGGCAGGGCTCTGTTGATAAGCCCGCTCTGGGCGCGGCGGACATCGCTGCGCCCGAGGACGGGCACTCTCCCTGCCCAAATTTCAAGGTCGGCTGCACAAAATAAGGGGTGACATACCCGGGGAATCCTGAGACGATCTCAACCTGACAGGCGTGTCTGTGCGTCTCGGAAACCAGCTAACGTCAGCCTGAAGTCTAATCAGTCCTATGAAAAACGTCCTTCGCTTCGTTCCTGTGCTTGCCGCTCCGAGAGTTTCAGCCCGTATTGGGCTGGCCCTGGGCATTGCCGGCCTGCTGGCCCAGAGCGCGCAGGCCAATCTCTTCTACACGGAAGGATTCAACTACAACGCGGGCGCGCTCAGCGGCAATGACTCGTGGATAGGCGGCGCTGCGGGCCTGACCGTCGTCAGCACCAATCTGACCTATCCGAATCTCGCCGACCCCGGCGGCAATGCCCTGGTTGACACCGCGGGCACGTCGGGTTCCATGACCGTCAATTTCACTGGCACTCCCATTACGAGCGGCAGTATCTATTATTCGTTCCTGGCCGACTGCACTATGCTGCCCACGGCGAATAGTTACCTGACCGACTTGCTGCCCCTGGGCGGCTCGCCCAACGGCAGCGGCGACCCCTTCTCGGTCTATGTCGGGCAACAGACCGCGGGCTCCCAGTTCAAGATCGGCGTCCGCCACCAGGGCGTTGGCAGCGGCGCCACCTACACTTCCAATGGCTCAATGACCGTCGGCACGGTCAACTTGTTCGTCGTGGAATACACCTTCGGCTCCGGCGGCAGCGTAAGCCTGTGGGTTGATCCGACCCCGGGCGGCACTCAGCCCAATGCGGATGTAACAATCGCCGCCGGCGGCACGGAAGCCGCCAATTTGGACACCATCGGCTTCAAGGCCAACAGCGCCACGACTGCCGGCCAATGGATCTTCGACGACCTGCGCGTTGGCGATAATTGGGCGGATGTGCTCCCGGCGGTTCCGGAGCCTTCCACCCTCGCTCTGTCCGGCCTGGGCCTGGCCCTGTTGGCCTGGCGGCGGAACGGCCGCTAGCCCGCTTTGTCACGCATCAGTAGCCGCCGACGTCACTCGGCGCCATCGGCGCGGCGGGAAGCATAGGCCGACTGACTTCGGCGGCTGCACTCTTTCAGGGAGACGCCCGTGCCTTCGTTTCCGGGCATGGGGCCTTTACCCCAGTGGAAATACGGTCCCCTCCCAAGCGATGCTTCTCTCATTATGAAAGAGAACGTGAATCATATTCCTGACGGCTTTCATACCGTCACACCTTACCTGACCGTGCGGGAC
>DATKNZ010000308.1:0-50762 GCA_035541055.1 Candidatus Acidiferrum sp. | reverse complement strand
AGTCTCTCCGCTTTCTCAAGCCATCCGCAGGCTAGTACCTTGCCAGCACCCTGCAAACGGCTTTACCAAGGGTTTGCAGCTACATCCTCACCTCTCCGTCACCACGCCGTATCCTCACCGTATCCTCACCGTTGAACCTCTGCAAACTTTGCAGAGGTTCAACGGCGATATCACGGGGAGGTGACGGTGTGGTGACGCTGGGGTCACGGTGAGCGCCCCTGGTACACGGCACGAGTCGACGTAGGAAGCTACTGGATCGCAAGGACTTCTGGCTAAGGGGTCAAATTCCTGGTTGCGGGGCGTTTTGGCGAGGGGGGAGCGCACGCGCCTCGCGTGCTGCCAACGGCGCCCCGCCGTTGGCGCTCTCGCCCAGGGGCGGCTCAAGGGAAGCCTTCGCGGCGAGGCGCCGCGAAGCACACGCGAGGGCGCGTGTGGTCCCCATTTTCAACTGAATCATTTCGGCTAAGAATCGTGCTTGCTATTCTGCGTTGACGTGCTGTAATCGGCACAGTCGGGTTGCCTGGCGTCTGCGCGATCCGACTCCTGGCCAGGAAGGCCGGGGAATCTTGGGAGCAGTTTCTATGAAGACAGTGCTGCGTTTCTTACCAGGCCGTAACCCCGTCCCATGTTGTCGTTTCATCCATGCCTGGCCCGCCCTGGTGCTGCTCCTGGCGCTGCCGTCAGCCCGGGGCGCCGCACGGCAGGTGGTGAAAAGCAATGTGGCCGCCACGGTGGCCCGCCTGGAGCCGGTTGCCCGACTGGAGGGCGCCAAGGAACTCAAGCTGGCTATCGGCCTGCCCTTGCGCAACCAGGCCGCGCTCAGCCAATTCCTGCGCCAGCTCTATGATCCGGCCGATCCCAACTTCCGGCATTACCTGACTCCGGCCGAGTTCACCGCCCGGTTCGGCCCTACCGAGAAGGACTACGAGGCACTCATCGCCTTCGCCCAGGCCCATAATCTCAAAGTGCGCGCCACCCACCCCAATCGCCTCCTGCTGGATGTGTCCGGCTCGGCAGCCGACGTCGAGCGCGCGTTCCATGTCACCTTGCAGCGGTATCAGCACCCCACCGAAGCCCGCAGCTTCTACGCGCCCAGCACCGACCCTTCGCTCGACCTCGCGATCCCGGTCCTGGGCATCAGCGGGTTGAGCGACTACTCGCTCCCGCGCCCGCGCCTGCAGGCCCGGCCGATTCAAAGCAAGGCAGCCGTCCCGGCCGGCCAGGCCAGCGGCAAAGCTCCCGGCTTGACCGGTGCTGGCCAAACACCTGCCGTGCTTCCCGAGTCGGGCTCCGGCCCCAGCGGCACTTATATGGGTGGCGACTTCCGGGCTGCCTACGCCCCCGACACCGCCCTGACCGGCGCGGGCCAGCTCGTGGGCCTGCTCCAGTTCGACGGCTACGCCGCCAGCGACATCACCTATTACGAATCCAAGGCCGGGCTGCCCAATGTGCCCCTGATCAACGTGCTGCTCGATGGCTTCGGCGGCAATCCCACCGGCAGCGGCGGCGAAGTCGAGGTGTGTTTGGATATCGAGACTTCCATTTCCATGGCGCCGGGGCTCTCAGGTGTTGTGGTGTACATGGCCGGGCCGTATGGCAACTGGCACGATATCCTGAACCGCATTGCCAACGATAACCTGGCCAAGCAGGTCAGTTGCTCGTGGTACCAGCCAGGCGGCGGCCCGGATGCGGTGGCGGACCAGATTTGGCAACAGATGGCTGCCCAGGGCCAGTCCTTCTACTGCGCCTGCGGCGACTATGACGCGTTCACCGGGCCGGTGGATTTCCCCGATGAAACGCCCTACATCATACTCGTAGGCGGGACGACGCTCACAACTACCGGCCCGGGCGGGACGTGGCTTTCCGAGACGGTCTGGAACCGGAACAACGGGATTGGCACTGGCGGGGGCATCAGCACTCGCTACACCATTCCCGCTTACCAGGCCGACATCGACATGAGCCTCAACCAGGGCTCGACGACGATGCGCAACATCCCGGACGTGGGGCTGACGGCCGAGAGCGTGTATGTGCGCAGCGACGGCGGGGACTGGGATGTGGGCGGCACGAGCTGCGCGGCGCCGCTCTGGGCGGGATTCACGGCGCTGGTGAACCAGCAGGCGGTGGGCGTGGGCCGGCCCACGGTAGGGTTCATCAACCCGGCTTTGGATGTGCTGGGACACGCGGCCAAGTACACCACCTGCTTTCATGACATTACGACGGGCAATAACACCAGCGGGAGCAGCCCGACTAAGTTTTACGGCGTGAGCGGTTACGACCTGTGCACGGGCTGGGGCACGCCCGCGGGCCAGAAGCTGATCAATGCGCTGGCCACGCCCGATGCGCTGCTGGTGAGCCCCGCGAGCCTGGCCTTCAGCGGCAACGTGGGCGGGCCGTTCAGCCCGAGCCCGGGCTATCTCACGCTGACCAACACGGGGACCAACGCGCTGAGTTGGAGTTTGTCGAACACCTCGACGTGGTTCGACGTGTCGCCGACCAGCGGCACGCTGGTGCCGGGCGGGCCGGCGACGCAGGTCTCGGTCGCGCTGAGCGCCGCCACGACTGCGCTGCCTGCTGGGGTGTATCCGGCCAGCCTGGCGCTGACCAACCTGAGCAGCGGCGTGGGACAAACGGCGACGCTGGCCCTGAGCGTGGCGGCTCCCGGTATGGCGGATGCCTTTGACTCGGGATTGGACCTGACGCAGTGGTCGGGCTTTGGGGGCGTGCCGGGCAGCACGGTGGTGGCGACCAATTATGGCGGGAGTGTGTCGGCGCCCAACTCGCTGTGGTTCGGGGCCAAGGGCAGCCGGTATGCCGCGACGGTGCCGATCAACACGACGGCGGGCGGGCAGATTGGCTTTTGCCTGCGGCTGGCCAACGGCTCGGCCTGGCCTTGGGCGCGAGTGGACAACCTCCCGGCACAGGGCGTCGTCCTGGAGAGCTCGACCAATGGCGGGGGCAATTGGACCGCGCTGGGCAGCTATGCCACTCCGGATTACTACAACTGGACAGGCGTGGCGCTGCCCATACCGGCGGTGGCGCAGGGACCGGCCGTGTTGTTCCGCTGGCGGCAGTTGGCCAACGACGGCACTAACTACGACCACTGGGCCCTGGATAACGTGGTGGTCGGCACCGGCCAGGTGGCGCCAAAGATTGTGATGGACCCGCAGAGCCAGAACGTGTTTGCGGGTGATCCGGCCAGCTTAAGCGTCGCCGCGATAGGCACGCCCCCACTGAACTACCAATGGTCCTTGAACGGCACCAATCTGGCCGGCACCACGGCCAGCTCGATTGTCTGGACCAGCATCCAACTCGCCGATGCGGGCACCTATTCCGTGTCGGTCTCCAACAGTGTCGGGGGGGTGGTGAGTTCGAACGCCGTTCTGGCCGTGTATGTTCCTGTTTGCGTGCCGCCGCCCCTGAACCTGGTGAGCTGGTGGCGCGCGGAAGGTGATTGTCTGGATGAGGCCGGCAGCAATAACGGCAGCCTACAGAGCGGGGCCGCTTTCACCACAGGCCGCGTCGGCCAGGCTTTCAGCTTCAATGGGGCGGGGGCTTATGTGAAGGTTCCGAAGGCGCCCAGCCTGGATGTCGGCGCGCAGGTGACGGTGGAATTCTGGATGAAGGCCGACACTTCCAACACGATGAGCACGTGCTGCCAGGGCCTGGTGACCAGCGACTTCTACGGCATCGAAATCGCGGAGAGTGGTCAGCCCAGGGTCGGAGTTGATTTCTTCATCAGCACGGACGGGGGCCACTCGTTCCCAGCGACGGCTTCGGCTGCCAACGGGGGTGGGGCCGCGGTCTCGTCCGGGGTCTGGCATCACGTGGCCGGCACCTACGACGGGTCCAAGCTGCAGCTTTACATTGACGGGGAACCGTGGGGCATGCCGACGCCGGCTTCGGGGGCGATCTCGCCGATGCTGGCCAGCAGCTTCGTGAGCATCGGGTCCGAAGATGGCCGGACGGCGTGCGGGACCTGCATCGGGGCGAGGTATTTCAAGGGGCTGATTGATGAACCCAGCATTTACAATCGCGCGCTTTCGGCCGGCGAGATCGCCGCCATCTACAACGCGCGCAGCGCCGGGAAGTGCGCGACGCCCTCGGGGCCGACCATCTACGCGCAGCCCGCTGACCAGGCGGTCTTGGTAGGGGCTGACGCCACGTTCGTCGTGCAAGCCGCCGGGACTCTGCCGCTGAGCTACCAGTGGCTGTTCGACGGCACCAACATCACCGGCGCTACCAGCAGCCTCCTGAGCCTGGCCGACATTCAAATGGCGCAGGCCGGCACTTATGCCGTCCAGGTCACGAACTTCTATGGCCATGTCCTGAGCTCGAATGCGGTGCTCAGCGTGCAACCCGTGACGCCGTGCGTTTCCCCGGCTTCCGGACTGTTGAGTTGGTGGGCTGGAGAGGGGAATGCCTTGGATTCACTGGGCACGAACAACGGCGTCCTGATGAACGGCGCCTCGTTCGGTGCGGGAGAAGTGGGGCAAGCCTTCAGCTTCAACGGAGCGGGCGCCTACGTGAAGGTGCCCAAGGCTCCCAATCTGGACGTGGGAAGCCAGGTCACAGTCGAGTTCTGGATGAAGGCCGATCCTTCCAACCCGATGAACAATTGCTGCCAGGGTTTGGTTACGAGCGACTTTTATGGCATTGAGATCGCCGATGGCGCCCAGCCCAGGGTCGGGGTCAGCTTTTTCATCAGCACCGACGGCGGGCAGACGTTCCCCGAAACGGCCTCGGCGGCCAACGGGGGCGGAGCGAAGGTCTCCTCGGGAGCGTGGCATCACATCGCGGGCACCTACGACGGCACCAAGGTGCAGCTTTACATTGACGGTCAGCCGTGGGGCGTTCCGACGACCGCTTCGGGCGCGATTTCGCCCATGCTCGCGAGCAGCTTTGTGGCGATCGGGTCGGAGAACGGCCGCACGGTCTGTGGGAATTGCGTTGGGTCGCGGTACTTCAAGGGGCTGATTGACGAGGCCAGCATTTACAACCGGGCGCTTTCGGCCGGCGAGATAGCGGCCATTTACAACGCCGGCAGCGCCGGCAAGTGCCCGCCCGCGCCGGCCATTACCACGCCTCCGCAAAGCCGGGCTGTGGAGTGCGGCAGCAATGCCGCGTTCACCGTCACGGCCACGGGCATTTCTCCGCTCAGCTACCAGTGGTACTTTGGCACGACACCTATCACCGGCTCAGCCGGCCCCGTGTTGTCGCTCACGAACATCGGGTTTGCCCAGGGGGGGAGTTACTCTGTGGTCGTAAGCAATGCCTACGGCTATGCAGTGGGCGGACCCGCAGTGCTGACCGTGGTGGACACTACCCCGCCGACGATCGTTTCGTGCCCCTCCAACCGCATCGTTTCCGTTGGGGCCAATTGCACGGCGGTTGTCCCGGATCTTACCGGGCAGGTGGTTGCGTGGGATGCCTCCGGGCCGGTCACCGTCACGCAGAACCCGGCCCCTGGCACGCTGCTGGGCCAAGGAACCACCAACCTCACCTTCAGCGTGTGGGACTGGTCCGGCAATATGTCCACTTGCGCAAGCACCTTCACCGCCGCCGATACAACGCCGCCCTTTGTGTTGGCCTGCGTTCTGGAGGTGACGCTTGGCTTCAATTCAAGCTGCCAGGCGCTCCTGCCCGACCTGACGACTACCAACTACGTTGTTGCCAGCGACAACTGCAGCGCTGTCAGCATCGCCCAGGCGCCGCCGGCGGGCACCGCCATGCCAGTGGGCACCAATACCGTGGTCCTGACCGTCGCGGATGCTTCCACCAACCAGACGACCCGCGCCGTGGCCATCATCGTGTCCGGCGCGCCGCAGATTCTGTCAGAGCCCACCAACACCTCGGCGGTGCTGACCAGCAACGCTACCTTGAGCGTGAGCGCCTGTGGCAGCCCGCCGCTGGCCTACCAATGGCAGCATGCGACAACCAACTTGCCCAACGCGACCAATGCTGTCCTGTTCCTGAGCAGCGTTACCACCAACGATGCGGGCTCTTACCAGGCAGTGCTTACCGACCCCAGCGGCTGCACGACGAGCTCGGTAGCCGTGCTGACGGTGCTGCGGCCACCCGTCATTACCCGCCAGCCGAAGAGCCTGGCGGCCGTGCCGGGCGGCAGCGCCGGCTTCTCCGTCACGGCGCAAGGTCTCATGCCCTTCTCCTACCAGTGGCAGAAGAACGGTTTTCCGGTGGGCGGTCAGACCAAGGCCCAGTTGTCCTTGACCAACCTCCAGCCCCAGGATTTTGCGACCTACACGGTCGTGGTTACGAACACCGACGGTATGGCGACCAGCGGGCCGGCGGCGTTGACCCCGGCGGTATCGCCGCTGATCGGCTCGCTAAATTGGAACTCGGCGACGTTCCTGCTCACGATTCCAACCGAGGTGGGGCCGAGCTACGTGCTGGAGTGCAAAGACACCTTGGACGGCTCCTCCTGGAAAGTTCTGACCACCATCACCGGCACCGGCTTCCCCGTGGGCTTGAGCGATAACGGTTTGACGAACACGGCCAGGTTCTACCGCATCCGCCTGCAGTAAAGGCCCGGGGGCCGACGCCGCGTAGCGTATGGATGAGAGCGGCCACTTCGATTTGAGGGGCTGCGACGCGCAGGCCGGGATTTGAGCGCTATGTTCCGACGTCGTCGCCCTGTGGAGTTTTTGGCCCGGGCCGGCTTCACGCTGATCGAGTTGCTGGTCGTGATCGTGATCATCGCGATATTGGCCGCCCTGCTGGTGCCGGTGCTCTCTCGGGCGCGCGAACAGGGCCGGCGCATCGTCAGCATCAACAACAGCAAGCAGATTCTGCTCGGCGCCCACCTGTATGCCCAGGATTTCGGCGACCTTCTCCCCTATTGCGGTGCGGGTCTTCCGCCGCCCTACACGAACGCCTGGTGCTTTTACTACGGTTCCCCCGGGCCGGATATGTACCACCTGGAAGGAGGGCAGATTTACCCTTACTTGCGCAACGCGGCGGTCTTTCGCTGCCCGTCGGACCGCACCAACGACGCCAATTTTGCCGCCCGCATCATCAAGAACTCAACGTATATCTGGGAGACGACCAGTTGCGGGGGAACGGGCGGAAAGCCCTATTATGGAGGCATTTGGAACAATGGCTGCGGCCTCAAGCTGAGCCTTTTCCGCGCCGATGGGATCCTGACGATCGAACCGGACGAGCGGAGCCCGGTGCTCTGGAACGACGGCGCGGTGGATTACAACGAGGATGAGACCATCCACCATGATAACGGGGGCGTGGTCGGGTGCTATGGCGGGTCAGCCGAGAGGATGCGCTTCCAGGATTGGAAACGAGAGCAGAATACCTTCCCTTCCAGGATCAATTGCAATCCCAATGCCCCGGACGGGAAAGGGCAGTGAGGCGGGGGCTGATCCCCACACCGTCCTTGGTTTGGTGGGGGCGCCTCGCCGATGCGTCCGGGTGTGTCCAAAACGGACGCCTCGGCGAGGCGTCCCTACCAAACTCAGGACCTCGGCACGATGCGCCCGTGAGGCCGGTGCCGGCTTCGCTGGAATTGACTCGGCAGGCGAGTTCATTGAAACTGCGGCCCGTGAAAGCGCCTTTGCGGGTCACCCACACGCCGAGCACGTCGGCCCTGCCATGATCATCTGCCGCGCGCCCGTTCGCATTAGCTTCTTCGGGGGCGGGACCGATTACCCCGAGTATTTCCTGCAGGAAGGTGGGGCTGTGTTGGCCACGGCCATTGATAAGTACTGCTACCTCACCGCCAGCCCGTTCCTGAACCAGCTTTTCGATTACGCCATCCGTGTTTCCTATCGCAAAGTCGAGCTCGCCCGGCAGGTGGATGAGATCGAGCACCGGGTGTTCCGGGAATGCCTCAAGCTGTGCGGGTTCGATGGAGGGATCGAGCTCCACATGATGGCGGATTTGCCGTCGTTTACGGGGCTGGGCTCTTCCTCGACGTTTACGGTGTGCCTGCTGCAAGCCCTGCACAGCTTCAAAGGCCAGTTTCTGACACCCCAGGAGCTGGCACGCGAGGCCATTTACGTCGAGCGGCAGCTCCTGCGCGAGAACGTTGGATGCCAGGACCAGGTGATGGCGGCTTTCGGCGGGTTCAACGTGGTCGAGTTCCGCACGGAGGAGGATTTTGCGGTGAACCGGATTACGCTGCCGCCGCGGCGGCTGGCGGAATTCGAGCAGCACTTGTTCCTGGTGTTTACGGGCATCCAGCGCAAGGCTTCGGACGTGGTTGCGCCGCAGCTCAAGCGGGTGAAGGAGAACACCCCGGCCCTGCGCCGCATGCGCGCGATGGTGGACCAGGGCCATGAGATCCTCACCAGCCAGCGTCCCTGGCGCGAGTTCGGGGAACTGCTTCACCGCGCCTGGGAAGCCAAGCGCAGCCTGGATGGGGGCGTTTCCAACGCGGAGATTGACGCGATGTATGCCCGGGGGCAGGCGGCGGGGGCCTGGGGCGGAAAGCTGCTGGGCGCCGGAGCCGGCGGGTTCCTGCTGTTCTTTGCCCCGCCGGAGACCCACCCACAATTGACCGCCGCTTTCGCCAGCCACCAGCTTCTGAGCGTGCATGTCAACGCGCCGGGTTCTCAGATCATTCACTCCTGAGGGGCAGGTTTCGCACCCGCCGCAACGATAGCCCTTTGCGACTGTAGGCCGCCTGCGCTCACGGGGCGGGGGTGGATAATTTGGCAACTCGTTGCAGGTTTTTCTTGGCACGGGAGATGCCGTTGTCTATAATGCGAAGGCGTAATGACGCCTGCTTTGGCGCGAGTGAACGGGGCTGGAGCACGGCAGCAGCCCTCGGCGCCCGCCCCCGGCGTCAACGCCGTAGCTATGACGATCTTAGATTTGATAAAGGCCACGTGCATTTGCGGCGTGATCGCCTACCTGATCTACAGCTTTCCGCTCGTCGGCCAGGTGGTGATCATCGGCTTCCTCGGCCTGCTCTGGCTTTCCTACGCTCGCAAGACCCTGGCCAGCCTGCTTCGGCGATGAGCCTGGGGGAAGGCGGCGTGGGCCTCGGGGCCCGCGTCGAGGCGGTGCGCGAGCGGATGGCGGCGGCGTGTCGCCGGGCGGGGCGCGATCCGCGAGCGGTGACGCTGGTGGCCGTAACCAAGACTCAGCCGCCGGAAGTGGTGGCGGAAGCCGCGCGGGCGGGGCTTGGGCTGTTCGGGGAGAATAAGGTGCAGGAGGCGCGGGCGAAGATCCCGCTCTGCCCCGGGCATTTGCGCTGGCACATGATCGGCCATCTCCAGACCAACAAGTGCCGGGAGGCGGTGGAGCTGTTCCAGATGATCGAGAGCGTGGACAGCCTGCGGCTGGCGGAGGAGATTTCGCGGCGGGCGGAGCAGGCGGGCAAGACGATGCCGATCCTGCTGGAGGTCAACGCGGTGGGGGAAGCGAGCAAGTTTGGCTATGGGCCGGAGCCGTTGCTGGCCGAGCTGGGGCGGCTCAACGCGCTGCCGCGGCTCGAGCTTCATGGGCTGATGACGGTGCCTCCCTGGACGGCGGATCCGGAGAAGGTGCGGCCGGTGTTCCGGCAGATGCGGGACCTCAAGGGGCGGTGCGAGCAAATCCTGGGGGCGCCCCTGCCCCACTTGAGCATGGGGATGACGGGCGATTTCGAGGTGGCTATCGAGGAGGGGGCGACGATCATCCGCGTGGGCACGGCGCTGTTTGGGCCGCGGCCCCGGGCCGCGAGGAGGATGGAGGATGGAGGATAGAAGGTGGAGGCGATCCGCTATCCTCTATTCTCCATCTTCCATCCTCTATCTTCCATCCTCCATCGGGGCGCAGTAGCTCTCGAGGGCGGCGAAGAGCGCGGGGCGGGTCGCGAAATGAGCCGCCGGGCCGTCGGCAGTGACGAGGCCGAAGCCGGGGCCGTAGGCCGGGCCGTTGGCCACGCAGGCATCGGTGCGGCACTCGGCAAGCTGCCGCCGGGCCAGGCGCACCGCGGCCTCGCGGGTGCCGTCCACTTCGTATTTCCAGCCGACGATCCGGGCGCCGGGGAACCATTGCCGCAGCTCGGCGATGATCTTGGGGGTCGGCACCAACTCGGCCAGCAAGGCGCCCTGGCGCGTGCCGAACTTGCCCGCCTTCAGCTCTGTCATCTCGCCCTGGGCTGAGCGATGCCACACTTTGCCGAAGCCGAAATCGCTCACCGCGGCGGCGTGAAAGAGGGCGTCCACGGGCCGGGCGGCCAGGGCCTGCAGGCGGGCGCGGAGATCGGCGGTGGTGGTGAAGGTCGTGATCTGGCGGGCGCGCTGCGGGCCGGGGTAGGTGGCCGGCTGCCCGAGCAGCAAGGTGGTCTCGTGCCCGCGGTCGGACAGGAAATTGGCCAGCTCGCACCCGAGGCGGCCGGTGGAGAAATTCGTGAGGCGCCGTACAGCGTCCAGCGGCTCAAACGTCGGCCCGGCTGTGACAATGCACCGCATACGGAGAAGCTAACGCAGCGTCCACATCGGGCTGCTCATCAAATAGAACAAGCCGGCGATTAGACCCCCCAGGACCAGCAGGAGAAGGCAGAAGAGCGCAACCGAGCGGATTTTGCGCCTGGATCTGTGCCGGTGCCTGCCTGTCCCCGCATGAGCATCCACGCGCCGAGACTAGGCGAATCGGCGGCGGTGTCAATGGATTTTGCGCGGGCCGATCAGGCGCGGGACTTCCGGCCATGCACGCGCGCTCCCACCTTGAGCCGCAACGCGTTCAGGCGGATGAAGCCGGTGGCGTCTTCCTGGTTGTAGGCCTTGGTCGGGTCGGCCTCCATCGTGGCGATGGCCGGGTTATACAGGCTCACGGGCGACTTCCGGCCCGCGCACATTATGTTGCCCTTGTAGAGCTTCACCCGGACGGTGCCGGTCACGTTCTTCTGGCTTTCCGTCACGTAAGCCTGCAAGGCCAGCCGCTCCGGCGCGAACCAGTAGCCGTAATACACCAGCTCCGCGTAACGCGGCACCAGCGAATCCCGCAGGTGCATCACCTCGCGGTCCATCGTCAGCGTCTCCATCTGCCGGTGCGCGAAATGCAGGATCGCCCCGCCGGGCGTCTCGTAAACGCCGCGCGATTTCATCCCTACGTAGCGGTTCTCGACCAGGTCCACGCGCCCGACGCCGTGCTTGCCGCCCAGCTTGTTGAGGGCGCGCATGACGCCCAGCGGGCTGAGGGCCCTGCCGTTCACGGCCACGCAGTTGCCTTTCTTAAAATCCAGCGTCACGTATTCCGCCTTGTCCGGCGCGTCCTCGGGGGCGACGCTCAGCTTGAACATGTCCTTGTTCTTCGGCGTGAAGACGTCCATCCAGGGGTCCTCGAGGATGCCGGCCTCGAAGGACAGGTGCAGGAGGTTGCGGTCCATCGAGTAGGGCTTTTTGGCCGAGGCCTGCACAGGGATGTGCTTCTTGGCGCAATAGGCGATCATCTCGGCGCGGCCCGGGAACTGGTCCCGGAACAGGCCGTCGCGCCAGGGGGCGATGACTTCCAGCTCGGGCGCCAGGCAGGCGGCGGTCAGCTCGAAGCGGACCTGGTCGTTGCCTTTGCCCGTGGCGCCGTGGGCGATGGCCTGGGCTTTCTCCTGCCGGGCCACCTCGATCATGCCCTTGGCGATCAGCGGCCGGGCAATGCTGGTGCCCAGGAAATACTGGCTCTCATACACCGCGCCCGCCTGGACCATCGGGAAAATGAAATCGCGCGCGAACTCCTCCTGCAGGTCAACGATATGGCACTTGGACGCGCCGGTGCGCCGGGCTTTGGCGTCGAGGCCCTTGAGTTCCTCCTCCTGCCCGATGTTGGCGCAGAAGGCGATAATCTCCGCGTCATATTTCTCCTTGAGCCAGGAGAGGATGACCGAAGTATCCAAACCGCCCGAATAGGCTAGAACGATTTTCATGGCCCGGAGATTAGGGGGGACACCGGCTAAAAGGTAAAGGGGAAAAGCAGGGCCCCACTGGGCCTAAATGGCCGGGGCGCGGCGCGCCGCACGCCGGGCGAGCGCGTCGCCAACCTCGCGGCGGAGGCCCGCGGGGAACGGGGAGCGGTAGGGGTTGGCCAGGTAGCTCATGGCCCGACCGAAGGTGGCGCGGAACAGCTCGTCATGCCACTTCATCCCGTAGCGGCGGTGAAGCCGCGCGCGCTGCTCTTCCACCTGCTCGCAATACTTTTGCGCGCCCATTTCGCCGTGGATCGTAAAGCAGTATTGAATCTTCTCGAGGTGACCAATGGTCTCGCCGGCGTCCAGGAGCCGCAGGTAAAACTCCCAATCCGGGATCACCGAGAAAGCCGGATCGAGCTTGCCCACCCGGAGGACGCGCTCGCGCCAGCCGAAGAACGAGCCGTGGCAGACCGCGTTCGCCTTCCAGCGGACGCGCAGGATGCGCTTGATGGTCCGGCGCGACATCTCGCCTCGGTATGTGATCACGCCCCGGCCCAGGTCGTTCCCGTGCTCGTCCACGTATCGCCCGTCGCCGCCGACACCGGCATATTCCGGGTGTTGGAGCAGAAAAGCCACGGCGGCCTCGACGGCGTCCGGCACGTAATAATCATCGCTGGCCTGCTGGCCGAAAATCTCGCCCTTCGCCAGGTCCAGGCCCTTGTTGACCGCGTACACCTCGCCCTGGTCCGGCTCGGAAATGAACCGCAACCGGGAGTCCTCGGCGGCCAGGCGCCGGAGGATCTCCACTGAGCCGTCCTGCGAGGCCCCGTCCACGACGATGCACTCCAGCGCCCGGTAGGTTTGACCCAGCACGCTGCGAACACACCGCTCCAAAAAACGGGCTCGGTTGTAAGTGGGGACAATGATGGACACCAGCGGCTTGCCGGCATCGCGGGGGCCCGGACCCTGGGGCAGGCTGGGGCTCATGCAGGCACCGGCTTGGCCGCCGGGTAGCCGGCCACGAAAGCGCGGACCGTGTCCAGACTCAGAGGCACCTCGGCGCGCCGGGAAATCTTGCCGATGTTGACATCCATGATCCGCGGCCGGGCGTCGGAGGGCACGAGGCTTAGATCCAGCTTGCGGCCGGCCAGCTCCGCCACCTGGCGCGGCGATACCAGCCCACGGCCGCACACGTTGAAGACCTGGTTGGCCTCACCGGCCTCGACGAGCCGCCAAACCGTCTCCGCCACCAGGTCGGTCGCCGCAAACTGGTACTGGGAATCCGGGTGGATACGCAGCGGGCGGTCGTTGAGCACATCGAAGACCGGGTTCTTGCGCAAGCCGGGACCGACCATGCCGGCGAGCCGCGCAATGAGCCAGCGGCCGGCATAGTGCCGGACAAGTTCTTCGGCCAGCAGCTTGTGCAGCCCGTAATGGGAAATGCGGCCTGCGTCAATGGGCGACTCCTCGCTGGTGGCGCAGGGGTTGGCCAGGTCGGCATAGACATCGGCGCTGGAGATGTGCACGTTCAGCGGCGTGGGGAAGTCCTTCAGCGCCTGCAGGCAGAGCCGCACGGAGGAATCAAATTCGCCAACCGGGTCCTCATCCGCCAGGTATTTACGCGAATTGCAGGCCGCCTGAATCACCACGTCGGCGCCAGTGCCCGCGTGCCGCGCGTAGCTCTGGCGCGTCACTTCAATCACCTCGAGGGGGCGCTGCTTCAGACAGCGCACGAAGGCTGAGCCCACGAACCCCTGCGCCCCGATCACGATGGCGCGCTTCAAACTCCGACCTCCAGCCTGGCGCTCGCGTAATTGGCCTCGAACCAGGCGATGGTCTTGCGCAGGCCTTCGCGCAAGGTCGTCGGCGGGTTGTAGGCCAGCCACTCGCGCATCCGGCTGACGTCGTAGCCTTTGAGCATCTGCCCGTCCGTCTTGCTCGTGTCCCAGCGGACGCGCCCCTGGTAGCCGCAGAGCGCGGCGGTGGTCTCGACCAACTCACGGATCGTGACCGGCACGCCGGATGAGATGTTGATCAGGTCGCTGCCATTATAGTTCACCATCGCCTGCAGGATGGCCTCACAGGCGTCCTCGACGTAGATGAAATCGCGCACGGGCTTGCCGGTGCCCCACATGACGATCTCCTCCGCGCCCTTAAGCCGGGCCTCGTAGATCTTGCGGATGAGGGCGGGGATGACGTGCGAGTTCCGCAGGTCGAAGTTGTCAAAAGGCCCATACAGGTTGCCCGGGACGAGGACCACGGCATTGAACCCGTATTGCCGACGGTAGGCCTCGGCCTGCACGGAACCCATCGCCTTGCCCAGGGAGTAAGGCGCGCTCTCGGGCTGGGGATAACCCTTCCAGAGCTCCGTTTCCTTGATGGGGCTGGGGGCCACTGCCGGGTAGCTGCAACCGCCCATCAACGTGACGTACTTCTGCGCGCCCGCCCGCCAGGCCTCGTGCAACATCAGGGTGCCCATCAGCAGGTTCTGGTACGCGAAATCCGCCGGGCGCTCCTTGTTTGCCAGAATGCCGCCGATCAGGCCCGCCAGGTGCAGCACCAGGTGGGGCCGCGTGTCCGCGAACATCCGGCGCACCTGCGCCTGCTCCAGCAGGTCGTAATCGCGTCGCGAGGGGCAAATCAGCTCGCAACCCGTCGCCGCCAGGCGAGGTCGCAAATTCGAGCCCACGAAGCCGCTCGCACCCGTCATGAGCACCCGTTTGCCTTGCCAAAAAGCACTCCCTCGACTTGCGGCAGCCGATGCGAAGGGGATTTCCGAACCAGTGGCCATACGTCTTCTCTCCGGCTACTGTAGGGGGTTGGCCGCCCTATGACAATAACTTCTTCCGGGCCAGGGGTTGGCGGTCCAGGGACGCGCCCAAAACCGCGTTCGGCTGGCGAGCCGCACGTTTCACCCCGGCAGCGAGGGCTCGGCGAAGCCTCCCCACCAAACTGAAATCGTGCGCTAATGCTGCATCAGCCGGTAGTAGCCCGCGGGATTCAGCGGATCGCAATCCGGCACCGTGAACACCCCAGCCGGCGGCGCCTGCGTCGTTGTGATTACCGTTGGGCAGGTGAACTGCGCGTCACTGTCGCGCTGAACATCGTACCAGTAACCCGGAATACCCGCAAAGCTGATGACCACCCCGCTCTCCGTGTAAGTGATCTGCGTGGCCACCGCGCCCTGCCGCACCACGGATACAGTCACCGTGCCGCTGGCGCTTCCGCCGTAACCGTCGCTGATCGTGTAGCCGAAAGTATCAGGGTTATCGTTGCCGCTGGCGGGCAGGTAAAAGACCCACGTGGCATTGTGGGAGAGGGTCGCCCCCTGCTCGCTGGGGCCGAGCGCCGACACCTCAAGCACATCGCCATCCGCATCTGTCCCGAGGGCCGACACCGGAATCTTGAGACTTATGCTGGGCGCGCGGCTGCACGTGGGCGAAGCCGCGGTCGGCGGTTGATTCACCACCTGGTTGGAGGCCAGCGCGCCGATGCTCGCGGTGAAATTGCCGTCGCTGTTCACATACGAAGCGCTGACTGCAAAGCCACCGTGGCCGAGGGATGAAGCGATCACGCTCGCCTGGGCCTGACCGCTGGCGTTGAGTGGGACCGCGCCGTTCAGATCTCTCCCATTGCTCCTGAACTGCACTGTGCCGGTCGGAATTGGTCCGCTGCTGGTCACCGTGGCTGTGAAGGTGATGGTGTCGGTGGGCAGCGCGGGGTTAGGGGATGTGGCGATGCTGCACGTAGTGCCTGCTGGACTCACGATCACATTGACGTTTCCGACCGCAGCGTTGTAAGTGCTCGTGTCCGCGGGGGTGAAGGTGATGGCAGCACTATAATTCCCCGCCGCTGCAGGGATGGTGCCAGGGGAGGCGAAGGCGAACGTCCCGGCGGTTGAGGCGTTGCCGCCGGAGAGCGTGGAAGCCGAAAGCGCCTGCCCGTAGGTGATGGCGCTCGCCGCCGGCCAGTTCACGGTGGGTGTGTCCTTAAGCGAGTAGCTGATGATGACAATGCCTGATCCACCGGCGCCACCGGTTCCCAGATTGCTGCCGCCGCTGTTGGAGCCGCCACCGCCGCCTCCACCTTTGTTGATCTCTCCCGACGAGCCGGGGCTGGTAGCCGAACCCGCCCCACCACCTCCGGCTCCGCCCCTCCCTACCGGGTACGAGCTCCCCCCAATAGCCGCGCCGCCTCCACCTCCAGCGTAGGTAACCGAGGTGCCTGTGATGCTGCTCGCCCTGCCGGCGCCGCCGTCCTGGTTGTAGCCGTCCGTCCCACCTGCCGCTCCAGCGCCGCCCCCACCACCCCCCAGGCCGGAAGCTCCCGCAGCGCCATTGGTGCCCTGCTGGCTAGTCCCGGTCCCCCCGTTTCCTGAGACCGCGCAGTTATAGCGCGCACCGCCTCCACCTGAACCGCCATTCAGGCCGATAGCACCCGACGCACTGTACGCTGACCCGCCCCCGCCGCCGCCCTTTGCGCTGTTGGTCCCGAAAGCTGAGTCTCCGCCATTGCCTCCGGCGCTGGAATACGTCCCTGGCGAGCCGCCCGCGCCAACGCTGACCGTGTATGCGTTGTTGGCCGTGAGCACGAGACCGGTGGCTATGACTCCGCCCGCTCCTCCACCACCGCCCAGATTGTAACACGAGCTGCTGGAAGCCGCACCACCCCCGCCTCCGCCACCGCCGACAATCAGGAGATTAGCCGTCATGCCGACTGCGGGCGTGAACGTGCCGCTGTTCGTGAATTCATAAACGGCGCTGCTGCCCACTTCAGCCGCGTTAAACGCACCGGTAGCAGTGGAGGTGGCGGACAGAGGGGCGAAGCTTGCCGCAATGTTATGGTTGGCATTGACGTTCGCCAGGGTGTAGCTCGGCGTCACCCCTACTGATGAACCGTCCACCTGGACGTCGCTTATCACGTAATTTGTCGCAGGCGTGATGGTATAGGTCTGGCTGGCACCGTAGTTCACCGTGGTGGTCCCTGATGGACTGATCGAGCCGTTTGCTCCTGCCGAGGCGGTGACCGTATAAGTGGGCACGGGGTAGCTGACAATCACGATTCCTGAACCGCCGGCGCCGCCCGCCTCCGGAGAGCTGGAATACAGCGCGGTGCCACCACCGCCGCCGCCACAGCCGGTATTGGGACTGGCGGCCACTCCAGTTCCGTTGCAAGCGCCTTTCCCGCCGCCACTGCACCCGGCAGCACCGACCGTCAGGAGCGTGGACGCCCCGCCGCCGCCGCCGCAGGCATAAGTAACCGAGGCCCCGGAAATGCTACTCGCGAGCCCGCCGCCGCCGTCAGCGTAATTAGCTGCCGCTCCTGCGCCTCCGCCTCCTCCGCCTCGAGTGCCATCAGAGGCAGAATATCCGCTGTTGCCTTGATTGGAAGTCCCGCCACCCCCGGCACCGCTGACGGTGTCGCTTGCCCCGCCCCCACCGGAGCCCCCTGGTTTGCCATCACGAGGCACCGGGCTGCCGCCGGTTGACCCGCCTCCTCCGCCTCCCGTCGCGGTGTAAGTGCCGAATGCCGAATCCCCGCCGTTGCCGCCGGCGATCCCCGACGAGCCGCCTGTGCCGCCAGCACCCACGGTCGCGGTGTATTGCGTGCCGGCCGTTAGCCCGACATTCGCCTGGGCCACGACTCCTCCGGCCCCGCCCCCGCCTGCGAAGTTGTTCGTCGCTCCGGCCGTGCCCCCGCCCCCGCCGCCGCCGCCCACCACCAGCAGGTTGGCGGTGAGACTCAACGACGGGGTGAATGTGCCGCTGCCCGTAAACGTATAGATGATGTTATTGCCGGACCGGGAGACTGTGTAGGAGCCGGTCGCCGAAGAGGGATACTGGCCGTAAGACCGTGTTAATGCTGCCCCGGTCAGCATTGTAAAGAGCACCAGGGAGATTGACCTGAGTCGAACTGAACGCGAAGCACTCTGATGGGAACTTCCTGGCCAGGCTGCGCGCCCCGCCCGCTTGGTGTGAATCATATGCCGCGACAACATAGTACAACACAACGCCCAGCAAGCGCATCCGCCGTGACCCGACCCGCGAAGCAAAACCAGCATCAGTTCCGCTCAACTGAGCACATCGCTACTTGACGCGAAGCATAGGGCCGTGCGCCGCCATGTCAAACGGTTTTTCTCGTCCATCCGGGGGCTACGGCTGCTACGGCGGATTCAAGGCAGTCTCCGGGCGGCAGATAGCCCCGAGCGTCGCTTGCGGGGCCGCAAATCAAAACGTTGGCGCGTGCCGTTCCGCGCGCGTCCCGGGCTGCGCCGGTTGCTCAAGGTTTAGACAGTCTGAAGAACTGGTTGGAGCCGCAGTTGGGGATAGCGTGGCGGGACCGGAGGCGACGGCCGTGACCTGCGTATTGCGTGGCCACAGACCACGCAACACGGAACACGCACCACGCGTGGAGTTCCAAGGTTGCCGGGGCAAGGCGGGAAGGGGTAGTCTTCACCGGCTGATCTCAGGTTATGCCTCTATACGAATACGAACTGTGCGAGGGGAACTGCGCGGTTTGCGGCGGGAAGTTCACTCTGCGCCGGCCACTGTCCGCCGCGCCGTTGACGAAGTGCCCGGCCTGCAAAAAGCCCGTGCGCCGGGTGTGGTCCACGTTCAACTCGCCCAAGACGGTTTCGATCAGCGACGCCAAGAAGGCGGGCTTTACCGTGCTCAAGCGGGTGAGCAAGGGCGAATACGAGCGGCAATAACCTCAGGGTGCACGTGCTGCTCTGGGCCGAAGACTCGGAAGCGGAGCTGCGCGCTGAGCTGGCGCAGGCCGGCGCCGGGGCCGAGGCAGCCTGCGCTCCAACCATTGCTCCGCCGCCCGGAGGTCTGATCGCGCCCTGGACCGGTGCGCGGCTCGGGAGGCTGCCTTGCCTGTCCTTCGCGCGGCAGTTGCTGCCGGAGGCCGTGCCCGTGCGCGCGGGATCTGTCCGCGAGTGGGCGGGGCTGGTGGTGGAGGCGGTGGCCGGGGTCGTGCCGGACGACCAGCCGTGGTCCTTGCACGTCGAGCCGCGGTACGGCGAGCGGGGGCTGCACCGGATCGGCGCGCGCGCCTGGCATAGCGCCAGCAAAGGCTGGTCGGAGGCCGTCCCGGAGGTGAATGCAGGGCAGGGGACCCGGCAGCCGGAAGCCGACGCCGGGCGCAACCGTTGCCGGCTCGTCCGGGAAACGGCGCTCGAGCTGCTCCAGAAGAAGCGCCGCTACCTGTTGCGCCGGCTGCGGGCCGTCCCAGCGCCTTTTACGGAGGGCGATTCGCTGGTGCAGGTGCTGCTGACGGCGCCCGAGGCAGGCTTTATCTCGGTGGCCCTGGCGCCGTTCCCGTTCGCGCAGCGGCACCTGGTGTCGCCCTTTCCGAGAGGCGAGGTGCCCGTGGCCGTGGACAAGGCAGCCCCGAGCCGGGCCTTTGCGAAGCTGGTCGAGGCCGAGCGACGTCTGGGGCGCAGCATCCAGCGAGGCGAGACGTGCGTTGACCTGGGGGCGGCGCCGGGAAGTTGGAGCTACGTGGCCGTGGCGCGCGGGGCGAGGGTGATCGCGGTTGACCGCGCACCGTTGCGCGAGGACCTGCTGCGCAACCCGCACGTGCAGTTCCAGGCGGGCGACGCGTTTCGCTTCCGGCCAGAGCGGCCCGTGAACTGGCTGCTGTGCGACGTGATCGCCGCGCCGGAACGCAGCGCGGACCTGCTGCTGGAATGGTTGCGCCGCGGGTGGTGCCGCCATTTCGTGGTCAGCCTAAAGGCCGGGAAGGCGCACCTGGGTGCAGGGCAGGGGACCGGCGTAGAGGCGGTGGCCCGGTTAAAACGGGAGCTGCCTGCGTTGACGAGCGAACTTTTCCTGAGCCGCCTGTGCGCCAACAAGCACGAGGTGTGTGCCTTTGGGGCTGCCCGCGGAGGCGGAGACACGGATTGCACGGATTTCCACGGAGGATATTCCAATGGTTAGTGCCAGCCCGAGTGGTGGGGACGCCTCGCCGAGGCGCCCGCCGCTGCCACAATACGGACGCCTCGGCGAGGCGTCCCTACCTTGGTTTCCATGCGCGTCCTGATTGCGCCTGACAAGTTCAAGGGCACGCTGACGGCGCAGGCGGCGGCGGAGGCGATTGCGCGGGGCTGGTGCAGGGAGAGGCCGCGGGACGCACTGGAGCTATCGCCCATGACGGACGGCGGGGACGGCTTCGGCGAGGTCATCAGCCAGTTGCTCGGAGCGACGCGGCGGCTCGCGCGCACGGTGGATGCGGCCGGGCGCCCGTGCCTTGCCGCGTGGTGGTGGGACCCGGTCAGCCGGACGGCGGTGGTTGAATCGGCGCGAGTGGTCGGGCTGGCCATGCTGCCGGCCGGGCGGTTTCATCCCTTTGACCTGGACACCACCGGCCTGGGGCTGGTGCTGCGTGCCGCGGCGCGCGCCGGAGCCAGGCGGTGCATGATCGGCCTGGGCGGCAGTGCGACTTGCGACGCAGGGTTCGGCATGGCACGCGCGCTAGGTTGGCGGTTCCTGGACGGCGCAGGCCGTTCCATCGAGCGGTGGACCGGTCTTGGGCGGCTCAAGCAGGTGCAGAAGCCGGCCCATAGCTGCTGGTTCGCTGAGTCGGTTGTCGCGGTGGACGTGCAGAACACGCTGCTCGGGCGGCGAGGGACTACGCGCATTTACGGTCCGCAAAAAGGCCTGCGGCCGCGGGACTTCACTTTGACCGAGCGCTGCCTGAGCGCCCTGGGCCGAGTGGTGCGGCGGGAGTTGGGGGCCGACCTCACACGCGTCCCTGGGTCCGGCTCGGCGGGGGGGCTCGGTTTCGGCCTGCACGTGTTCCTGGGCGCGAGGCTCGAGCCGGGGTTTGCGCTCTTTGCCCGACTGGCCTCCCTGGAGAAGCGCTTGCGCGCGGCAGACCTGGTCATCACGGGAGAAGGGACGATTGACGCCTCTTCTTTCATGGGGAAGGGCGCGGGTGAAATCGCCGCGCGCTGCCGTGAATTGCGCAAGCCCTGCTACGGCCTGGCGGGAGTGCTTGCCTCCCCGGCGGCTGCCCGCCGCCAATTCACACAGGCTTACGCCTTGACGGAAATGGCTTCGCTCGCGGAGGCGAAGGCGCGGCCTGGGTTCTGGCTGGAACGGTTGGCCCGCGGGGCAGCACGCGCGGGCCCAATGAGAATGACGAATGACGAAGGCCGAATGACGAAGGCATGACCAGTGCCGAATGGACTAAAGCAAGTCGTCGCAGCTCTTGCTTGAGGACCTTGCCTGCACTGTTGTGGACCAAGTCCTTCAGGAATGCCACTTCCTCCGGCACCATGAACGCGGGCAGGCGCTTCCGGCAGTGGGCTTTCACCTCGCGGGCTGTCAGGCACGCGCCCGGCGTGGGCACCACGAACGCGTAGCTGGCTTCTCCCAACTCTTCGTGCGGGGCGCCGACCACGGCGACTTCGAGCACGCCCGGCAGCTCCGCGAGGACGTCCTCGACCTCCTGCGCGCTAACACGGTGCCCGCCGCTCTTGATCATGTCCCGCGCCCGATCCACAAGGTAGATGAAGCCATCCGAGTCCACGCGCGCGATGTCCCCGGTATGCAGCTTGCCGTTGCGGAAGAAGGCCGCGGTCTCGGTGGAATCGTTCCAGTAACCCGGCGTGATGTTGTCTCCGGCAGCGACGACTTCGCCAAGCTCATCGGAGCCCGGCTGGATCGGCGTGCCATCGCTGTGGAGCACCGCCAGTTCGGTGGACGGCAGGCCTTTGCCGATCGAGCCTAGCCTATCGGCGAGGCGCTCTGGCGGCAGGTAACTCAGGCGCGCCGTGGCTTCGGTCTGCCCGTACATGGCAAAGAACCGTACGCCGGGGAAGGCCGCCTGGATCTCACGGATACAGGGGCTGGGCAACCTGCCGCCAGCTTGTTGGAGCCAGCGCAGGTGCGGGAAGGCCAGCTCACGGAAGCGCGAGCGGCGCAGCAGGATTTGGTAAGTCGAGGGCACGCCGGCCAGCCCGGTGCACTCGCGGCGCCGCATTTCGAGGAGCATGGTCTCGGGGAAGAGCCGGAAGTCGTTGTTCAGCACCAGCGAGGCGCCGGCCATGAGATGCGTGTGCATCAGGCTCAGCCCGAAGCAGTAATGGAACGGCAGCACGACCATCACCCGGTCGTCGGGAACCAGCCCCAAGTACTGGATGATGTCACGCGTGTTGCACTCGATGTTCCGGTGCGTGACCATGACGCCCTTGGGCGAGCCGGTCGAACCGGAGGTAAACATCAGCGCGGCGAGGTCGCGCGTGGGCTCTGCCTCAGGAAATGAAGGCGCCGCAGCGGCCGGTGAACCTCTCGCGTAGTTCTCCGTCAGCAGGATGGCGCCCAGCTCCTGAGCCCACGGGCGGACTCGGCCTTGCAGGCGTTCAGACACAAATACGCTGCGCGCGCCCGTATTTGTCATTATCGCCTTAAACCGTTCTGCCGTGGCTTCGGTTTGAATTGGCACCGAGACCAGCCCGGCGCGTATGGTGCCCAGGTAAGCGGCGACGAAAAACGGGCTGTTCTCCACGCAGAGGGCCACCCGGTCGCCCTTGACATGGCCGTCCGCCAGGAGCTGGCCGGCGATTTGCAGCACCTCCCGCCGCAGCTCGCCGTAGGTTATGAGCCGGTCACGGTGCAGCACGGCGGCGGCCGAGTCCGCGCCCTTGGCCAGCAGCGATTCAGCGATGTTCGCCGTGGTGCAAGCCATTGACTTCAGCCCGCCACGCTCAGCTCCGGCTTCTCCGGCACCGGCGGCGGGAGCTTCCGCCTGACGAACTCGGCGAGCTTGCGTATGGAACCAAAGTTCTCGACTACCAGTTCTTCGGGAGCTGTCTGCACGCCGAAGTCGGAGTGGACAAAGGCGACCAGCTCCATGATGCCCATTGAGTCCACGACTCCGGTTTCCAGGAACGAATCCTCATCACCGATGGGACTGTCCGCATAGTAGAGGTTCTTCGATATGAACTGGCGTATCTGTTCTTCGATTTGCATAGGAAGTTTGAGCGGTGCGGGCCTCGGCCAGGGCCGTCTGCAAGTAGCGGGCGGTGTGGAAGGCATTCTCCTCCTCGAGGATGCTCTCGTGGTCGCCGGGGCAGATGTGGACCTCGACCCCGCCGGCGGCGAGGCCGGCCCAACCCATTTGGTGGTCGAACGAGCAAACCAGCGGGTGGCCGCGCGTGCGAAAGAGGACGATGCGGCCCGGGTAGCGCTTGGGCTGGTACTGCAGCCAGGCCCGGACGTGGGTGCGCCAAAGCTGCCGCTCCGCGGGGGTTTGCTGCGATAAGTCCACAATGTCCTCGACCGCCACGCGGTCTTCGAGGTTGCGCGTGATCACGGCCTTGAGGCGCTTATATACCCAGGCCGTGCGCCATCTCAGGTAGTCGCGTGGGCGCTGGGCTCCGAAGCGGACCTGGTGCGCCAGGCGCAAGCCGAAATTCCACAGCGCTTTGGCGAAGAACTGGGGCGTGCAGCTCAGGCGAGTGTAGCTGGAGTTGTTCGGCCAGCAGTTCATCAGCACCAGCAGGCCGACTTTCTCCCCCTGCGCGGCCAGTTGGCAGGCCATCTCGAAAGCGACATTCCCGCCGAAGCAATAGCCTCCCAGGTTGTAGGGCCCCTCCGGCTGAAACCGGCGTAGCTCCTCGACATAGTGCGCCGCCATATCTTCAATGCGCGTGAACTCCTCCAACCCATCCAGCCCGCGCGACTTAAAGCCATACACGGGCTGGGTATTCCCCAGGCAGCGCGCCAGGTTGTTGTAGCCCCAGAACATGCCCCCGCCGACGCCGTGGACGAGGAACAGCGGCGGCCGGTTGCCCTGCGGCTGGATCTCCACAATCGAGGACCACCTCGCGGCCTGCTCTCCCTGCATTGCGGCAGCCAGCCGGGCAATCGTCGGCTCCTGGAACAGAGTGGATAAGCGCAGTGTCCTCCCCATCTCCTGCTCGATGGCGGCAACGATCCTCGTCCCCAGCAGCGAGTGGCCTCCCAGGCCAAAGAAGTTGTCGTTGGCCCTGATCGGATGCAGCCCGAACACCCGCTCCCAAATCCGCGTTAGGGCTTCCTCCAGTGCCGCGCGCGAGGTGACTGGGCCAGGCGCTTCGTCCGGACCGGTGGAGGAGTCGGGGGATGCCAGCGCTGCCGGAGCGCGGACTTTCCAGTCCGCAGCAATCCCCGATCTCTGCCCAGCACGGGAACCCGGCGCCAGGCGTGGTCCAGGCACCGCTGCGGACTGGAAAATCCGCGGTCCGCCGGTCAGCGCCTGCAGACGCAGATCGGGATTGGCTACCGCTTTTGCGATCAGGTCTTGCCAGTCCTCAACCAGGCTGCGGGCGGTGTCGCCCGGCAAGAGGTCCGAACGGTATTTGAGGTGTCCGGTAACGCCGTCGCGGCCGTCTGCCAATTCCAACTGCAGGTGCAGCTTGGAGGTGCGGTTCTCCACCGCCGAGCAGGGCGTAAAGGTCACCGGGCCGAGATCGAGCACCGGGGGCGGCGTGGTCATGTAGGCAACGGCGACTTGGAGCAGGGGCGTAGTGATCGTGCTGTCCGCCGGGACCAGCATGTCGAGGATCTGGCTCAGCGGCAGAACCTGGTGGGCGAAGGCAGCGGAGACCACGGCGCTCGCGCGCCGGATAAGCTGCCTCAGGCTCGGCCCGCCCGAAAGGTCCAGCCGCAGCGGCAGAACGTTTGAGACCAGCCCAACCAGGTGCCGCAGCTTAGGCTCGGTGCGCGCCGCCACCGAGGCCAGCGTGAGGATGTCATCGCATCCTGTGTAGCAGCTCAGCAGGGCCTCGAACGAGGCAAACACCGCCGCGAACGTGGTGGCGCCTTCCGCGACACTCAGGCGCCGGAGTTCGTCTCGAAGATCTTTCGACAGGAGCACGGGTACCTGCGCGGCTGGACAGCCGTCGTTGGGGCAACATGAGCCACCCGTCCCCAACGGCAATGGCCGGTATCCCTTCCGGGTTTGGCTTCGCCAAAATGCGACTGCCTGCTCCAGGCGCTCCCCGTTCAGGGAATCGCGTTGCCAGCACGCATAATGCGCATATTCGATGGGCAGCGCCGGAAGCGAAGGAACTCCTCCTGCGGCGAAAGCCCTGTAGCACTCGCCCAATTCGCGTCCGATGATTCGCATGGAGCCGCCGTCGAAGTTCATTTGGTGCACCACCCACACGAGCAGCGCCTCACGAGCGCTCCACCGGTAAAGGACAGCGCGCAGCAAAGGCCCTGTGGTCAGAGCAAACGGTTTATGCAGCAGCTCGCCGGCCTGCCGTATCGCCTCCGCCCGCCCATTTTTGCCCGGCAGGGGAGCAATCGGCACGACGTCGAGCCTCAGGTGCCAATCGTTTACCTGTTGCACGGGCCCGGCGTCTGTCTCGGGAAAGGCCGTTCGCAGCGCCGGGTGGCGCTGCGCGAGATGGTTGAGGCCGCGCTCCAGCGCGGCGACATCCAGCTCGCCGCGGATATCCCAAGCCAGCGGCACATGATAGTACGCCGCGCCGGGTTCCGATCGCTCCAGCCACCAGAGGCGCTCCTGGGCGAAGGAAAGCGGCCAGGGGCCGTTGCCAGGCGTGCGGGTGATAGGCGGCGCCTGGTTCTGGAGTTCAATCAGCTTCCCGGCGGCGCTCCAAACGTTCAGTGCGGTCTGCGGCCCTGAAGCGGCCTGTCCGGCTGCCGGCAGGAGAGCGGTTGGGACCTCCCTCGGCGCAGCGGGCGCTCCCGCGACCTCGCGCAGCAAGGCTGTTCCAGGAGGGGCCACCGCGGGGAGTGGCGCTTCGGGGTCAAGCTTCAGCCTGTTTTGAGGCGCGGAATGCGCAGAACAAGACAAAGCTTGAACTCCTAAGGTCAGCGCCGCTTGATTAATTCCGCCCGGCTTCATAAGGACACCACGCAGTCCTCTAGTTCAGCGCCCGCGTGGCGTCTATTTACCCCCACGGTTTGCGGGGGCGGACGCAACGGCGGCTGCCGCAGAGGTTCTGTCGCGCGCTGCTTCTGCGACAGGTCCTTGAACGCCCGCTCGACCTGCACCGTGGCAAGCCCCAGGTCCTGGGCTACCGCGCCGGGGTCCAGGTTGTTCGCCTGGGCGGACCACAGCCGGTCCAGAGTGGCGAACGGCATCCGGAAGAAGAAGTCCTGCTGGCTGCACGGGGCGCTGTAAGTGTCGGTAGTGGGGGTGCGCCGGCGAATTTGTATGGGCACGTCGAGGTATTCGGCCAACTGGTAAACCTGGGTTTTGTACAAATGGGCGATGGGCTCAGCGTCCACCCCGCCGTCACCGTATTTCACGAAGAAGCCCAACTCGCGCTCGTTCCGGTTGGCGGTGCCGATGACCGCGAAGTGATGGAGTTCGGCGTGATAATACAGCCTGGCCATGCGCGTGCGTTGCTTGAGGTTCGTGGCCGCCACGATCTGCAGATACTCGGCAGGCTCGACCGTGCAACTGGCCTCCGAGCCGTCGGGGCGCACGATGGTGAGCACGAATACGTTGACCGGCGCGCTTCCCAGAACCGAGCCGGGCAGGACTAACTTGGCACGATAGCCTGCGTCTGGGTCGTACTCCGGGAAGGCGCGGCGAATCGCTTCATCCCGTCGCCGGTAACAGCCCAGACCCTCGAGGGCGGGGGTCACATCCTCCAGCTCAGGCTCAATTCGCAATTCCGCGGACAACTGCCGCGCCAGTTGCTCGCTTTCAGGAGAGGATTCCCGGTCGGGCAGGATCAGCCCGATCACCTTGTCCGGGCCAAAGGCCTTGACGCACAGGCTCAGCACGACAGCGGAATCCACGCCGCCGCTGATGCCGACTACCGCGCCGCGCCGGCGCAGTTGGCCAAGGACTGCCTGCCGCAGCCATTGGCTGAGGCGCGCGGTCTCGGCGGCGGAATCAATGAGTAGGAGTTCGTCTAAATGAGTTGGGTGCATGAATCGTTCGTTGCGTGTCGGCGGGCGCGTGGCGCATGTTGCGCGTTGCGTGTTGCGTGTCCATGCAGCCCGCACCCCGCAACACGCAGACCTTCACCCTCTCCGAGTCCGGGAGCGGAGGCGGCTGCTGAAAGCGCGCGACAAATTGCTCATAGACGAGTTGCGCCGAAACAATGCCGGCCAACGCCATGTCGTCGCTCTCGCCCAGGCGCGCCCCGCTATCGACCCTCGATACGAGCCGGCTCACCGCCTCAGGGCAGAACAGCCCGGAAGCCCGTAGCGCGCCGGGCGACAGCAAATCGCGCACGTAGTCAGCGGTTCCCTTCATCGTGGCAGCCGACGTAAGGAGGCTCCGATCAGAACGGCCCATCCCCGAAGCAGCCAGAGCCTCCTCACGTCGGCTGCTACGCGTTTGGAGCGCGCTTGGAAGCAGCGCCCGGTGAATGGGCGCGCGGTAGGGGTGCTTGCGCCGGGAGACGATTTGCGGCGGCAACAGGGGCGCCGCCATCTGGCGCAGCAGGTACTTCTCCCGCAGCACGCGCAGCTTAAGCCGGGCCGGCAGGCCGGCGCAGAATTCCACTACCCGGTGATCCAGGAAGGGATAGCGACCCTCGACGGCGTGCGCCATCCCCATGCGGTCGCCCTGGGAGGAGAGCAAGTAGTTGGAAAGGAACAGCGTTGTTTCCAGATATTGCGCGCGCTCGAGCGGCCCCCAGTTGGCGAACGCCGCGGGCAGATGAAAGTCCGGCCCGGGCCCGCCGGAGAAAGCGGGCAGGCTGTGCAGCAGGTCCCGCGAAAAGAATCTCCGCAGCCGCGCGCCATTGCGCCAGCGGATGGCATGGGAGTAGTAAGGCGAATCCAGCGCCGACAGGCCCTCGCCGAAGAAGGCGCCGAGGAGGCCCGGAGCAGTCCGGCCCAGGCCCGCGATGTCCGGGTAGAGCCGGCGCAGCAAATGCCTGCGCCGGCTCGAGTGCGGTTCGTGCGCCCAGAACCGCCGGACCTTTGCCTCCTTGAAAATATCGTAGCCGGCGAGCAGCTCGTCGGCCCCTTCCCCCGTCAACGCCACCTTGAACCCGCGCTGTTGCACCCTTCGCGACAGCAGGAACATCGGCGCGGCGGCCGTGCGCAGCACCGGCGTCTCGCAGTGCCAGATCACCTCCGGAAACACGCTGCAGATGTCGGCGTGAGTCGCCTGAACAACCTCGTGGCGCGTGCCCAAGAAGTCCGCCATGCGCCGCTGGGGCTCGCTCTCGTCGAATTCAGGATTATCGAACGCGATGGAGAAGGTGCTCAGGCGCCCCGGCGCGGCCTGGCGCGCCAGCGCAGCAATCACCGCCGAGTCCAGGCCGCCGCTCAGGTACGCCGCCACGGGCACATCCGCCCGCAGCCGCACCCGCACCGCATCGGCGAGCAGCGCCTCCAGCTCGTCAGCGAGCCGGCGGGTGGTGCCCTCGTCCGGAGTGACGCCCGCTGCCCGGCTCTCGGCAAAAGGTATCTGCCAATACCGGCGCAGCACCACCCCCGCCGTGCTCGCCTGCAACCAATGCCCGGGCGGCAGCTCCAGGATGCCCTGGAATGCCGTGCGCGGGCTCACCGTGCTCCAGCAGGTGAAAACCTGGTCCAGCCCGATCGGGTCGAGCGACGCGCCGACTCGCCCGCTGCCCAGCAAAGCCTTGATCTCGCTGCCAAACACCAGCGACCCATCGGCCACCGTGTAATACAATGGGCGCACCCCCAGCCTGTCCCGCGCCAGGAACAGCTCGCGCCGCCGCGCATTCCAGACGGCAAAGGCGAACTGCCCGTTGAGGCGGGACAGGCATGCCGGGCCGTGTTCCTCGAAAAGATGAAGCAGGACCTCCGTGTCCGTCCGGGTGCGGAACCGGTGTCCGCGCTGCTCCAGTTCCGGCCGCAGCTCGAGGTAGTTGAAGATCTCGCCGTTGAAGACGATCCACAGCGAGCCGTCCTCATTGCTGATCGGCTGCTGGCCTTGGCTCAAATCCACGATGCTCAGCCGCGCGCTGCCCAGGCCCAGCCCGTCATCCAGCAGGATGCCGAATTCGTCCGGCCCGCGGTGCCGGATCAAGGCCAGCATCTGGCGCACCGAGAGCTCGGTTACCCCTGAGCTCTGGTCAAGGTTCAAGACCCCGGCAATGCCACACATGGCTTCGAAACACAGCTTTGGAGAGGACGAGCCCCGAACCGTGTGGCGTGTTCCCTGCCCACGCACCACGCACCACGCCACACGGTTCGGTCTGGCGTCCCTGCCCGTATGAAGCATTCGGCCTCCGGACTGAACCCACGCGCCGCTACACGGATGCCATCGGCCCTATGCCAGCATCTCGCTTTATTATCACGCACACAGCGCATGTTCAGTCCTGAGACTTCAGTGTTCGCGAAAAGCTACGGCCCTCCTCCCGTCCCGGTAAATGAGTGATATACCCCAAATGGCAGCAGACTTGTCCCGATATTGCGGAGCGGCCCGGAGTGGGCGGAAAGGCTTAAGCGAAAGCGGGGACGGGAGGCATTTTAGCCTTTGCCCTTTAGACTTCGCACGTGCGCAGGTTTTGCCAGCGCGGTCACATTCCCGCACCGGCTCGCTGGCAGCCATGCAGCGTTCACTGCTCGAACTTGCGTTCCCGAACGCCGCCCCGCGGAGCATTCAGGCGTCAGTTTGCGCCGAATCCGCCGTTTTCAGCCTCCGGCGGGCTCAGTCCGAAGGCGGCACGGCGGTGGGGGCCGATGCAGGAATGTGAAATTGAGCAGCGGGCGCCGGGTTGGCCCCTGGACTGCTAGGGGACGCGGCAAGACATGAGCTGGAACCGAATATCGGGTATCTCGCGGAGCACCGCGCGCGTGGGGCGCGGGAGAGCCAGGCCTCTGCGCGTGGGTTTCCTGCCGGAGAACGACTGCGCGCCGGTCGTCGCCGCCCACGAATTCGGATGGTTCGAGCACTACGGGGTGCGGGTGGAGCTTAGCAGCGAGGCGAGCTGGAAGCACATCCACGACAAGTTTCACCTGGGTCTTCTGGATGCCGCCCATGCGCCGGCGTCGTTGCCCTTCCTGATGAGTCTCGGCCTTACGCCCGAGAAACACCCCTGCGTGGCCGGGCTGGTGCTGAGCCTCGAGGGCAATGCCATCACTGTCAGCCGGAGCCTCACCCGGCAGGGCGTCGTGGACGCGGCGACAATGGGCGAGCATGTGCGCCGGGAGCGGGGGCGCCGCAGCTTCACATTCGGTGTGGCCAGCCCGCTGTCGCCCCAATACTTCCTGCTCTGCCAATGGTTGCGGCTGGCCGACATGCCGCATTCGGCGGTGCGGATCGAGTCGGCGCCCAGCGAGCAGCTCTTTCCGCTGCTGAAGCTGGGTTACCTGGATGGCTATTGCGCCGGCGAGCCGTGGGGGAGCGTCGCCGCACAAGCGGGGGTGGGGGAGTGCGTGGCAACCAGCGCACAGCTTGCCCCGTTGCACCCGGAAAAGGTGCTGATGGTGCGACGGGAGTTCGCGGAAAAGCGAGGCGAGGAGCACGAACTGCTGCTCGCGGCGTTGATTCACGCCGGCTATCGCTGCGGCCAACCGGGGGACAACGCCGCGCTGTGCGGCCGGCTCGCCCAGGCTCGCTACGTCAATGCACCCGCGGACTGCGTCGCACCTGGCCTGGCCGGCGCAGATGCCGGCCAGGCGCGCCCGCTTCACGCCGCGAACGTGTTTTATCGCACGCGTGCCCATGAGCCTAGCGCTGCCAAGGCCGCCTGGATCACCGGTCAGCTTTATGATTTCCTCCGATGGGCCCCGCGGCCCGCCGGCCTGGATGGCGTGTTCCGCCCTGACATCTACCGTCGCGCCCGGCGGCTGGTGTCGAGCGAACTCGAAGACGGGCCGCGGGCGCCCAGGGAGGGATCAAAAGCCGGGCGGCGGCTCGCCTGCTTGGTTTAGCTGCTCCTTTTTCGCTTTAGCCGTACGCGGCCTTGCTGTTTGCTGTGCGGGTGAACAGACGGGCTTTTCTCAGAACCGGCGCCGGCAGCGCGGCCTTGCTGCTCAGCCACCCTGCCTGGTGTGTAACCAAGGACGACGCCCAGCTCACCGACAGCGATATCATCGCCCAAGCGGGGCCGCGCATCGAGCGATACCGCAAGGGCGATGGCGTTGTGTCGGTGCGGGATGCGCGCGGCAAGGCGGTCCCGGGGACGAAGGTGACCGTTGAGCAACTGCGGCACGACTTCCTCTTTGGGAGCAACTTCTTCATGTTCGGCCGCTGCGGCAGCGCCGAGCGGGAGGAGCAATACCGCCAGCGCTTCGTCGCGCTGCTTAACTACTGCACACTGCCCTTCTACTGGGCCAGCTTCGAGCAGCAGCAGGGCAAGCCCAACTACGAATACATTGACGGCGTGGCCGCCTGGACGCGCGAGCACGGCATCACCTGCAAGGGCCACCCGCTGGTCTGGGACCACCCGGCCAGCTCGCCCGCCTGGCTGACGGATGACCCGAAAGCGAATGAGCGGCTATCGCTGGCGCGGGTGCGCGCGATCGTCTCGCGCTACCGCGGACGGATTGACATCTGGGACGTCGTCAACGAGTCCACGCACCTGGCCAACAAGCTGCACAAGACCAAGATGGCCGCCTGGGCGGGGGCCTTGGGGGCCGTGCCCTACGTCACCGAGAGCCTGGATGCCGCGCGCGCCGCCAATCCAGAGGCTACGCTGCTCGTGAACGACTACCGCATTGACCCTCCGTACTACCACATCCTGGAGCGCCTGCGCCGCCACGGGAAGTTCCTCTTTGACGTCGTCGGCATCCAGAGCCACATGCACGATGGAGTCTGGCCGCTCCACAAGGTTTGGAGCGTTTGCGACACTTACGCGAAGCTGGGCCGGCCGCTGCATTTCACCGAGTCCACCATCGTCAGCGGCCCCCGCAAAGGCCCGGGCGAGAACTGGGGTGCTACCACCCCCGACGGCGAAGCCCGGCAGGCGGAACTGACGGCCAGCTTCTACACGGCCCTATTTGCGCACCCCGCCGTCCAGGCCATCACGTGGTGGGACTTCACGGACCTGGGGGCGTGGCAAGGGGCGGCGGCCGGCTGGCTGCGCGCCGACATGTCGCCTAAGCCGGTGTACGACCGGCTCCTCGGGCTGGTAAAAGGCCAGTGGTGGACGAAAACCGAGGCGACGACCGATGCGCATGGCAAGGTGAAGCTGCGTGCCTTCTACGGCACTTATCGGCTCACTGCGCAGTCGCCTGCCGGCCAACCCGTAGTCAAGGAAGTGCACTGGCAAAAGGACGCCAAGAACCATTTCCAGCTTACGGCATAAGGAGCCATTGCCAAATGGGCCTGGTGAACATTCGTCATTCGCCGGTCGTCATTCTCTGGGGCGGGTCTACGGCGCCTGCCGGTGCGGCAGATTCATAAGTTCCGTGGCACGAGCATATTGCGCACTCCTGCGTTCTGGCACTGAACCATATCCCATCCCCATCCCCTCCCTATCCTCGCCGTTACCTCACCGTAGAACCTCTAACTTCAAGTTAGAGGTTCTACGGTGAGGTAACGGTGTGCATATGGAGGGGTTCCGGGGCGGGTGGGGGGCTGGGCCGTCGAAGGACTCAACATCGTCGATTTTGGTTTGCAACGCCGGGGGCGGGTGTGAGAATGGCTCTCGGTCTCATGAGAACACGTCCCCGCAATTCATTCCTGACGCTTGTGATGGAGCGACCAGCGCAATTCAGCCTCAAGTGACATGAATATCCCTCTCGTCAGAATTGTGTCGCGGTGTGCCGCGGCGCGATGGGTTGTCCTGGTTCTGGGCGTTCCCGCCCTGGCCGGGGCGGCGCCGGCAGAGCCGCAGCTTGGATGGGACTCGACGGATGGCGTGGTTCTCCGCACGCCCCAGAGCACTGTCCGGCTGGACGGCAAAGGCGCTGGGTCACTGCTGGTGCGGTTCTTTCCGGGGAATGACGTGGTGTCGCTGCGCAGCCCCAGGCTGAGCATGCCGAAGGACCAGGGCCTGCGCCTGAGATACGATGTCGAGGCGCAGGACGGTGCGCGCCTTATGGTCGAGCGCGACGTCCAGGCACGGCGTAACCGCGACGGTCTCCTGGTGCTGGAGATCTTCACTCTGACCCCGGAGCAGCCGCTGACCAATGACATTGAACTCGAGCTGCCGTTCGCGCTGTCGGTTCCCACCAACAGCGCCGGGCCGTCGGTGATGTGCCCGTTGAAGAATGGGTGGGCCAGGTCGTTCAACCTGCGCGCGGGCGATTTGGAAGCTGAATACCGGCTGGGCAATTTCCTGACGGGCAAGGAGACCCCGGCGCTGGCTCTGCCGCTGGTGGTATTGCCGGCCAAGACGGGCGCGGCGGCGGTCTTTGCCGATCCTATGTTCAGCACGCTGTTTTCGTTGCACTCCGCGAAGAGCAATGTCGAAGGCGTGCTACGATTCCGTTATGCGGCTGGGAAGGTGCCGATCTCCGCCCCGGAAAGCCGCGCCTTTGCCGTGTGGCTGCCCAATACGCGGAGCGCCAAGGAGCAGTTCCCGGCGGCGGTGGATGCCTGGTTCCGTTTCATGATGCCCAACGTGCGATCCGGCCCGGCCTGGCTGCATGACATTGCCATGGTCGGATTCGATTTCCTGAGCGACGACGGGAAGGGCTGGGATCGCGACGTGCGGCTGCTGGCGGACTGGATTAAACCGTCCGACCGGCACCGGGTCGCCCTCTGCCTGCACGGTTGGTATGACGCGCTGGGCTCCTATTGCTACGAGCCGCAGGCGCACCGGATGAAGGATGAGTGGGTGGCCTTCGAGCGCACGCGCAAGGTGTACTTCACCCAGGCGGAGCTGAAGCGGCGCTTACGCCTGGCGCGCGACCTGGGGTTCCGCGTGCTGCTGTATTACGCGGACGGCGTGGCGGCCGACAGCGGCGTGGCGGGCTATCGCGATGACTGGAGTTACCGCGATGCCAAGGGCAACCGGATCACCGGCTGGCAAGGGCCGGATACCTTTGGCCCAACCTACATGCGGGACCTTGGCAACCCGGAGGTCGTTACCTGGTACACGAATTACATGGCCGCGTTGCTGGAGACTTACGGCACGGACCTGGACGGGCTGGTCTGGGATGAAACGTTCCACGCATCGCTGGGCCAAATCTCTCCAGCACCGCACCCGGCCTATTGCGACCGGAACATGATGCGCCTGGTCAGGGAGCTGACGCAGCAGGTGCATGCGTTTGATCCGCAGAAGGCCTTCCTGGCGTCCGACTGCGTCGGCGCTTACGGATGGGATACGGTGCCCGGTTATGCCATGATGGCCGACGGCACCTACCAGGATTCTCACTGTGACCCGCGCGCCTGGTCCTACGGGCTGTTCCCGAACTGGCGCAATACGCTCTGGAGCTGCAACTGGTTCGACATTTCCGATTTCCAGCGGACGCGCTGGGGGGTGGAGAATTTCGGCGCGCCGGTGGCCATTTCCAATGGCTGGGGCAACGACTGCGGGCCCTCCGAGTGGACGCCACGCGAGCGCGACGCGTTCCTGCGCCTGTTCCACGAACGGCTGAAGATGAAGCCGCCCTCGCGCTTTCTCACTGCGGACCCCGAGGCGCTGCTGGCGACCTCGCCTGATGTGCCAGGGCGGGGCGACCCCATTCCGGAGCCGGGGACGGGCGAGGTCAACTGGGCGTTGGCCGCGAACGGCAGCCGGGCAAGTGCTTCGTCCCAGGAGGCGTCCGGCAACTCGGTGTGGCCGGCGTCCGGCGTCATTGACGGGCGGCGGGATGACGCGGCTTGGGGGGCCGGCCACGGTTGGGCGAGCAAGGCGGGCGAGCCGCTGCCGCAATGGCTGGAAGTGGATTTCGGCCAGCCGCGCTCCGTGAGCCGATTCGTGGTACTCACTTACGAGAAGGACAAGGGTCCGGAAACCGCGGCCAAATGGGGTGTGCAGGATTACATGATCGAGGTCTGGGACAAGCGCAAGCGGCGCTGGGAACCGGTGGTGCGGGAATGCCCCCGGCGCGTGGTGAAGGCGCGCGTGCATAAGTTGGCCCGGCCCGTGGAGACGGACAAGTTCAGGATCGTGATTAGCGAGGTGGCGCCGCTGGACGGCCAGGCACGGCTGCTGCAGCTCGAGGCGTGGGGACGCTGACATTTACGATTTACGATTTACGATTGACGAGTTGCGGGCCCGGGCTAGTAGCGTAAGCCTCCGGCTTGCGCCCGTCCCGGCAACCCTCTGGGTTGCCGCCCGCAAAGCGCCACAGCAACAATCCAGAGGATTGTTGGGACGGTCGCAAGCCGGAGGCTTACGCTACTAACAAAGTTGCGCTGGCGGCGGATACTTGCTGCTGGGCGCGGAGGTTCTTCGTAGTATAGGCGCCCGTGAACAAAGCCAGGATTGGGTTAATCGGATTGGGTTACGTCGGCCGCTATGTGTATGACCAGGTGAGTTCCCGGCCGGAACTGGGGCTGGAGGTTGTGTTCGTGCACGACCTTGCTCCTGAAAGGCTGGCCGGGCTGCCCGCCGGCGTGGCGCTGAAGGATATCCGTGATTTTGGTTCGCGCCGCCCGGACCTGGTAGTCGAGATGGCGCATCCGGGCGTCACGCGGGAGTACGGCGGGATGTTCCTGCAGGCGGCGGACTACATGCCGCTTTCGATGACGGCTTTTGCGGACGCGGCGTTGGAGCGGCGGCTGCTGGACACCGCGCGCGCCAGCGGGCGCTGCCTCTTCATCCCTCATGGCGCGGTCGTGGGACTGGAGAACATCTTCGAGGGCCGGGAGGTTTGGGAGGAAGTGACGATGGTCATGAAGAAGAGCCCGCGGAACCTGGATTTCAGCGCGGCGCCTCAATTCAAGGCAGCGGAGATCACGCGGCCGACGGTCCTCTATGACGGCCCCACGCGCGCCGTGTGTCCGCAGTTCCCGCGCAATGTCAATTCTCATGCTACGGTGGCCCTGGCAGGCATCGGCTTCGATCGCACGCGCTCGGTGCTGATTGCCGATCCCGGGCTGGATGTGTCGGTGATTGAGATCAGCGCGCGAGGCAAGGGCGTGGCGATGAAGATCGAGCGCTCGAACCCGCTGAAAGGCGTGAGCGGGGTGTTTACGCTTAACTCGACCCTGGCGGCGGTCTGCCGCGCCAAGGGGGCGGGCGGGGCGATGCAGATTTGCTAGGGCATAGCCCGAATGTTTGGCCCTGGTAGGGACGCCTCGCCGAGGCGTCCGTGTCCCGCCCGCCGCGGACGCCTCGGCGAGGCGTCCCTACCTGGCGATGGGCAGTCCAGCCTCCCGCGGCTGCTATAAACCCCGGTTTAAAAAATAATGGGCTTTCTGCGGGGGCATGGCATCCTGCACTCGGTTCCGAACATGAAGCGTCTTGTGCGAAGAATGAGCTGGCTGCTGGCCATTGCATGGCTGGTGGCGGGCTTGCCGTCGAGCACCGCGGCCAAGAGCTACAGCAGCGGCGGGCACAGCTATTCCTCACACAGCTCGAGCTTTGGCGGCGGCCACAGCTTCAGTTCGGGCGGCCATAGCTTTAGCTCGGGCGGAAGCCACAGCTCGGGGTGGGGATCGTCTCACAGCTCGGGCGGCGGCGGGAAGAGCTTCAATTCGGGCGGCGGGCACAGCTATAGCTCGGGTTCAAGCTGGAGCGATGCGGGCCGGCACAGCTATTCCTCGGGAAAGAGTTACAGCTCCGGCTCGGGCCTGGGGTTTGGCTCGCTGTTCGGAAGCGGTAGCTCGGGCAGTTCATCCCGCAGCGTGAGCCGGACCGGGACGAGCGCGGGCGGCTCGGGATTCAGTTTCGACACCGCCGCGGCGCACGCGCGGAAGGAGGAAGCAAGCCGGACGAAGTACACCGAGTTCAAGGATTCGCAGGCGCCGCGGGTCAGCGCCACGGAGTCTTCGGCGCGGGCTTCCGACAGCGGGGGGTCGTACCGAGTGCGACCGCCGCCGGTCACTACCTACGGCGGCGGGTATTATCACCGGAGCGTGGTCTATATCCCGGACATCCAGGTGATCCGCACGCGGCCAGTGAGGTATTACAACGTGTTCAATCCCTACTCCTCGCGTGGCTGGGTGACGTACAACGATCCTTACGGGAGCTTGTTCTGGTGGTGGCTGCTGGACCGCTCGCTCGATGACCGCGCCTGGTGGGCGTATCATCACCGCTACGATATGGACCCGGCGCGTTACCAGGCGTTGCTGGCGGCGGACCAGAACCTGGAGGCGCGCGTGGAGCAACTCGAAGCGCAACCGACGCCGCGCGATCCGAATTACGTGCCCACCGGGCTGGACCGCGACCTGATGTATTCGGATGACTATGTGGCGCGCGCCTATGGCAACCGGCCGACGGCGTTCGGCATCATCGCGTTCTGGGCGCTGGGCATCCCCCTGGCGCTGGGGTTCCTGGTTTTCTTCATCTGGCTGATTTGGTTCAAACGCTGGCAAACCGCTACCTGACCTGGAGACAACAACACACTATGCAGATGCACTTACCTGAATACTTGCTATCCGACCTCATATCCACGGTGGCTTTTGGCATCGTGGCGATCCTGCTGATCATCGTGGGCTACGTAGCGTTCGACAAGCTGACGCCGAAGCTGGACTTCGATGACCTGCTCAATAAGGGGAACGTGGCGCTCGCGATCGTGGTGGGCTCGTTCATCCTGGGATTGTGCTACGTGGTGGGGCGGGTGGTAGCGGCCATCCTTGGGGCGTAAGACGCCCTGCCTTGACCTATGGGCGCTGACCAGAAGGGCAAGACACTTTGGGAAATGCTGTGCGAGCGGGTGCGCGGCGGCGGCAATGGGGCAGGCGTCGCCTTCGCCAACCCGCTGGATTTGCGCGTGGGCTCCGCCCTGCCCGTGGCCTATTCGAACGGACCGGAGTTCGCCGGCTACGATTTCTCCGTGGGCGAGATCAGGGAGTACAACCGCCGCATTGGCGACCAGGAGTTCCGGTTCACCGATTACGTGCTGCGCGGCATCAATACGAAGTCCATGGACGCGAACGACAAGATGACGGCGCGCGTGCGCGTAGTGCCGAACCAGGCGGGCGGGAACGACTCCGTGCTGCTGCGGCTGTATGACGAGTTCGAGTTCTCGGAGGACTTCCTGGCCGTGGTGAAGGATACGACGGGGCTCTTCAAGATTACGGAGGACAAGACGGGCGAGGAGACGACGTATTCACGCATCAACGACCTGCGGCAGTCTTACGAGGCAGCGGTGATGGTCGTAGCGGAAACGACGGCGGACGGCAAAGGGGCGCCGGGGAAGGTGTCGCCGGCCAAGATCGAGTATTGGGATTACTGGCGCGACGCCGAGATCGGAGACGGCAAGACCGCCAAGGAGTTCGTGTTCGTAGAGATGGACTCCGATAAGGGGTGGTTCCAGATTTGGATCGGGCGGGAGTTCTTCTCCTGAGATCAGTGCGGGTGGGGACGCCTCGCCGAGGCGTCCGTGTTCTGGGGGCCGCCGGGAAGCGTCGCTGTTTCTGGCAGGCGCGGACGCCTCGGCGAGGCGTCCCTACCCTCCGCAGCCACAGCCCTGGTGGCCGCAGCAGCCGCCGCTGAGGTCTTCCTCGGACGGTAGCCGCCCGAGTTCGAGCGTCTTGGTCACCTGCTTGATGATGGACTCCTTCACGTCGTGAAGCTCCTGCTGCGCGTCGAGGAAACCCCGGGCGACCGGGTTCTTGAGCAGCGAGTCGCGGTGCTGTTCGAAATCGGAAATCTCCTCTCCCGTGAGCGGCTGCGACATTTGCTGCTTTTGCTGGATGGCCTCGCCCTTGGCGACGACGTCGTCGTATTGAGCGCGGGCTGAATCGTCGGCCATGAAAGCGTCAATGCGCTGGCGCACGGCCTGGAGGCCCGGCTCGTCCAATAGGCTTTGGCAAAGCTCCCGCGTCTTCCGCGCAACCGAGGTTTCTTCAATCGTCTGTGGCATAATCAGTATATAAGCTGTTTGCTGGCGCGGGCTGGTGGCCGTATGCGCGCCAAGGATTCAATACAGCACAAGAGGGCGGGAAATGCAAACGATGGCGCGGCGGGCGGAGCGCGGAGGGCGTATCTGGTTAGTACTTCCACAAGCGCCCCTCACCCCGGCCCTCTCCCCATCGGATGGGGAGAGGGGGAATCGCCCCGGGGCGCTGGTCTTTCTCCCTCTCCCCATCGGATGGGGAGAGGGCCGGGGTGAGGGGCAGGTTGGTGGCGGTGTCCAGATGCACCCGAGCGCGGACACGACTGCCCACCCTCAGGCTTGTTCGAGTCTCGAGCGTTGCCTAGGCTCGGCCGGTGCGAATCCATGAACCTGCAAGCCACCGCCTCCGCCGTGTCGTCGGCCTGATGTCCGGGACTTCTGCCGACGGCATTGATGCGGTGGTGGCGGAAATGGCCGGGAGCGGAGGCAGGTTGCGGGCGCGGGTGGTTGCGCATGTGCATCGGCCCTTTGCGCCGGCCTTGCGGCGGCACATCCTGGAGGTGTGCCTGCATGGGACGGTGGCGGCGGTTTGCGAGCTGAACTTCGTGCTGGGAGAGCACTTTGCGCGGGCGGCACTGGCGGTCATTCGCCGGGCGGGACTGCGGCCCCGGGACATAGCTGCCATCGGCTCGCATGGGCAGACCGTGCACCATTTGCCTGGGGCACGCACGCCCTGCACGCTGCAGATCGGCGAAGCGGCGGTGATCGCGGAACGGACGGGCGTGACGACCGTGGCGGATTTCCGGGTGCGTGACATGGCAGCGGGGGGACAAGGGGCGCCGCTCGTGCCGTATGCGGACTGGCTGCTCTTTACGGACGCCAGGCGGCCTCGCGTCATCCAGAACCTCGGGGGGATTGGGAACCTCACCTTCCTGCCGGCAGGGGCGCATTTGGAGGACGTGATCGCCTTTGACACCGGGCCGGGCAACATGGTGGTGGATGCGCTGGTAAGCCGGGCCACCAAGGGCCGGCTGGCCTTCGACCGCGAAGGGCTCTGGGCGAGTCGAGGGAAAATCTCCGACAAGTTACTGGCCGACATGATGTCGCATCCTTTCATTGCGCGCCGCCCACCCCGCACCACGGGGCGGGAGGAGTTCGGGGAGGCCTTTGTTGCGCGGGCGCTCTCGCTGGGCAAGCGGCTCGGGCTGTCGAACGCAGACCTGGTCGCGACGGCCACGGCCTTTACCGCCGAGAGCATCGCTGACGCGTGCAGGCGCTTTGTGTTCCCGAAGCTCACGGCGGCTCAGCGCCAGCAACTGCAGGTGATTCTCGGGGGTGGCGGAGCCAAAAACCCGGTGATGTGCCGCATGCTGCGCGAGCGCGTGGGCGTTGGGGAAGTGCTCACGCATGAGGCCTTCGGTATTGCGAACGAGGCCAAGGAGGCATTGGCCTTTGCGATCCTGGCGCATGAGACGTTGGAAGGCCGCCCCGGCAACGTGCCCTCTGCCACCGGCGCCCGGCGGGCGGTGGTCCTGGGGAAGATCGTGCCGGGCGAAGGTTACCCGAGGAAGTGTGCAGAAGACGTTTAACGCAAAGACGCAGAGACGCGCAGGCGCAAAGGTCTGCAGCGTCTGGGCTCAGTTCGTGAGCATCAGCTTGCGGGGACGCAACCGGCGTCGGTCCCGTTTAAACCTTGCCCCGTAAGCTTTGCGTCTTTGGCTCTTTGCGCCTTGGCGTTGAATTTCGAACGCGTGGCTAAGCTGTGCGCCCGAATTTCTTCTCCAGCTCGCGGAAGTTCATCTCGATGAGCGTGGGGCGGCCGTGCGGGCAGGTGTAGGGCATGGCGCAGTGGCGGAGGTCTTCGACCAGCGCTTCGAGTTCCGGTCCCGCCAGCGGGTCATGGGCCTTCACCGCGTGGCGGCAGACGGTCTTAGCGACGGTATGTTCGCCCAGGCGCAGCGTATTCACCTCCTGCCCGGCGGCCTTGAGCTCATCCAGGAGCTGGAGCACGAACTGGCGCGGGGCTGGGACTTTGACGAATGGGGGCAGCGCATCGAGCAGGAAGGTGCGTTCGCCGAATTCACTCAGGCCGACGCCTAGCCGGGTCAGAGCCGGCAACTGCTCGCGGAGGAACCCGGCATCACGCGCGGACAGCTCGACGGTCTCCGGCAGGAGCAACCGTTGCGAAGGCGCCTGCTGGTTGCGTTCGAGGCGGTTGAGCATTTGCTCGAACAGGATCCTCTCGTGCGCCGCGTGCTGGTCGAGCAGGACCAGTCCGCGATCTGATTCGAGCACGACGTAGAGCCTGCCGATGACGCCTACCAGGCGCAGGGGGACGCTGAGCAGCGGCACCGGCTGGTCGGCGCGGAGCGGCGGCGAAGGCGGTTTGGCTGGAGCATCGGGAGCCTGAGGGGCGGTGAGCGTTTCGATAGCCACGGGAATGCTCGGCGCCGGTGTTGGCAGTGCCAGAGAGGAAGAGGGCAGGGGAGAGACCTGGGGTGTGGTCGGCGGGGCGCCGAACGTCGGCCGAGCCGGCGCCGGTTGAATGATGGGCAGGTGCGCCTGTTCCGGCGGTGGCGCGGACGGCGCTGCTCGCAGGCTGCCGGCCTCAGGCCCAGGAGCCGCCTGCGCGGGCCGCTGTGGCCTGGCTGCGGTTTGAGAAGCGTGAAAGTCCAGCAGTGTCTGGCGGACCGCCTGGGCGACCAGGCGACGCACCTCGGCCTCGCGATGGAACTTCACCTCGCGCTTCGCGGGGTGGATGTTTACGTCCACTTCCGCCGGCGGGATTTCCAGGAAGAGGCAGCACACGGGATAACGCCCTTTCATCAGGGCCGTGTGGTAGCCTTCAAGCAGGGCGAAGTTGAGGCCGCGGTTCTCAACGGGGCGGCGGTTGACGAACAGGTGCTGGTCCTCACGCGTGGCGCGCGAGACGCCCGGCGCACCCATGAAGCCCCAGAGCCAGACGCAGTTTGCGGAGGGCGCAGATTCAGGCTCCTGCGCCGCCGCGCCATCCAGGTCTGCGGAGTAGTCCACGGCCAGCAGCTTTTGCTCCTGTCCGTAAAGCGCCCGCAGGCGTTCCTTGAGCGAGGCGAGTTTTCCCCCTGGCTCCTTGCCGGCCTTCACGGCTGGCAGTTGCCAGACTGAGCGACCGTCTTTCTGGAAGGTAAACGCCACCTCCGGGAAGGCCAGCGCGGCCAGCACCAGGTAATGCTGGATGTGCGCGGCCTCGGTCTCCTCGGTGCGCAGGAACTTCCGCCGCGCCGGCAGGTTAAAGAAAAGCTGGCGGACCTCGACGGTCGTTCCCGGCGATGTCCCCGCCGCCTTGACCTCCAGGATCTTACCGCCCGCGATGCTGACCTGTGTGCCTTCCGGAGAGCCGCTCTCGCGTTCGAGCGTGGTCAGCGTAAAGCGGCTGACGCTGGCGATGCTGGGCAGCGCTTCGCCGCGGAAGCCCATGCTGCTAATCGCTGCCAGGTCTTCGGCGCGGCGAATCTTGCTGGTGGCGTGGCGCTCGAGGCAGAGCAACGCGTCGTCACGGCTCATCCCCAGGCCATCGTCCGTTACCCGGATGAGGCTGCGGCCGCCGGCCTGGATTTCCACAGTCACGCGCGTCGCCTGGGCGTCGAGGGAGTTTTCTACAAGCTCCTTGACCACACTGGCAGGCCGCTCGACTACCTCGCCGGCCGCGATTTGATTCGCGACCTGCTCGGACAGCAGCCGGATGCGGTTCATGCTCGGGCGCTCAGCTCGCCTTGTCGTACCGGGGAAGTCCGAATGAGAACACGGCGCCGCCCCCGGACGCGTTGCAGGCCTTTATCCAACCCTGGTGGTCCTGGACAATGCGTTTGCAGATGGAAAGGCCCAGGCCCGTGCCGTGCGCCTTCCCGTGCGTGGCGAACGCCTCGAACAACTGCCCGTCCATCTCCGGGGCGATGCCCTCGCCGCTGTCCTGGATTTCGGTGACGACTTCGGTCGGCGTGCCCGTGACGCGGACGTGTATGGCGCCGCCGTGGGGCATGGCATCCGTGGCGTTGTGGACCAGGTTGTAGAACACCCGCCGCATGCGCCTGGGGTGGAGCAGCACCTTCAGCCCGGGCGATGGAAGCTCCAGCTTAAGGGTGGCCGACTTCAGACTGACTTCAGGCGCCAGTTCCTGAACGACTTGCTGCACGAAGGCTCCGTAATCCGAGGGCGCCAGCACGAAATCCGATTGCGGTCCCTGCGTGAAGTCCAGCACCTCGCTGACCATTTCGCTGATGCGGTCCACCTGCTTACGGATGCGGTCGCGTGCCTGCTGCCGCAGCTCCGGCGGCGCCTGTTCCGTCCCGGCCAACTCGGCCGTCAGGCCAATGATGTTGAGCGGGTTCTTGAGGTCATGGATGATCGAGCGGGCGAAGCGGCCTACCAGCGCCAAGCGCTCGGCCTGCAGCACCTCGCGCAGGTATTGGCGGTTGAACTCGCGCAGCCGGCGGCTGATCTCGCGCAGCAGGCCCAGCGCGAGGGCAGGGGAGCGCTCGACCAGCGTCACCATCTCCGCACGAGGGATGAAATAGACTGTCGTGTCCTGCTTCGCCACGGCGCACGCCGAGCGCGGCTTGTTCTCAATCACCGCCATCTCCCCGAACATGTCCCCGGCTCCAACGTGCGAGAACACCAGCCGGACGTCCGGTCGGACCAGCCCCGAAATCTCGACGTCTCCCTCCTTGACGACATACACGCCGTCGCCCTTGTCGCCTTCCTTGAATATTTCCTTTCCGGCGGCGTAATGCTGTTCGCGAGCAATGTGGCGCAGGGCCTTCAGCTCCACAGGGTTGAGCTGGCAGAATAGCTTGCTGGCCTCGAGGGGAACCATGCCGCCACTCTAGGGGAAGCGCTCAGCAGGTAAAGCCTCTTTGCGCCACGGCGGCTTTGGGACCCGCTCGCGTCACCAGCGTGCATACGGCGTTAGCCCGGTGTGTCTCCCATGTGGTCCGGGCCCCATGGGAGACACGCCGGGGTAACGCCGTATGCACGGCAGTAATTTCAGGGCTTGTCTTTGGACGGGGTGGTGGTATTCTCCCCTCCCTCTTATGAAAGAGAAGATTCATCCGAAGTATGTGGATGCGGAAATACGTTGCGCCTGCGGCAACGTGATCAAGACCCGCTCCACCAAGCCGGTGATTATTGTCGGCATTTGCAATGCCTGCCATCCGTTCTTCACCGGGCAGCAGAAGTTCGTGGACACCGCCGGGCGCGTGGACAAGTTCCAGCAGCGCATGGTGAAGACCCAGGCCGCCCAGGCGGCCGTGGCGGCCCTCAAGAAGAAGCGGCGCTAGCGTCCTCCCCTTTCAATCCGCCCGCAGGGTTTGGAGACTCTCCGGGCGGATTGCTTTTGGCGCGCGCCATCTCCGGAACCGCTGTGACCGACGGCACTTGCTGAAGCATGGACCTGATCCCGCACATTGAGAAGTTCGCCCGCCGCCTGGCCGAGGTGGAGGCCGCCCTCAGCGACCCCAAAGTCTTCGCCAACCCGCAGCGGGCGCAGGAGCTGGGCAAGGATTATGCCCGGCTCAAGGCGTTGGTCGGCCAGGGGCAGGCTTACCGGAAGGTGCAGTCCGAGCTGGCGGAGAACCGGGCCATCCTGGCCGCCGAGCCGGCCGAGTCGGAGCTGGCCCAGATGGCCCGCGAGGAACTCGCCCGCCTCGAAGCGGAGGAGAAGCGCCTGGGGTTCGAGGTGCAGCGTGGCATTCTGCCTCCCGACCCGGCGGACTCGCGCAACACGATTGTTGAAATCCGCGCCGGCGCCGGCGGGCAGGAGTCGGCCCTGTTCTCGGCCGACCTATACCGCATGTACACCCGCTACGCGGAGGCGCGCGGCTGGAAGGTGGAAGACCTCGACTCCAGCAGTTCCGACCTGGGCGGCTACAAGGAAGTCATTTTCCAGCTTAACGGCACCGACGTTTATAAGCGGCTGAAGTACGAGAGCGGTGTCCACCGCGTGCAGCGCGTGCCGGCCACCGAAGCCCAGGGACGCATCCACACCAGCACCTGCACTGTGGCCGTGCTGCCCGAGGCACAGGAAGTGGACGTCGAGCTGAAGCCCGAGGACCTGGAAATCACCGTCTGCCGCGCTTCCGGTCCGGGCGGCCAGGGCGTGAACACGACCGATTCCGCGGTGCAGATCGTGCACAAGCCCACCGGCACAATCGTGCGTTGCGCTGACCAGCGTTCGCAGCAGAAGAACAAGGCGCGTGCCTTGACCGTGCTGCGCTCCCGCCTGCTGGAGCGCAAAGTAGCCGAGGAGAACAAGAAATACGCGGACCAGCGCAAGGAGCAGGTCGGCAGCGGCGAGCGCAATGAGCGCATCCGCACCTATAACTTCCCCCAGAACCGCCTGACCGATCACCGCATCGGCCTGACCCTGTATAACCTTCCCGCAGTCATGGAGGGGGCATTGGATCCCGTGATCGAGCCGCTCATGACGCACGATGTCGAGGAGCGCCTGGCGGCGCTGAACGGGTAAAAGGGCCCTGCGGAATCTGCGAGGCGTATCAAAATCCGAAGCCCGAAGGCCGAAGGCCGAAAGAAGGCCGAAATCCGAAGCCCGAAACCATCGCTGTTCGGCCTTGCCTCCAAGGCCCAAAGCCTTGAGTCGCCGCGGAGCTCGACCACTCAAGACTTTAGACTCTAGACTCAGGACTACTCGCCGGCGCCTTCGGATATCGGCCTTCGGCCTTCTTTCGGGCTTCGGCCTTCGGCCTGCGGATTTGGGCGGGGACAGGTAAATGCTCTCATCCTCTTTTGCTGTGACCTCCGCAATTCACGCAAACCTGCTTGCCTTTGGGCCCGATTACTCGTACACAAATACCGTGAAACTACTATGTTGCAGGGCCAGTAGCGCCGGCCTGATGCCGTGGGTGTTGGCGCTCTGTCTTGGGGCTGTGGCCGGTTGCGGGCGCAACGATATCCAAATCTATCGTGTGGCCAAGGCCCAGGAGGCCACCCCGTCCGCCTCGTTGCCCCAGGGCCATCCCGATGTGGGTTCCGCGGCCGGCTCGTCCTCACTCACCTACAAGGTCCCTTCCGGCTGGCAGGAAGCGCCCCCCGGCGAGATGCGCGCCGCCTCATTCCGTGTCGCCGGCCGGAACGGCAAGCAGGCTGACGTCAGCGTGATCCCCCTGCCGGGCATGGCGGGGAGCGACCTGGATAACGTCAATCGCTGGCGCGGGCAGGTCGGGCTGAAGGGCGTGTCCTCGGATGAGCTGGCCAAGCTGGCCGAGCCAGTCGAAGTTGACCATCAGCCTGCCCAGCTCTATGACCAGGCCGGCGAGAACCCGGGCTCGGGCGATAAGACCCGCATCCTGGCCGCAATTGCGCGCCGGGACGGCACGACGTGGTTCTTCAAGATGACCGGAGACGACGCCCTGGTGGGCGCGCAAAAGCCCGCATTCGTTGAATTCCTGAAGTCAGTCACTTTGCCCAGCGGTATGGGAATGGCCGGGCTGCCGCCTTCTCATCCCCCGATTGGGGGCGGCGCTGAGTTGCCCCCTTCCCACCCGCCGATTGGCGGCGCAGCAATGGAGGCCCAAGGCGGGGCAGGTACATCCTCCGGCCAGGACAAACCTGCCTGGCAGGTGCCTTCGGGATGGCAGGAGACATCCGGCGGGCAGTTCCTCGTGGCCAAGTTCCTCGTCAAAGGCACGGGCGACGCCCAGGCGGCGGTGAATGTCAGCATGTCGGGGGGCGACGGCGGCGGGCTGCTGGCGAACGTCAACCGCTGGCGCGGCCAGCTCGGCCTGGCGCCCATTGCCCAGGATGACCTCTCGAAAGAAGTCCAACCGCTGGACGTGCCCGGCAGCAGCGCGACGCTCACGCAGATGACCGGGACCGATCCCCGCACCGGGCACAAGACGCGGCTCATTGCGGTCATCGTTCCCCAGGGCCAGCAAACCTGGTTCTACAAGCTGATGGGCAATGAGCAGCTCGTGGGCGAACAGAAGGACGCGTTCACCCGGTTCGTGCAGACAGCCAAGTATCCGTGATCAACTCGCAGGATAAGCTGCCCGCGGCCGGCGGCCTCGCCACGGCCGGCTTCGAGTCCAGCCCGATCAAAGCTCCGGCAGCGCAGCCGCTCGCATCGGCAAACCGCCCCGCGTCCTCCGGCCCGGCCCCCGCCGCACGCACAGAGGAGCGGCTCGCACCCCCGCCGGCAGCCTCGCTCAGCCACGCTCTCCAACGCGGCTTCGACCTCATCTTGCGCTTCTTCACCTCGCTGCGCCTCACGGTGGCCTGCCTTGTCCTCGCCCTGGTGCTCGTCTTCTTTGGCACGATGGCGCAGGACCCCATCGGGCTGTATCTGTCGCAGGACAACTTCTTCCACTCGTTCTTTGTGCCGGCGGCGCCGATGTGGGCGGCCATCAAGAAGGCGCTCGAAATGGTGCACATCTACCTGCGCCCGTCCACGGTCGCGGACGTGCTCTACGGCTCGAGGGTGCCTGTCTTCCCCGGCGGCTACCTGATTGGCGGTGTGCTGCTGATCAATCTCGTGGCGTCGCATTTCAAGCGCTTTGCCCTGACGCGTAGCAAGGCGGGCATCTGGCTGGTCCACGCCGGACTGATCCTGATGCTGCTCGGCCAATTCGGGACCGACCGTCTCTCGCGCGAGAGCACGCTGCACCTGCGGGAGGGCCAGTCACTGAACTACTCCGAGACCGAGCGCGAGGCTGAACTGGCGGTCATTGACACCACCGATCCCCAGGCCGACACCGTGGTCGCCATACCCCAGGGCCGGCTCAGCACCGGCAAAACGCTTCGCCCGCCGGACCTGCCGTTCACCCTGCGCATCAAGCAATTCTTCCCCAACTCCAGCGTGACCGACCGCGCCGCCGATGCCACCGCCCCGCCTGCCGCGGACCAGGGCTTCGGCCCGCGCGTCACCGTTCAGGATTTGCCGCGAGTCACGGCGATGGACCAGCGCGACGTGCCCAGCGCGCTGGTGGAGCTGCTGACCCCGCAAGGCTCGCTCGGCACGTGGCTGGTTTCCGAGCACATCGACCGGCCCCAGACCTTTACCTGGAACAACCGCAATTACGAGCTGGCGTTGAGGCCGCGGCGCTTCTATGAGCCCTACAGCATCCAGCTCCTGAAGTTCCAGCATGACATCTACCCCGGCACGGACATACCCAAGAACTTCTCGAGCCGCGTGCGGCTCGAGCGCCCGGATACCGGCGAGAAGCGCGAGGTCCTCATCTATATGAACAACCCCCTGCGCTATGCCGGGCAGACCTACTACCAGTTGAGCTACGACGAGGACAACCACGGCACCGTGCTCCAGGTCGTGCACAATCCAAGCTGGCTCACGCCTTACTTCTCCTGCGTCCTGGTGGGCGCCGGCCTGCTCGTGCAGTTCGCCACGCACCTGCTGGGCTTCACCCGGAAACGGAGGAAGGCATGAGCCGGCACGCTGCACATTTCACGTTTCACTCTACACGCCTATGAAGCGCCTCATCCAAGTGTTGCTCTGGTTGTTGCCCTTTGGCTGCCTAGCCCTGTTCGGCATGGACGTCTACTTTTCCATGATTTCGCCCCGGAAGGACGGCGAGTACCACGTGCGCGAATTCGGGAGCCTGCCCGTGCTGCACAACGGGCGCGTGCAGCCGTTCGATTCGCTGGCCCGCAACAGCCTGCTGCAGATTCGCAGCACGGGCGACGTGCCGCTCGAGGAAGTGCCCTCGTGGAAGTTCTGGCATCACGCCAAAAAGCTGCGCTCGACCGAGTGGCTGCTCGAAGTCATGGCCCGGCCGGATGTCGCCGATACGCGCCCGATCTTTCTCATCCATCACGCCGACCTGCTCGGCGAGCTCAAGCTGCAGGACAAGGGCGTGGCCAAATCCGGCCTGCGCTATTACACGTTCAACGAGCTGGAGCCCGTCATTCCCGTCATCGAAGAGCAGGGACGCAAGGCGGAGCAGGTCAAGGCCGAGCAACAGACGACCTTCCAGCAACAGGTCGTCAAACTCTTCAACGCGGTCAGCATCTACCAACGGCTCAAGGTTACGCTGCAGCCGCCCGACGTGGATGACTTTGCGCAGGAGCTGGCCGAGTTCTGGAAGCACCTGCCGGCCGCGCGCGCCGCTTTGCAGGCCGGCGACAAGGCCAAGGATTTGGACCAGGCCACCCTGCAGACCGTGGCGCTGCCCTTCGAACAGCTCCAGCACATGGCCCAGTACGGCTACGCGCTGGTCGTCCCGCCCTTGAACCCGGAGGCCGGGCGAGACCACTGGCAGACAGCCGGCGCCAGCCTGCTCGAATCCCCGCAGCAGGGCGAAATTCACCCCGCGCTTAACTATCTCATCGCGGCAGCCACGGCCTACCACCAGGAGAAGCCCGAGGCCTTCAATCGCGCGGTGGCGGGTTACCGCGCCTGGCTGCAGCCCAAGTTCCAAAAGGAGCTGCGCAAGGGGCGCGCCGAGTTCTACTTCAATAATGCCAGGCCATTCCTGCACGCGATGATCACCTACGTCACCGCGCTGCTGCTGGCCGCCGGGGCGCTGCTGACGTTGGGCACCCTGCCGAACCTCTCGGAGTCGCTGCGGCGCTCGGCGTTCTACCTGATCATCCTGGCCTGGCTTGTGCATACCTTCGGGCTGGTGTTTCGCATGGTGCTCGAGGGCCGCCCGCCCGTGACCAACCTCTACTCGTCGGCCATCTTCATCGGCTGGGGCGCCGTCGTGCTCGGGCTCATCCTGGAGCGGATTTACCGCGTGGGCATCGGCAGCTTTATGGCGGCCGTGGCGGGCTTCATCACGCTATTGATCGCCCAGAATCTCGCCCTGGGCGGCGACACGATGGAGATGCTGCGCGCCGTGCTGGATACCAACTTCTGGCTGGCCACGCACGTGGTGGTGGTCACGCTGGGCTACGCCTCCACCTTTGCCGCCGGGCTGCTGGCAATCCTGTATATCGTCCTGGGCGTGTTTACGCCGCTGCTGCGCATGCCCCTGGGTGGGGACGCCTCGCCGAGGCGTCCGCTCGGTGATCAGCGTGGGCGTCTCGGCGCGGCGCCCCTACCAGCCGCAAGCAGCTCGATCAGCATCGGGAAGGCCCTGAGCAAGATGGTCTATGGCATCGTCTGCTTTGCCACGCTCTTCAGCTTCGTCGGCACCGTTCTCGGCGGCATCTGGGCCGATCAATCCTGGGGCCGCTTCTGGGGCTGGGACCCGAAGGAAAACGGCGCCCTGCTCATCGTGCTGTGGAACGCCGTCATCCTGCACGTGAGGTGGGGAGGTATCGCCCGCGACCGCGGCATCATGAACCTCGCCGTGTTCGGCAACATCGTGACCAGCTTCTCCTGGTTCGGCGTCAACCTGCTGGGCATCGGCCTGCACTCCTATGGGTTCACGAATGAGGGCTTTAAGTGGCTGATGCTGTTCATGGCCAGCCAGCTAGTGGTAATCGGCATCGGCCTCCTGCCCCTGCACCTGTGGCGCAGCTTCCGCCAGGTGGAAAAGACACCACCGGCGAATTCGGCCTTGCCTTCGGGCAAACCGCTGCCCGCCGGGGCGTAATAATAGTAGCGTAAGCCTCCGGCTTGCGTCAGTCCCGCCAACCTTCCAGGTTGGCGTGGGCCGCGCTTTCAAACGGCAAGCGGGACGCTCGCCGGGACGGTCGCAAGCCGGAGGCTTACGCTACTACGTGGTTGCGGTGCCAAGCTGGGCCCGCGCCCAGGCTCCCCTGCTGATTTGAGTGGCCGTCGCCGGGCTGAGCATGGTGAAATACGCCCCATGCTTGCCGGCAGCCAGTCCGCCTCTTGGCGAGGGGTCGTTACAGCCTTTCTCCTCACGCTCCAGTCCCTGGGCGGAGTCGCCCTGGCCCAGGTGCCGAGCCAGGTCGGTGCTGCTGTTCCCCCAGGCGCGCCGCCGGTCACTCCCATTCCCCAGACCACCGCAGGCTGGGTGAAATACGACGCCAATCCCGTCATCGGAGGCAAATACGGCACCTGCTTCGATGTCGCGGCGCTCAAGGACGGCCCCGGCTATCGCATGTGGCTGTCGTGGCGTCCCAAGCAAAGCCTCGCATTGGTAGAAAGCAAGGACGGCATCCATTGGAGCGAGCCGCCGCGC
>DATKNZ010000307.1:0-4576 GCA_035541055.1 Candidatus Acidiferrum sp. | reverse complement strand
CCCCAGGCAGCGATGTTCCTCCCGCTGGCCCAGTTGTACGCGAGCGACACCACGCTGGTGGTTCGTTCGGGGTTGCCTGCGGCGGAAGTGGCGCCGGCGCTGAACCGCGTTCTCACCGGGATCGATTCCGGCCTGCCGTTTACGATCCAGACGTGGCCGGAAGCGCTGGCGCTGGTGCTGTTTCCCGCGAGAGTGGCCACGGCGGCGCTGGGGGTGATGGGCCTTCTCGCGGCCATGCTGGCAGTGACGGGTGTGTTCGGTATGGCGGCGTACTCGGTTTCGAAGCGCATGCGGGAACTGGGAATCCGCGTGGCCATGGGCGCACAGCGCCGTCAACTGGTCCGCTCGGCGTTGGGCCGGCCGATGGTTCTGCTGCTGGCGGGCTCCGCGCTGGGCCTGGCAGCAGGAATTTTCACCAGCCGGCTGCTTTCTTTTCTCGTTTACGAGGCCACGCCGCGTGACCCGCTGGTGCTGGCCGGGGCATTGTTGGCAATGATACTGATCGGGTTGATCGCTACCTCTATTCCGGCCGCCCGGGCCCTGCGGGTAAATCCCGCGCAGTTGCTCCGGGAAGAGTGACGAAAGGCGGGGACTAGGGACTAAGGACTGAGGACAGGGCGACATCTCCGCCCCCTTAACGTCCAAGGAGTAACGGCGGAGTACGACGGGCTGGCCCGCGGCCCAACCAGACTGCGGTTAGCCCGCACCTGCCTCCGCCGGATACAATGGCCTTACGCTGATCTTATCGACTGATTCGCGATTTCTCTTTGGAATTTGGAGCGGGCGTACGTGAGACGTGTGAACCTGGAGTGGGTTGCAGCACTGGGGCTGGCATTAGTTGCCCCCGCATGGGGGGCCGGGCCGCAGGCTGCATTGCAAAGCACCGCGACCACGCTATCTGCTGAGACGCGCATCCAGAACGGGCGCACGGTGGCCACCTTTGCGGTTGCCGTGAAAGGCGAAGACGGCGCACCGGCGACCGGGGCCGTGGTCATCAAGGAGGATGGCCGCCAACTGGCTGGGGCCGCCCTCAGCGCCGAGGGGCACGCCCGGCTCGAGTTGGCTCTGCCCACCGGAGACCACAACCTCGTAGCCGTTTACCAAGGCGACGCCACTCACCAGGCCTCCGCATCGGATGTCTCGGGAGTCCGGGCGCAGCAAGCCACGACGTCCACGCCGGATTTTGCGCTCTCGGTTTCCCCAGCCTCGCTGTCGCTGACAGCAGGCCAGTCAGGCTCGGCCACCGTATCACTGACGCCGATTAACGCCAGCTCGCTCACCGGGCCGATGTTTGTCACCCTGGCCTGTGCCGGATTCCCTGACCAGTCGTCCTGCAACTTTACGCCTAAGAACGTCGAGATCCTCCCCAACGCCACTGCGCCCAGCACCAGTTCTATGGTCCTCGCCACTCAAGGAAGAAACCGGACCTCCGGCCTCATCCGAACGGAAGGTAACCCGGTCGCCTGGGCAGTGCTGCTGCCCGGAACGCTCGGGCTTGCCGGCCTGGCCTTTTCGGTCAGGCGGCGCCGCTGGCTGAGCCGGCTTATGCTGGTGGCCCTGGTCGGCTTTATCAGCGTGCTAGGCGCCACCGCATGTGCGCCGCGCTACAACTACTACAACCACGGCCCGCCCTACAACCTCCCCACGCCGTCCGGTTCATACACCCTGAAGATCACGGCCCAGTCGAGCAATGGAATTACGGCGACCACCCACACCACGCCTTTCGCTCTGACCGTGAATTAGGTCATCAACCTCAAACAGAATCAGGGCCATGGCCTCCAAGGTCGTGGCCCCGATCGCTCTTAGGCGGGATGTGGGAAGAACTGGGACACCCTCCTTCTTCTCTTCCCTACTCCCTGTTCCACGCCTTTCTCAGAAGCTCCGCGATAGCCCCGCGATGATGGTGTAATCCGCGAACGCCGCATCCCCGTGGGTGTGGTTCTCCAGGTCCGTAACGCTGATTTTTCGGTTCCGTTCCATGGCCCAGGGGCCGCTCACGTTGAGCAGGTACCGGCGCCAGGCATACATCATTCCCGGCTCGATGGAGATGACATAGCCGGGGCGGCGGAAGCCATTGCTGCTGCCGAAGGCGTCGCGGACCGGTACCCCTTCCATGCGTCCGCCAATGCTGAGCGCCAGACCGCGCAGGACCCGGTAGGGAGGAACGGGGTGCGAAAAGCCACCCCTCCACAGGTACTGGTCCGTCGCCGAGATCACACCTTCACCTGGCGCCGGGCGATAGGTCTTGACCCCGGTCGTGTCCTGTGGGCTGAAGAGCCATGAGCCCGTAAAGTAGCCGGTCGCGTTCAGCCAAAGGCGGCGATAGGCTTCGGTCGCAACGGAGAATCCCCAGGTGCCGTCTCCGGGCTGGATGGATTCGTCAAAGGGCTGGATCTGTGCGACTCCCTTTTTGACAGTGGTTCCCTTGGCGTCGTTGATGCCTGTGGGCAGCTTCAGCTGTGCAGAGAAGTTGATGTTGCCGTGGCTCTCTGTCGGCGGGCGCCAAACCCATGACTGAACGCCCATGGTCACGTCGCCGAGGCCGCCTGAACGATAGAAATTGGTGGGGCTGCTCTGGCCGTGGCGAGTGGCTTCCAATGCCGGAACCGTAGCGATAAAGCTCAGGCGCGGGGTGACCTGGTAATTCACATCGAGTTCGAAGAGATTGACATGATTCACTACGGCGCTGTGCTGCTCCTGGCGCTGAATCTGGTAGACCGTGCCGATGTAATGCTTGTAGGAGTTGTAGACACGGTAGCCGACGGTGACAGTGAGGCCGTGGATCCATTGGCCATGTTCGAAGCTGCGCGAGCCCAATTGCGATGTGGGATCCAGGCCGGAAATGATGGGCTGCGGCGAGTGGGCGGCCACACATCCCTGGCCGTGCGCCACGGTGGAAAGCGAAATTGAGAGGGAGGCAAGCACGGAGCAGGCAAGCGCCGGACCGGCCTTGGGAGAGATCCTCATTTTTGTTTTCTCCTCGATGGGGAAGGTACTGACCTCAGGAAAGCTCACGGCAGTTTTGGGGAACACCGGAGCAGGAATCAGACTGCTTCGCGAAACGGTAACAGTTGAGGAAGCCGCAGTCTTGGCTCGCTGGGTGGAGGACCGCCTACATCTTTCGGTTGAGGAAAGCCGAAGGCCGCGATCTGTATTTTCGGGTAAATATGTCCAAAGTGGCTGAACGTGCGATGTTCTCCGTCGCGGCACTGTGCTGGTTATTCCTCGGCGCCGCAGGCGTCGCGAAGCGTGCGCCGGATCCGGGCTTCAAATCCCTCGATGGCAGGACGCGCAAGCTCTCCGCGCTGCGCGGCGAGGCGGTGGTAGTGAACTTCTGGGCCACCTGGTGCGGGCCGTGCCAGGTGGAATTGCCCAGGCTTTCGAAACTGGCCGAGAGCTATGCCGGCAAGCCGGTGCGGTTCGTCCTGATCTCGATCGACGAGCCGAAGAACCGGGCCAAAATTCCGGCGGTGCTGGAGCGGCTGCATGTTTCGCTCCAGAGCTGGGACGACGCCGATACCGACACGATGGAGCGCTTCGGCCTGGGCAACATCGTTCCCGGCACGGCGATTCTGGACGAGCAGGGCGAGGTAGTCGCTCGGATCATGGGCGAAGCGCGCGAGGAGGATGTACGCGCCGCGGTGGACTGGCTTCTCTCCGGCCGCACCGGCGCCGCACCGGCCGCTCTCACCAAACGATACTGACGGACTGTATCGCTGTACGGCTGTACGGCATGCTTATCGCAAATGGTTTAGAATCAGCAGATTATGTTTCCGTACAGCGGGACAGTCCAAAAAAATATTGATCAGAGAGTCCGGAACGCGCCCCCGGCATGATTTCGGGACACTGACGTCCCTTCATCCATTGTGCTCGCCAGAGGGCAAATTATCCGCAGTGAGAGAGTGGACGTCTGAGCAGGGTTTGACGGATCGCTGGCAATAACGGTGCGCGTGATAGAACGTAACCGTATGCGCGAGCGAGGTCATGGTTCCGCGGTGTTGATGAAAATCGGGTTCTCGTCTTTTCTGGGTTTTGGACTGGTCTCTGCGGCATGCGCGCAGACGGCGGATCAGGCGTGGCTGAAATACGGCCACATCAACGGCGGATGCGTCGTGATCCCCAGGAACATCCGCGCTCTCGGAAACGGCGTGCTTGAGCGGTCAGCGGTCGCGGAACTGGAACGGGCCGAAGATGCGTGCTGGGGACCGAAATCCACCGCGGGCCTCTCGGCTCGGGCAGAAGAAGCATTCGGAGGGGAGACAGCCGTCGGCACGGTTGAGGAGATCCGCAAACAATACCCCGGACTCCCCGTCCCGACGGATTTAAAGGCGGAAGGATATTGGCTCTACAAGACGCGCGAGGGCGGCAATCCCCTAGCCGTGATCGCCGGTGCGGACGAGGCCGGAGTGCTGTATGGCGCGTTTGCCGCCCTGCGCATTCCATCGTCGCCACAAAAGACTGATCCGCAAAGCCACGCCTTGCGCAGCGAGCCCGCGATGCCGATCCGCTGGACGAATGAGTGGGACAACGCCGACGGCACCATCGAGCGCGGCTACGGCGGCCGGTCGATTTTCTT
>DATKNZ010000306.1:0-4981 GCA_035541055.1 Candidatus Acidiferrum sp. | reverse complement strand
TGGGCCGTGGGGGCCGGTGATATTTGTCGGCCTCTATGTTGTGGCGACGGTCTTGTTCGTTCCGGGGTCGGTGCTGACGCTCGGGGCCGGGGCGGTGTTCGGCGTGGTCCTGGGCTCGATCTGCGTGTCCATTAGCGCCACCTTGGGCGCCACGGCGGCCTTTCTGGTGGGGCGCTATCTGGCGCGCGACGCCATCGCGCGGAAGATCGAGCGGAACGAGAGATTCGCTGCCATTGACCGTGCGGTGGCGGCCGAGGGATGGAAGATCGTGCTCCTGACGCGCCTTTCACCGGTCTTTCCGTTCACGCTGCTGAACTATGCGTTCGGCCTGACGCGGGTGAGACTGAGCCATTATGTGCTGGCTTCCTGGATCGGGATGATGCCGGGCACGGTGATGTATGTGTATCTGGGCTCGCTGGTCAACCTGGGCGCGGGGCATCGCCAGCGCACGACGGGCGAGTGGGTGTTGTACGGCGTCGGCCTGCTGGCCACGGTCGCGGTGACGGTGTTTGTGACGCGCCTGGCGAAGAGAGCGCTGGCGGCGAAGATCAGCAGCAGAGCGCCCAATCAGGGCGTGACTGGCGAACGTAGCAGCCGACGTGAGGAGGCTCCCATTGCTTCGGAACGAGGCGTCTCTGCCGCTAATCAGAGCCTCCTTACGTCGCCTGCTACGAAGAACGGCGACCACACGGAGCCCGTGCTGGTCACACCGGCAGACGCGCACAATACGCGCCTGGTTTCCTATCTCCACCCGCCGCAATGGCATAACCCTACCCCTGCGCCCTGTTACAACCTGGTCGTCATCGGGGCCGGGACCGCGGGGCTGGTCACTGCCGCCGGCGCCGCAGGTCTCGGAGCGAAAGTGGCTCTCGTCGAGAAGTACCTGCTGGGCGGAGACTGCTTGAACGTGGGTTGTGTTCCCTCCAAGGCCGTTATCCGCGCCTCGCGTGCTGCTTACGACGCCCGGGACGCCGCTCCCTTCGGCGTGCAGGTGGCTGAGGGGGTGCAGGTGGATTTCCCGGCCGTCATGGAGCGCATGCGCAAGCTTCGCGCCGACCTTAGTCCGCACGATTCTGCCCAGCGCTTTTCGAAGCTAGGGGTGGACGTCTTCCTGGGCGAGGCGCATTTCACCGGCCCGGATACGGTGCAAGTCGGGGGGACGAGCCTGCGGTTCAAACGCGCGGTCATCGCGACCGGCGCGCGCGCCACGCAACCGCCCATCCCGGGATTGGCCGAGGCAGGTTACCTGACGAACGAAACGGTGTTCAACCTTACCGAGCGTCCGGCGAGGCTGGCGGTGATCGGTGGAGGACCCATTGGTTGCGAATTGGCCCAGGCCTTCCAGCGGCTGGGTTCCCAGGTTAGCCTGCTCCACAAGAACGCGCACCTGCTCGATCGGGAGGACATGGAGGCCGCCGCGCTCGTGCAGCAGGCCTTCGTCCGCGAGGGCGTGGCGTTACGGCTCAACGCCAGGATCACGCGCGTCGAGCATAACGGCGAAAAGGTCATTTGGTATGAATCGCAGGGGAAGGAAGAGAGCGTGGCCGTGGATGAGATCCTGGCCGGAGCCGGCCGGGCGCCAAACGTCGAGGGGCTCGACCTGGAGGCTGCCGGCGTCCAGCATGATCCGCGCAAGGGCGTCCTGGTGAATGACCGCCTGCAAACCAGCAATCCGCGCATCTATGCGGCCGGCGATGTGTGCATGGCCTGGAAGTTCACGCATGCCGCCGATTTCGCCGCCCGCATCGTGATTCAGAATGCCCTGTTCCTCGGACACAAGAAGGCCAGCGCGCTGACAATGCCGTGGTGTACTTACACGGACCCGGAAATTGCGCACGTCGGCCTCTACGAGCATGACGCCCGTCAACGAGGCTTGGCCGTGGACACCTATGTCCGCGAACTCAAGGAAGTGGACCGTGCCGTGTTGGACAGCGAGGAGGCTGGTTTCGTGAAGTTCCATGTCAGAAAGGGCCGCGACGAGATCCTTGGGGCAACTATTGTGGCACGACACGCGGGCGAGATGATCGGAGAGATCGGCGTGGCGATGGCGGCGCGCATTGGCCTGGGCAAACTTGCCTCCGTCATCCATCCATATCCGACGCAGGCCGAGGCCATCCGGCAGTGCGGAGATGCCTATAATCGCACCCGGCTCACCCCAACCGTGAAGAAGTGGTTTGAGCGCTGGCTGGCGTGGCAAAGGAGCTGATACTTTTCACGCGCCACCCGACTCCCGGTCAGGCCAAGACGCGTCTGATTCCTGCCCTGGGCGCCGAGGGGGCGGCAGCCTTGCATCGCCGACTGGTGGTGCGCACTCTTCGCACAGCGCGCCAAGCCAGCCGGATCGTCCCCGCGGATTTAGAAGTGCGCTTCGAAGGCGGCACCGAGCAGGCGATGAGTCATTGGCTGGGAAGCGCCGCGCGATTTCTGCCGCAGGGAACGGGAGACCTGGGAGAGCGCATGGCCGGGGCATTCGCGGAGAGCTTCCACGCCGGCTCAATGGCCACGGTCATTATCGGCAGCGATTGCCCAACCCTCAGCTCGGAGGTGATTGCAGCCGCCTTCCACCGTTTGACGGAAACCCCGGTGGTGCTCGGGCCAGCACGGGACGGAGGCTATTACCTCATCGGCTTGAGCCGCCCAATGCCGGAGTTGTTCCGTGGCATCCCTTGGGGCACGGACCGCGTGCTGGCAGATTCGTTGGACGTGCTCCAGCGCTGGGGCTGCAAGCCTGCTTTGTTGGACCCGTTGGAGGATATTGATCGGCCTGAAGATCTGCTGGCCTGGGACCGACTTGCGGCGGCCGAAGACGCCCGCCTGGACCGAGTTTCCGTCATCATCCCGGCGCTGAACGAAGAACGCCATATTGCCGCCACTCTGCGCGCGATCGGGCAAGGTCCGTCTCACGAGGTGATCGTCGTTGACGGCGGCAGCACTGATACCACGGTGCAGCGTGCGAGAGAAGCTGGTGCGATTCTCCTTGGCTCAAGGCCTGGTCGCGCTCGCCAGATGAATGCAGGAGCTGTCCACGCGCAGGGAGGCTCATTGCTCTTTTTGCACGCGGATACGCTCCTTCCACCCGATTGGGCGAAGGCGATTCACCGCACGCTGGGAGCGCCCGGGGTGGCCGCGGGCGCCTTCCGGTTCAGCATCGCCGGGAGTTTTGCCGGCAAGGCTTTCATTGAATGGACCACCGCCTTCCGCTCGCGGTGGCTGCAGCGGCCTTACGGCGACCAGGGTCTCTTCCTCGCGAGGGCTCTGTTTGAAGAAATGGGCGGCTTTGCTGACCTGCCGATCATGGAAGACTATGAGCTGTCTGCCCGGCTGCGTCGACGCGGACGGATCGTCACCGTGGGCGAAGCCGCCCTGACTTCCGCTCGGCGCTGGGAGAAACTCGGGGTTGTGCGCACGACTTTGCGCAACCAGTGGATGCTGGCAGGTTATCACTTGGGCGTCAGCCTCGAGCGATTGGCAACACGCTACCGGGCTATAGAGCGCTGACTCCGCGACGAGGGGCTCCGCTTCGTAACCTTCAGCGTGCTAGCGACTTCCACCGTTACGACCGTTCCATTAACGTCGTCAAGCAACCCTCTTTCCCGGATGAATGGGGCCTAAGTCATTGCCCTTACGCGTTTTATGCCCATCACTTCCGATGCCCCCACTGCCTGCGCACCGGGGGCTCTGCCTGGCCTCTCCACACCCACACCGTCGTACCTCTGCAAAGTTTGCAGAGGTACGACGGTGTGGCTATGGAGAGCATACGGCGTGGTAGAGGAGGGACCGCCGCAGGTTCGGCACGCGAAGAGCTTGCCGACCAGGGGCTGCCCAGTTGACCAGATCCGGATTTGCGGGCGGGCCGTCGAACGCTTAAGGATGCTTCCCGATGATCGCCTTAGCCGTCAGAGCCGTGACTATCCCGAATGGCAGATTCACCAACACGAGGTAGAGCGTGAACATCGGCCCGCCCGCTTTCAGGCCAAAAAGCCCCGCGCCGCCGAGCGGCAGGAAGATCACAAACAGCGCCAGTACCGGCAACAGGAAGTATAGCAGGCCGAAGAGGTAGAGCCGCACCCAGGCGGGCTTGATCAGCAGCCCGAACGGGATGCCCCACAGCCCGCCCCAGAAGAGCGGCCGGTAGATATCCGGCGACTTCAGGGGCACCGGAGCCTTGACCCCGAATACGGGGCCAAGCCCCAGCCCAAACAGGACATGGCTGAAGAGGACCACAGCCAACGCCCCTACCACCCCTGCCGCGAAGCAGATCGCGACGCGCTGGCCCATGGTTAGCGCGCTGGTCATCGCATTCGGGTCGTTTTTGAGCGTGCTCGCCTCCCGGCCTTTCTTCTCAGGACCGCCTTCACCTGGTTTGACTTCTTGTGAGCTTTTCGTCGTATCCATACCAGCCTCCATAATGGTTGTTGTGTTGTGTGGTCAGATTCATGCCCGAGTGAACACGGCCTCCGGCTGCCTTTCGGGGCGGGACGCGGCTGCACTCTGGGATTTGGCAAAGTCGTTGATGAGCACGATGCGATAGCGGGCTTTGCCCGACCGCAGACGCTCCAATGCATCGTTTACCTTGGACATGGGAAATGTCTCGGTGATGGGCGCGATCGCATGTCGCGCGCTGAAGGCCAGCATATGGTCAATAGTGGTAGGGCTTCCAGTCGGGGATCCGGATACGGACTTCTGGCCCAGGATCAGACTGAAGGCGGGCACTTCGAATGGTTTGAGGACAGCCCCGACGTTGTGAAGCTGACCCTTGGGCGCGAGGGTATCGAGGAGACCGGCAACGTCCAAAGGCGCGTTGATGGTGGAAATGATGAGATTGAGACTTCCGGCAAGTTTCTTGAGCGCGCCATCCTGCCGGGTGTTGTGCACGTGGTGAGCACCGAGCTTTCGGGCTTCCGCTTCCTTGCTGTCGCTGGTGGTGAAGGCATGGACCTCGCAGCCCCATTTGTTGGCGAATTGCAGCGCCATGTGTCCC
>DATKNZ010000305.1:0-2438 GCA_035541055.1 Candidatus Acidiferrum sp. | reverse complement strand
CCGAAACAAATCCCAATCGTCCAATTTCAAATGCTCAAAACCCGGCCTGGCCGCAGGTTTCAGTCATTGCTTGTTCGAGACTCTGGATTTGTTTCGGATTTCGTGCTTCGGATTTCGGATTTAGGAACTCAGCGCGGGTGGGCACTGTCGCGATTGGTCTCCGCGCTCCTTCTCGCCTGCCTCTTCGCCTCCTCCCTTTGCGCCCAGACCAACTCGGTCGTCACGGTTGATACCAACAACGTCCTCGTCCTCAACGGGCGCAAGGTCTTTACCATCGGCCTCTCCCCCGGCCCGCCCAATAACAGCACCACGTCCTGGGGCACAGACGCTTTGCAGGAGCTGCGCGACGCCGGGGCATTGCTCTTCCGCATTAACCAGTCCAGCAGTTGGAACAGCCAGTTGATCTCCACGCAGCAGACCGCGCTGGATTGGGCGGCCCAGCATGGCATGTATTGCTGGGTCAACCTGGCCGAACTCTCAGAGTTCGCCTCCACGGACACGAACACCCCCGCCAGCCTGCGCAACGTCGTGGACACCTTCCGCAACCACCCTGCCCTTGGCCTTTGGAAGAACTACGACGAAGCCTGGTGGAGCGGCGTTTCCGCCTCCAACCTCTACAATGGCTACGTGGTCATCAAGCAGGAGGACACCAATCACCCCGTCGTGCAAACCCACGCCCCGCGGGGGACCATCGCCGACCTCCAGCCCTACAACGTCGCCGCCGATGTGCTGGCCCTCGATATCTACCCGGTGAACGCGGCGGGCTCGGCCAGCAACCCGCCCATCACCAACACCCAGATCAGCCAGGTGGGCGACTGGACGCAGGTGCTCGAGCAAGTGGCCGACGGGCAGAAGGAGTACTGGCTCATCGAGCAAATCGCCTTCAGCGGCACCACGCCTCCCGCCCACACGCTCGTGTTCCCCACCTTCACCCAGTCGCGCTACATGGCATACCAGGCCATCGTCAACGGCGCGCGCGGCCTGATGTTCTACGGCGGCAACATCGCCGCCACGCTCAACGCCACCGACGCGCCCTACGGCTGGAACTGGACCTTCTGGACCAACGTCCTCCGGCCCGTCGTCCAGCAATTGGGCGACAGCAGCCCGCTCGCGAGCGCGCTGGTCGCGCCCGCCTCGACGCTGCCCGTGACGTTTACGGGCACCTCTCCGCCCGACATCGAATTCTGCGTGCGGGAAGTCCCTCCCTACATCTACCTGCTGGCCTGCAAGCGCGAGACGACCACCGTCACGGTCACCTTCAGCGGCCTGCCGCCCTTCGTCACCAGCGGCGCCGTGCTCTATGAATCTCCCCGCACCGTCACCGTGCAGAACGGGCAATTCACCGACACCTTCGCGCCGTTCGACGTGCACGTTTACCAATTCTCTAACACCAATCAGAGCCCCTGGATTGGCGTGCAGCCGCAAAGCCTGACGAACAACGCCGGGACCACGGCGGCCTTCAGCGCCTCCGCCTACGGCCCGGCCCCGCTGACCTACCGCTGGTGCAAGAACGGCGTCAGGCTGTCCGACGCCGGGGACGTCTCGGGCTCGGCGAGCCCGACCCTGACGCTCTCGAACGTGCTCGGGGCGGATGGCGCGAGCTACAGCCTGGTCGTCAGCAACGCGTATAACACCGTGACCAGCTCGGTTGCCTCCCTGACGGTGCTGGATCCCGTCATCACCAACCCGCCGGCCAGCCTCAGCGTGCCCGCAGGCAGCACGGCAGTGTTCACCGTCGGCGCGGCCGGAACCCCCACCCTCGCCTACCGCTGGAAGAAGGGCGGCGTAAACCTGAGCAATGGCGGCAACATATCGGGCGCCACTTCGGCTACGCTGACCATCTCGAACGTCCAAAGCGCCGACGCAGCCTCCTACTCCGTGGCGGTGACCAACAGCCTGAGCTACGCCCTCAGCGCGCCAGCCATGCTCAGCCTCGGCTTCCCGCCGGCTATCACCAACCAGCCCGCCAGCCGGACCAACTTCGCTGGCACCGCGGCCACCTTCTCCGTGGGTGCGACAGGCGGCGGGCTCTCCTACCAATGGCTTTGCGCCGGCACCAACCTCGCCGACGGCGGCCGTATCTCCGGTTCCGCCTCCAGCACCCTGACGCTCTCGCCGGTGTTGGGCGCGGACACCGCCAATTACAGCGTGGTCGTCACCAACTCCTCCGGGAGCATCACCAGCTCCAACGCGGCGCTTACCGTGCTCCTTCCCCTGCCCTACTGCGAGCCGTTCAATTACCCCGCGGGAGCGAACCTCGGCGGCCAGTTGAGCCCGTGCTTCATGACGTGGGATGACGTTGGCACGACCACCGCGGGGCCTTACGTCACCACGGTGGCCGGGAATCTGAGCGTGGCGGGCCTGGCGGCGTCCACCGGCAACTGCATCCAGTTCGGCGGGCTGGGCAAGAGCGCCCGGTTCTCGTTCGCCCCCACCGC
>DATKNZ010000304.1:0-7199 GCA_035541055.1 Candidatus Acidiferrum sp. | reverse complement strand
TTGTGGAGGCCCGCACCAACCCGGCCCACGGCACATGGGTGCCGTTGAAGACCAACACCTTCACCAGTAACACGCTCTATTTCAGCGACGCCACCTGGACCAGCTACCCGAACCGCGTTTACCGCGTCCGCACTCCGTAGGGAGCGGCGGCGGCGTCCGGCCACGGATCGCGCTGCGGTTTTCACCCAGGTCGGAGCGGATCAGCCCGGCGGGGCGACATGTCTAAGGCTTGGGGCGCCAGACCCGGAGTTTGAAATCCACCTGCCGCTTAAAGGTGTTCACTTTGGCGACCTGCACCTCGACCTTGTCGCCCAGCTTAAAGACCCGCCGCGTGCGCCGGCCAACGAGCTGGCTGAGCCGGGCGTCGAACTGGTAGAAGTCGTCGGTCAGGCCGGAGAGCGGCACGAGGCCGCTCATGCCGAGCCCGGGCACGTCCACAAAGAAGCCGAAGTTGCGGACGTCGATGACCAGCGCCGGGTAATGCGGCGGGCGGGGTGATTTGAGCTGCGCGTTGAGGAAGGCAAACATTTTCACGTCGCGGCTGTCGCGTTCGGCGTCGTCGGAGTTGCGTTCCGTCTCGGACAGGTGGTCGGTCACGTCGCGCAAAGGCGGAGTTCCGCATACGGAGCGCGGGGCGGAGGGTCGGGCGGCGCCGGCCTTGCTTTCCGGAACAAAGAGGGCGCGGTGCACGACCAGGTCTGCGTAGCGCCGGATGGGAGAGGTGAAGTGAGTGTATTTCTTCTTGGCCAGGCCATAGTGGCCGAGAGGCTCGACGGCGTAGCGGGCCCGCATGAGCGAGCGGAGGAAGCCGATCTTGAGGGCGGGGCCAATGGGCAGCGTGTTGAGCCTCTGCAGAAGGCGCTGCACTTCCTGGCGCTGCGAGAGGTTGCCGCACGGAATATGGTGGCCCAGGACTTCTTCGCGGTATTCCTGGAGACGTCTCTCGTCCGGGGCCTCGTGGATGCGGTAAACAGCCGGGCGCCCGAGGGCCATGAGGCGCGCCGCCACGGCCTCGTTGGCGAGCAGCATGAACTCCTCGATGAGCTGGTGGGAGACGTCGTTCTCGACCTTCTCGAGGCGGAGCACGCGGCCATGGGCGTCGAGCCGGACCTTGGTCTCGGGGAAGTCCAGGTCCAACGAGCCGGCCTGAAAGCGGGCGCGGCGGATTTTCTGCGCGAGCGCGTTGGCGTCGTGGAGCATCCGCTCGGTGGCGTCGCGCGCGGGGCGCTGAAGGAGGGCGAAGACGTCGCGGTAATTGTAGCGGTGCCGGGAGCGGATGACGGCCGGGTAGAACTGCGTCCGCAGCACCTGGCCCTGCGGCGATAGCAGGAACTCGACGCATTTGGTCAGGCGATCCACCTGCGGCTTGAGCGAGCAGAGTTCGTTGCTGAGGGCCTCGGGGAGCATCGGGATGACGCGGTCCACGAGGTAAGTGGAGTTGCCGCGCCGGCGGGCCTCGTCGTCCAGCGCGCTGCCGGGCTTCACGTAATGCGAGACGTCGGCGATGTGCACCCAGAGTTTCCAGTGGCCTTTGTCCACGCGCTGCAGGCAGATGGCGTCGTCGAAGTCCTTAGCGTCGTCCGGGTCAATGGTGACGACGCAGTGAGCGCGGCAGTCCACGCGGGCGGCCAGATCGGCAGGCATGACTTCATGTCCGACGGCATTCGCCTCGTGCAGCACCGGCTTCGGGAAGTGCAGCGGCAAGTTGTATTGGCGGATAACCGAGAGCATGTCCACGCCCTCGGCGTCGGGCGGGCCGAGGACTTCGATGACTTCTCCCTCTGGGTTGACGTGTCGCGACTTCCACTCCCGCAGCTCGACGACAACCTTGTCCCCGATGCGCGCGGGGCGGCCGACGTCTCGGGGCGGCGGAACGTAGATGTCCTGCGTGATGCGCGGGTCGTCCGGGATGACGTAGAGGAGCTGGCGGCTGCGCTGCAAGGTGCCGACGACTTGTTTGCGCGCGCTTTCGAGCACCCGCACGACGCGGCCGGTGTCTTCCTCGGCGGCGCGGCGGCCGGGCCGCGGGACGGCATCCTTGCGCACCAGCACATGATCGCCGTGCATGGCCGTGGAGGTGGCGTCGGGGGGCACGCGGATGGCGCGGAGTTTGGGGTCGTCGGGCTGTAGGAGGCCGGCGGCCTGGCGGTTCATGCGGATGCGGCCGGGGACGAGGTCGGCTTCGAGGGGCAGGACGTAGCGGTTGCCCTGCTTGATGCGGGCGACCTGGCCGCGCCGCTCCATTTGGGCCAAGAGGCCGTCCAGTTCGCGCTGCTTGCTGCGCGGCAGGCTCAGCTTCGAGCGCAGCTCGGGGGCATTGAGCGGCGTGTAGCCGGGCCGGCGCAGCAGGGCGAGGATTCGGTCTTCCATCAATTTACGATATACGATTTACGAGGTCGCCAGCCTCAAGGCATCGCGTTGATGAACTTATCCGCCTGGGCGATCGAGGCGTTCATGTCCTGGAGCAGGCTGGATATCTCCGCCTGGATGTTGGTGCTCTCGCCCTTGAGCGAGGCAATGGCCGCGGCGTTGAGGTTATGCTTCAAAAACAGGACCTGGTCGTGGAGCCGCGTCAGCACGGGGTCCATGCTGTCCTCAGCGCGCTTCAGGGCGGCATGCAGTTCGTCATAGCGCTGCCGGGTCTCGCGCAGTTGCTGGCGGCTCTTCTCGCGCAAATCCGGCGAGGAAATCTCCTTGTCCTCGTGTTCCCATTCCTTGAACAGATCCGCGGCGACTTGCTCCACGTCCTTGACGCGGCTGTGGACGGCGTTGGCGCGCTCGACCGAACGCTCGTAGTCCCGGTTCAGCCCGTTGTAGGTCTTCTCCAGGTCGCCGCCCTGAAACCCGGTCAGCTCCTTGAGGCGCGTCAGGGCGTCCTTGAACTGGTCGCTGGCCGCCTTCTGGTCGTCGCGCGCGGCCACGACGTTCTTTTTCAGCAGGTCGCGTTTTTGGACGCCGAGTTTCTCCCAGGCCCAGTACGAGGCCGAGCGGCAGCCCGCTGCGGCTAGTACGCAGAACAAGAGGTATGAACCAACCCGAGATTTCATGGCCGCCACTCTACGCCACAATGTGACAGGCGCAATGCCGGAATCAGGCGTTCAATGGTGTGCTCGCACCCTCTTCCTATTGTCGTCCCGGCTCGACTCCCCCCGCTCCGGACTCTACTGTGCGCAGCGTGTTCGCGGCGCTGTTGTGCACGATGCTCTTTTCCATCTCGATCACCTGCGGCCATCGCTCGGCCAAGCTGATCGGGGGAATGGAGGCCAATTTCTGGCGGCTGACGGTAGCCGCTATTGTGCTGGGCGTGTGGGCCTACGCGTTCGGCATCGGCGCGGGCGGCGCGGCTTTCCCGCTATTCTTCCTGAGCGGCGCAGTGGGCATCGGCATCGGGGACATGGCGTTTTTCCAGGCGCTGCCGCGGCTGGGGTCGCGGCTCACGACGCTCCTCATCAATTGCCTCGGCGCGCCGCTGGCGGGGTTGATTGAGTGGATGTGGCTGGGGACGACGCTGACGCGAGCGCAGATTCTATGGGGCCTGCTGATCGTGGGCGCGGTAGGCGTGGCGCTGATGCCCAGCGAGCATGTGCGGCGGTCGCGGCGCGACTTGCTCGCCGGCACGGCGTTTTCCGTGCTGGCGGCGCTTTGCGGGGCGGCGGGGGGCGTAGTGAGCCGCAAGGCCTACGAGGTCGTCCACACGGCCGGCGGGCACTTGGACGGCGGCAACGCAGCGTTTCAGCGGGCGCTGGGCGGTCTGCTGTTCGCCGGGGCCGGGCTGCTGATCGTGAAACGGCGCGAGGTCAGGGTGCGGGCTAAAGCTCTGAGCGAGCTGGGGCTTGAGGCGTCGAAACAGAAATGGCGCGGCGTCTGGCCGTGGGTGCTGGTGAACGGGTTCGCGGGCCAGGCGGTCGGCGTGAGCTGCATGCAATGGGCGCTGGACACGACCCCGGCGGCGATCGTGTTCGCCATTCTGGCCATCACCCCGATCCTGATCATCCCGTTTGCGCGCGTGCTGGAAGATGAGCGGCCGACGCTGCATTCGCTAGTGGGCGGGGCGATCGCGGTGGCCGGGGTAATCGCTTTGGCCTTGTCGCGGTGAAGCGGGCTTGGCCATGCTCGGGCTTGTGCTCGCTCGTCTTTCGCTCGCCGCCGCTATGACGTTATCCACACAGGCTGCCGTTCAACCCGCTGATACGCTCGCGCAGAAGCTCGATGCGCTGTTCCAGGATTTCAGCCAGCCCGGCGCACCCGGCGCCAGCGTGATGGTGATACGCGACGGAAAGGTCGCGTTCGCGAAGGGCTACGGCTTGGCGAACGTGGAGGTAATGGTGCCTTGCGGAACCAATACGAACTTCCGGCTCGCCTCCGTCACCAAGCAATTTACCGCCATGTCGGTGCTGATCCTGGTTGACCGCCAGCGGCTCTCGCTGGACGAACGGCTGACCGATTTCTTCCCTGAGTTTCCGGCCTATGGACGCGAGATCACGGTGCGGCAGATGTTGACCCACACCTCGGGCCTGCTCGACTACGAGGACCTGATCCCGAAGGGCTCGACGCTGCCGGTCCTTGACCGCGATGTATTGCGCCTGCTGATGACGCAGGACAAGACGTATTTCCCGCCCGGCACCAAATATCGCTATAGCAACTCCGGATACGCGTTGCTAGCGCAAATTGTCGAGGCGCGCTCGGGGAATACCTTCGCCCGGTTCCTGCACGAGAACATTTTCGGGCCGCTCAAGATGAATCACACGCTGGCCTATGAGCAGGGCGTGTCAGTAGTGCCGGAGCGGGCGTATGGGTATTCGCCGGAAGGCTCGGGTTGGAAACGCACGGACCAGAGCCTTACCAGTTCCGTGCTCGGCGACGGGGGCATTTACTCTTCCGTGGCCGACCTCTACCGCTGGGACCAGGCGCTTTACACGGACAAGCTCATCAGCCGGAAGTTGTTGAAGCTGGCCTTCACACCGGCGACAGCTACCGAGCGGCCGAAAGCGGGCTATGGATTCGGGTGGTTCATCGGCCAGTACCGCGGCTTGCGGGAGATCTGGCACAGTGGCAACACGGTTGGGTTTACGACGCGCATTGTTCGGTTCCCGGATAGGCGCTTCACCGTGATCATCCTCGCGAACCGTAACGAGGCGCGGCTTTCGGAGTTGCCGCATCGGGTCGCAGACTGGTGCCTATTCCCGTCCCCGGGCTCCTCCCCGTCCTCTTAATCGTACCCCTCCGGAGTCTCACCGGATACTCGCCGGATACACACCGTAGATAACAATGTTATCTCCGGTGTGTATCCGGCGAGTATCCGGTGAGACTCCGGAGGGGCCCAGGCAGGGTTAAGGCATGGAGATGCCTTGCGGGACTGCCCTGGAGGCGGGAACATGCGCAAAAAGAGGCTTTTACAGGCGCGGGGACATTCCAGAAACCCCGGTCCACATGGGCGGGAACCCAGCAGGGGACCGTCGAGGCTGTCCCAAGCTGTTGTGGCCGAGCCATTTATGCCATGCCTATCCGGTTGGTTGTCCTACCGTGATGTTACGTATGGCAATCCCATTTAACCTGCCTACGATCGGACTCTGCGAACTTTGGTAAGGACCACCAACCGGATAGGCACGGAGTAAGACAGTAATGCACAGGCACCTACGAAGAAGGGCTCCACAAATCCACCTCAGCTCTACGCCCTCACCTCTCCGTCACCACACCGTATAATCCCCGTATAATCCCCGTATATTCAATTTGAATACACGGGGAGTATACGGGGAGTATACGGCGATTATACGGTGTGGTGATGGTGTTATCAGGGGTAGCCTCTGTGGTGGGCAGTAAGTGCCTTTAGGGCAGTGACTTACGACGTGGCTATCCGGTTGGTTGTCCTACCGTGATTTGACGTATGGCAATCCCCTTTAATCTGCCCACGCTTGGGCTCTGCGAACCGTGGTAAGGACAAGGAACCGGATAGGCATGATTTACACTGCCCAAGAGCTGTTCCTCTGGCCATCAAAGCCTGGGGCGGTGCCCCGCTACCCACCGCAGCCCTCTCGTGATTCATCCCGGCTCGGGTTTCGGCCTTCAGGCTTCAGCCTTCGGATTTCGCACCTCCCGTCTCTGCCCAAGCCGTCCACTTTTTAGCCAAAATGCCATTGACAGTAAAAGCTCTAAACCCTTATTTTCACCGCCCAAGAGCAGTGCTGGGCCTTATGGAGCCGCAAAACCGGGCAGAAGCATTATCAGGTCTGCGATAGGCACGCTGGCTGCTCTGAGTAGCGCGTTCGTGTCGGGATAGGGCATTCAGGATGACGCTGGTATTGTGTTCGTGGGCCACCGAACGGCCATGCAAAGGCTCGGCAATTGCCGCAGCCTGCCCGTCGCATTTCCCCTGTTCCCCGGCCCAGCGACTCCAGCCTGCGCACGCCTCCATTTCTGCTTTCTACTTTCCAATGGTGACCCCCCAGGCTGCCGGTTTTTGGGGCTGGCGCTCCCGGCGCGCTCACGACCGCACAGGTGCTGCTCGGCGACCGGTCGGCCCGGCGCACGAAACCTGACCATCACATTATGAGCACTCAATCCATGTTTTTCCCTAGGCTGCGCCAGGACGCGCGCCTAGGGGCCTTCATCTGCCGGGTGGCTCCGCTGGTATTGGTCGCCATGCTTGTGGCCACGGCATCGGCCCGGGCAACGACCTACTATTCCCGTCAAGCGGGAAATTGGAGCTCAACCTCCACATGGTCGACCTCCCATGGGGGCGGAGCAGGGACGGCGGTCCCGGGCGCCAGTGATACGGCAATGGTCGAGGGCGGTTTCACCGTAACGGTGGATATCGCAAACGCAACGTGCACAACTGTGCAACTGGGTAGCACGACAGGTGGTGATGGCGCGGGAACGCTGAGCTTTGCTTCCGGCTCCCAATTGACCGTGTCCGGGGCCGTGACGCTTGGCAACGCCGGGACCTCCACAAGAACTGGAACCCTCGCCATGACCGCCGGTGGGACATTGATCGCCGGCTCCCTGGTTGACAACTATAACGGCACCGGGACCGCAAACGTGTTCAGGCCCGGAGCAGGCAAGGTCCAGCTTACAGGAACCAGTACGCTGCCGACGACGGCGGCGTTTAACACGTTCAACAATCTGACGATCAACGGCGGCGCGACGACGATGGGGGTCGCCTTGACTGTCACAAACCTGACCCTTGCCTCAGGGACGCTCGA